>CAJWZN010000011.1 GCA_913050105.1 uncultured Synechococcus sp.
TCTGCAGCGCGGATTTCCTGTGACACGAAGTCATAGGCGCGCAGGTTGAGGGCCAGGCCGATGATGCCGATGGAGCTGGTCCAAAGACCCATCACAGGCACGAACAGCATGAAGAAGTGCAGCCAGCGCTTGTTGGAGAAGGCGATACCGAAGATCTGACTCCAGAAGCGGTTGGCGGTGACCATTGAATAGGTCTCTTCTTCCTGGGTGGGCTCGAACGCCTTGAAGGTGTTGGCCTGTTCACCATCCTCAAACAAGGTGTTTTCCACCGTTGCACCGTGGATGGCGCAAAGCAGTGCGCCGCCGAGGATGCCGGCCACGCCCATCATGTGGAAGGGGTTCAGGGTCCAGTTGTGGAAGCCCTGAAGGAAGAGGAGGAAACGGAAGATCGCTGCCACACCGAAGGATGGCGCGAAGAACCAGCTGCTCTGGCCGAGGGGGTACATCAGGAAGACGCTGACGAACACCGCGATCGGGCCTGAGAAGGCGATGGCGTTGTACGGGCGAATGCCAACCAGACGTGCAATTTCGAACTGACGCAGCATGAAGCCGATCAGAGCGAAGGCGCCGTGGAGAGCCACGAAGGCCCAGAGGCCGCCGAGCTGAATCCAGCGGACGAAATCACCCTGGGCTTCAGGGCCCCAGAGCAACAGCAAGCTGTGACCCATCGCATCAGCGGGGGTTGAAACAGCTGCGGTGAGGAAGTTGCAACCTTCCAGGTACGACGAAGCAATGCCGTGGGTGTACCAGGAGGTGGCAAAGGTGGTGCCTGTCAGCCAGCCACCGATGGCCATGTAGGCCGTTGGGAAGAGAAGAATGCCGGACCAGCCGACAAAAACGAAGCGGTCGCGCTTGAGCCAGTCATCGAGGACGTCAAACCATCCCCGCTGAGGCGCGCGTCCTACAGCGATCGTCATGAGAAAGTCGCTTCATGAAGCGTTACATCGGGACTGTAGGGGCTGATTCCCGTAATGGGGGCATCAATTTCGTGACAACGACTGGGATGAGTAGATCTACTCAGGCAGTACAGCAATCCCACCCCCCGCTGCCGAACGTCCTCCGCGAAGATGACGTCGTGATTGCCTCTTGTTTTCGTGTACGTCATCGAACTGGCCCTGCGCATGAGCCCCTTCCCAGTGTCAGTGCAACGAAAGGAACACAACGACGCCGAGGCCCTTTATCAGCAGATCCGTCAAACACTGGAAAGCGGTCAACCTCGGCTGCTTGAACTCACCTGCGAGAAAGTCGAAGGCAAGAAGGTCACCCTGTTGACAAGTGAGATTCTGGCCGTTCAGCTCTACGAAAAAGCTTCTGCAACGGGTGGCAGCAAGCGGCCGGGCTTTTCCCTTGAAGGGTGATGTAGCAACAGCGGAACTTCGCGTTGAAAACCTGAGTCACAGCTGGCCAGGCGGATCAACCGCCTTGAACAGATGCAACTTCACCATTCCCAGGCCTGGACTGTGGATGCTGGTGGGAAGCAACGGCAGTGGCAAAAGCACCCTGTTTCGATTGATCGCCGGCCTGCTGCAACCGCAGGCCGGGCAGATCGAATCGCCCCACCGCGCTGCCCTTGTTTTTCAGAACCCAGACCATCAATTGCTTTTGCCAACAGCAGGGAGTGACCTGATGCTCGGGATGCCTGGGGAACTCACAACAGAACAGCGCTGCATTCGGATGAAAAGCCTGCTTGAGGAGCTCGGGCTCGACGGACTTGGTCAACGTCCGATCCATGCACTCAGCGGGGGGCAGAAGCAGCGCCTTGCCATTGCTGGAGCCTTGGCAAGCGATGCAGGATTGCTTCTTCTTGATGAGCCCACAGCACTCCTGGACCCAGAAAGCCAGCGAACGGTGCTGGAAGCCGTGCAATCCCTGTGCCAAAGGCCGCAAAAGCCGCTTACAGCCCTGTGGATCACCCATCGACTCGAAGAACTTTCATGCGCTGAAGGAGCTGCGGAGATGCGCGCTGGCCGTATCGGCCCCTGGCGCGCTGGTGACGAGTTGCTCCAGCACTTGCGAGCCGGGAGGCCTGGCAGGTAGGTTCTCCGGGAAGCCATTCCTCGGTAGCTCAGCGGTAGAGCGGTCGACTGTTAATCGATTGGTCGCAGGTTCGAATCCCGCCCGGGGAGCTTGAAACTTGAAAGCCTCAGCATTTGCTGGGGCTTTTTTATTGACAAAAAAGGAATTTTCATGACAGGCGGTTGCCCGAAGCGGAAGACTTCCTGAACACCTCAGCATCGACCGAGGGGATTCAGAGCCGAAAAACAACTGCAACGCAATCGATCTCGAGAATTACGAGAAAAAACATCCTTAAAGGTGAAATCTGCAGAGACCACAAAAGCTTGAGAGAATCTGCTCAGCGTCGTTCCTGAAAGACCAGCGCTTTCTTTTCAGCCTTTCCTTCGCCCGATCCATGAAGCCTTGCATCCTGCTGATCGAAGACGACCAGGACATGCGCGATCTGGTCAGTGGCCACCTTGAGCACAGCGGCTTTGATGTTCAGCGCGCTGACGATGGAATCAAAGGGCAGGCGTTGGCACTTCAGTACACCCCGGATCTGATCCTGCTGGATCTGATGCTGCCCAAAGTGGATGGATTGACGCTTTGCCAGAGGCTGCGGCGGGACGACCGCACCGCTTCCATTCCAATCTTGATGATGACTGCTCTGGGGGGCACCAAAGACAAGGTGAGTGGCTTCAACTCCGGCGCTGATGACTACCTCACCAAACCCTTTGACCTCGAAGAATTACAGGCTCGTGTGAAGGCCCTGCTCCGTCGCAGCGATCGAGCTCCTGTTGGATCCTCCAATCACAACGAAATTCTCAGCTACGGTCCGCTGACCCTGGTGCCGGAACGGTTTGAGGCCATCTGGTTCGATGGTCCCGTGCGGCTCACACATCTGGAGTTTGAGCTGCTGCACTGCCTGCTTCAACGTCACGGTCAAACCGTGGCGCCTTCGCTGATCCTTAAAGAGGTTTGGGGATACGAACCAGACGACGACATCGAAACCATCCGCGTTCACGTTCGTCACCTGCGTACCAAATTGGAGCCGGATCCTCGTAAACCTCGCTTCATCAAAACTGTGTACGGAGCGGGATATTGCCTGGAGCTACCGATCGGAGGCGACCTTGACGGCCTGCAAGACGTTGTGGCAATGGCTCGCCAAGAACGCAAGCAGCAAGAAGACCGAGCCAGCGCCTGATTTCAGCTCACGCTCAGGTCCAGCAACGCCACTTCCCAGGCAAGTCTGGGTTGAACAAACCCAAGCAAGTGGCGTCTGAGGGTTTCCAGGCGATGCATCGTTCCACTGCCGGCACCGCATCGCCAAAGCTTTTGCTGCCACCAATCGATCAGCCAGAGCTGCTGTTGTCCATCCAGGCTCTCGCAAAGATCCCGAGCCAAAGCCAAAGCCTGCATTGGTTCCTGGGGCAACGCCTCCAAACGTTCAACAAGATCAACCGGCAATGCATCCCGCTGGCGGCGATGCTCAAGCAATGCACCAGGTGATCCTGCAGCCATCGCAAGAAGTTCGAGGGGATCTTGCTTCTGTTCACCGCAGCGTTGCAGCACCGTCTGAACATCGCCATCGCCAAGCCGGAGAAAGCGAATCAACTGACAGCGGGACCGAATCGTGCTCAGCAGCCGTTCGGGAGCAGCTGTGAGAAGAATCAGCAGACCGTGCCCAGGCTCCTCCAGCGTTTTCAGCAATGCATTGGCCGCCGCCTCCGGCATGGCCTCGGCGGCTTCAATCACCACCATCCCCCGCTCGGCTTCCACGGGTTGACGTGCCAGAAACCGACTCACACTTCGAATCTGCTCCAACCGCAGCTGAGGCGGAGTCCGGCGACTGAGTCCGGCTTCCTCCGCCTCAGCACAGGTGAACAAGCGTCCCTGGTGCTGATATGTGGGCTCCAGCCAAAGCAGATCCGGGTGATTGCGCTCCATCAGACGGCGCCGCTGACGAGACGACAACACCCCACCAGCCAGCACCCCCTCCAGCAGGCGCAGCGCTGCAAGGCGGCGCCCCACACCCTCCGGGCCCGCAAAGAGGTAGGCAGGAGCAAGACGCTGGTTCTGCAGCGCTGCCGTCAACAAATTGACAGCAAGGGGCTGCCCGATCAGATCGGTGAACAAATCACTCACCCAATTGCTCCAGAAGCACCTGCTCCAGACGCTGACTGACATCCTCCGGAGCACCTGCCGCATCGACCCGGAACCAACCTCTTTGCTTCGCCATATCGGCAAAACCCTCACCAACTCGACCTAAAAACGCCTGACCTTCAGCCTCAATTCGATCCGCCGCCTCGCCGCGTCTACGCCTCAGGCTCTCCTCCAACGGCAGCTCCAGCAACAGGGTTAGGTCCGGTTGCAAGCCACCGGTGGCGATCTGCTCGAGCTGCTCGATCAACGAGCGGTTCAGACCACGGCCATAGCCCTGATAGGCCTGGGTCGACCCTGAGAACCGATCGCTGATCACCCAGTCGCCCCGCTCGAGTGCAGGACGAATCAGCGTCTCGACATGCTGAGACCGATCAGCCGCGTAGAGCAGCAACTCAGCGACGGGGGCCGGGGCGTCATCTGCAGCTGTATGCAGCAACAGCTCTCGCACAGACAGTCCAAGGGATGTTCCCCCGGGTTCTCGGGTCCGCAGGAGTTCGGCTGCGTCGGGCATCAGACCCGCAGAAGGAAGCCACCGAACCAGATGCTCCAGCTGCGTGGTTTTGCCACATCCGTCGATCCCTTCCAGGACGATGAAACGTCCCTTCATCTGATCCGCAGCGCCAGGGCATTGAGCACCACCGTGATTGAACTCAGCGCCATCAGCAGCGCAGCCAGAGGAGGTGAAAGCAGCAATCCCTGACCGGGGAGCAGCACACCCGCTGCAATCGGCAGGGCGATGAGGTTGTACCCAAAGGCCCAGACCAGGTTCTGCCGCACCTTGGAGAGGGTCCGTCGAGCCAGCGCAAGAGCCTCCGGAAGGTTGTCCAGCCGATCGCCCAGAAGCACCAAGCCGGCAGTGTCCTGGGCAATCTGCGTGCCCGTACCGATGGCGATGCCGAGGTCGGCCGCCGCTAGAGCCGGCGCATCGTTGATGCCGTCTCCCACCATCGCAACAGTTCCTTGAGCCTTGAGTTGCTCAAGTCGCTTCAATTTTTGCTCCGGGAGCATCTGCCAGCCCAGAGCATCCAAGGAGAAGCCGAGCTGATCACCCAGTCGTCGCACGGGGGTCTCCCTATCCCCGCTGAAGAGGGCCAAGCCCAGGCCCTGCTGACGCAAGCGCTCAAGAGCGGGTTCCACATCCGGGCGGAGCTGGTCTTCAACCTGGATCAGTCCAAGAAGTAACGACCCCGAAGCAACAGCCACCACTGATCCCTCCGCCTTCGACAACCACGTCAACGACGCCTCTGGAATGGTGACGCCAGCGTTCTGAAGCCAGTCGGGTTTGCCCGCTCGGATCAGATCCGAACAGCCTGCAAGCTCGCCCTCGAGGCCTGCCCCAGAAATGGTGCGGACCGAGTCCGTTTCCAACAACGGCAGGTCGCGACGCTGGGCTTCCTGAAGCAGTGCATGGGCCAGGGGATGGCGGCTGCTGACTTCCAGACTCGCCGCCAGTTGCAGCAGGCGATCGGGATCTTCACCCTCAACAGCGGTCACCAACGGGCGACCCAGAGTCAGTGTGCCGGTTTTGTCAAAAACCACCCTCTCGAGCCCAGCTGCGGTTTCGATCACATCACCGCCACGGAACAGCCAGCCACGCCGGGCAGCCAGACCAGTGGACACCGTGATGACCGTGGGCGTTGCCAAACCCAGGGCACAGGGGCAGGCCACCACCAAAACGGCAATGGACAATTGCAGAGCAAGACCGATCGGCGTGGTCGCACCGCTGCCAAGGCCGGTGTGATGCATGCCATGGCCATCCATTGCGGCATGGGGCATACCGGGAGCTGCCGCCTGCAGCACCTCAGGCCAATGGGTGGCACCGAACAGCCACCAGAACAGAAACGTGGCTACTGACAACCCGATCACGCCATAGCAAAAACGACCGGCCACCCTGTCCGCCAGACCCTGAATCGGAGCCCGGCGGGCCTGCGCCTGCTCCACCAGACGAATGATGCGCGCCAGAGCAGTTTCAGCACCCACACGGGTGACCTCCATCAGCAACGGAGCCTCAAGATTCAGGCTGCCTGAGGAAAGCTCGGCTCCCGCCTCCGCCTGCAACGGCATCGGTTCACCGGTGAGGCTCGAAACGTCCACGGCAGATTGCCCCTCGAGCACAAGGCCATCCACCGGCACCCGATCGCCTGGAAGGAGCTGAAGTCGCTCACCTGGCCTGAGAGCCCCGACACGCACCTCCCGGATGGCTCCATCCGCCAGCACTAGGCGGGCCGTTTCGGGTTGCAACTGCGCCAGCTGCTGCAGTGCAAGACCGGTGCGGAAACGGGCGCGCTCCTCAAGGAATCGTCCCAGCAGGACAAAACCCAGAAGCATCACCGGCTCATTGAAAAAACAAGGCCAACCCACCTGGGGCCAGATCAGGGCCACGATGCTGGCGGTGTAGGCACTGCCTACCCCCAAACCCACAAGGGTGTCCATGCTTGGAGCACCAGCACGAGCCGCGGCCAAACCGCCACTGAGAATCGGTCGGCCCGGCCCCAGCAGAGCCACCGTGGCCAACACGGCGTGAAACGAAAGGCTGCCGATGATGGGCAGGGCGAGATGGCCAGCCTCACTCACATGGCCCAGCACTGAAAGCAACAGCAGCATCAGCGCCACCATCAGCTGTCGCCACTGCTGCCACCAGCTCAGCCCTGAAATCCCCGGATGACGGGCGGCACCTGCAGCGTCCTCCAGCTGTCGCTCACGGGCCGGGAAGCCACGGTCCGTCAAAGCACTGAGAACAGCCTCGACGCTGACCGCATCGTTCTCCAGATCAAGCCAGGCAGCACGGCTGACCAGGTTCACATCAACCCGTTGCACCCCTGGCTGCTCCTGCAGCGTCTTCTCCACGGCACGCACACAACCACCGCATTTCATGCCCTCAACATCGAGGACAACGGTCTTAACCGCTTGAGTCACGGGCGATGGATCGTTACGGCCAGGCTAGGTCGGGCTCCAATCCCGTCAGGATGGTGTCAATCCGCCGTAGCGCCGTGCCCCGCAGCAACCGCAACGACAACTTCATCGACAAGAGCTTCACGGTGATGGCGGACCTCATCGTCAAGCTGCTTCCGATCAATGCTCGTTCGAAAGAGGCCTACGTGTACTACCGAGATGGCCTCTCAGCTCAGAACGACGGCGATTACGCCGAAGCCCTGGAGAACTATGAGGAGGCGCTGAAGCTCGAGGAGAACCACACAGATCGCAGTGAAACGCTCAAAAACATGGCGATTATCTATATGTCCAACGGAGAGGAGCAGCGGGCGATAGAGACCTACCGCCAGGCCCTGGATGAAAATCCGAAACAGCCCTCCTGTCTGAAGAACATGGGGCTGATCTTCGAGAAGTGGGGGCGGATCGCTGAAGAGGAAGGCCGTCAGGACGATGCTGATCGATGGTTTGATCAGGCGGCCGAATCATGGACACAGGCCGTACGCCTCAATCCGGGCGGCTATTTGGACATCGAGAACTGGCTCAAGTCCACGGGCCGCAGCAACGTGGACGTTTACTTCTGAACATTCACATCGTCACCAAGGGCCAGGACCAGCGCTTCGGTGACGCCGTCGGCCTCCAGCAGCGCCAGATCCAATCCTGAAGCCAGAGCCCCCAGGCCACTGCCTCGGGGCACCACAGCGCGCCGGAAGCCCAGACGAGCAGCTTCCTGAAGGCGCAGCTCCAGTTGCCCCACAGGCCGAAGTTGCCCGCCCAGGCCGAGTTCGCCGATCAGCACGGTTCCTGCTGGAAGGGTTAAATCCCGGAAGCTGGCCACCACCGCTGCAGCAACTCCCAGATCCGCCGCTGGTTCCTCCACCTCAAGTCCACCGGCCACGGCGAGGTAGCAGTCGAAGCGCGACAACGGCAATCCCATGTGCTTTTCCAGCACGGCCAGAATTTGGTGGAGGCGATTGGTACCAATACCAGTGGCGGTTCGGCGAGGGCTGGCATAGCTGGTGACGTTCACAAGCGCCTGAAGATCAACCACCAGGGAGCGGGTGCCTTCACAGGCCACGATCGTGGCAACACCGGAGGCCCTGGCATCGCTCAGGAACAGTTCACTGGGATTGCCTACTTCCGCCAGACCCTGGGCCTGCATTTCGAACAAGCCAAGTTCATGGGTGGCGCCGAAGCGATTTTTCACTGCCCGCAGCAGCCGATGGCTGGCGAAACGATCGCCTTCAAAGGTGAGCACGGCATCCACCAAGTGCTCAAGCACCTTCGGGCCAGCCAGCATTCCCTCCTTGGTGACGTGGCCCACCAGCATCATCGCCGTGGTCTGGCGCTTGGCCAGCCGCTGCAGCGCCGCCGCGCACTCCCTCACCTGGCCGACGGATCCGGGGGCGCTGGCGAGATTGGCGTCATGCAGAGCCTGGATGCTGTCGATGATCGCCACATCAGGCCGCAACGCCTCCAGTTCTTCAAGCACCAGCTCCAGATCGGTTTCAGCCAGCAGCTGCAGATCGGATGCCCCAGCTCCCGAGAGCCGCTGCCAGCGAAGCTTCACCTGCTGGGCTGATTCCTCGGCGCTGACATACAGCACGGAGCTTTGGCGAGCCATCGCCGACGCGCTCTGGAGAAGCAGGGTGCTCTTACCAATCCCCGGATCGCCCCCCACAAGAACAAGGGACCCGGGCACAAGCCCTCCACCGAGCACCCGATCAAATTCCCCAGAGCCGGTTTCCAACCTCTGCAGGGGTTTGTCATCCAAGGAGGCCATCGCCGTGGATCGGCGAGCAGCCGGCACCTGAGCCGGATCTGGGGTTTCGCGGCGGCGTCGCCCGTCCGTGGAGGGCTGCCGTTGTTCAACCAGGGAATTCCAGCTTCCACATTCCGGACAGCGACCAAAAAACTGCCGGGCTCTTGCCCCACAGCTTTGACAAACGAAGACAGCGACGGTTTTAGGCACTGCGAACTGTGAAGAAAGTTGCCGTTGGATGAACAGGACGGGGGCGCGGGCACTTATTTGTGACCCCAGGTATTAGTGCCTCGGCGTATGACGGCCACGGCTTCAACCAAAGAAACGATTCTCGTGGTCGATGATGAGGCCTCAATCAGGCGGATCCTTGAAACCCGTCTGTCGATGATTGGCTACAACGTCGTCACTGCCTGTGATGGCACTGAGGCGCTGGAGCTGTTTCCCAACTGTTCCCCCGATCTGGTGGTTCTTGACGTGATGATGCCGAAGCTTGACGGCTACGGGGTCTGCCAGGAGCTGCGCAAGGAATCGGATGTGCCGATCGTGATGCTCACGGCACTTGGGGATGTTGCCGACCGGATCACCGGACTGGAACTGGGTGCCGATGACTATGTGGTGAAACCCTTCAGCCCCAAGGAACTGGAAGCTCGCATCCGCTGCGTGTTGCGCAGGGTTGAAAAAGATCCAGTGGCTGGAATACCGAATTCCGGTCTGATCCAGGTCGCCGACTTACGCATCGACACCAACAAACGCCAGGTGTTTCGAGGAGACGAACGCATTCGGCTCACCGGCATGGAATTCAGTTTGTTGGAGCTGCTGGTCAGCCGTTCGGGCGAACCGTTCAACCGCGGCGAGATTCTCAAGGAGGTCTGGGGCTATACCCCCGAGCGTCACGTTGATACCCGTGTCGTTGATGTCCACATTTCCAGGCTTCGATCCAAACTGGAGGATGATCCAGCCAATCCGGAGCTGATCCTCACGGCTCGCGGCACCGGCTACCTGTTCCAGCGCATCGTCGACTCCGTTGCTTCCGAAGGACCCTGATTCCGCTCTGACCCCTGAGTCCAGGAGCAAAAGCAACCGACCCCGGGCGATCCGTCGTCTGGTGATTTGGTATCGGCGCAACGCCGCTGTGACGAGTCTTGTGGACAGCGCCACAACCTCTGCCAGCGCAGCCACAAGCGTTGCCGAAACCGTTGTGACCGGTGCCGGCAGTGTTGCCAGCCAGGTTTTGCAACCCCTGGTTTTTGATCCACTGCGTCGTCTCCAAGGCGGAGATGAGCAGAGCGGAATCAACGATGCCGACCGGCTCTGGGTGGCTGTGGATGGAATGGGTGGTGATCACGCGCCAGGGCCGATCCTGGATGGATGTCTGCAGGCCATTGATCGACTGCCGCTGAAGGTGCGTTTCGTCGGAGAGCGCGACCGCGTGCTCGCAGCAGCAGATCAACATGGCCTGCGGGACAGGCTCGATGCAGCTCAGTCCGCAGGTCATCTCGATCTGGTGGGGAGCGGTCCCTCGATCGGCATGGATGACGAAGCCACCGCCGTTCGTCGCAAGCGTGACGCCAGCATCAATGTGGCGATGGACCTGGTGAAACGGGGCGAAGCGCTGGCGGTTTATTCAGCCGGTAATTCCGGAGCCGTGATGGCATCCGCCATTTTCCGACTGGGACGCCTGAAGGGAATCGACCGACCCGCCATCGGCGCTTTGTTCCCAACCAAAGACCCAAGCCAGCCTGTGCTGGTGCTGGATGTGGGCGCCAACATGGATTGCAAGGCGACCTACCTGCACCAGTTCGCTCTGCTGGGCAACATCTACAGCCGAGACGTGCTTCAGGTGGAACGTCCACGGGTTGGATTGCTCAACATCGGTGAAGAGGAGTGCAAAGGCAACGACCTCTCCATCAAGACCCATGAGCTGCTGCGGAATGAACAGCGTTTGCATTTCGCTGGAAACTGTGAGGGTCGTGATGTTCTCTCCGGAGAATTCGATGTGGTCGTCTGTGACGGCTTCACCGGCAACGTGTTGCTGAAATTTCTTGAATCAGTGGGCAGCGTGCTGCTGGGTGTTCTGCGCGCGGAACTGCCCCGAGGCCGTCGCGGCAAGGTGGGATCAGCCTTTTTGCGCAGCAACTTGCGCCGGATCAAGAAACGACTCGATCACGCCGAGCATGGAGGCGCCTTGCTGCTGGGCGTGAACGGAGTTGCTGTGATCGGTCACGGCAGCAGCAAAGCGCTGTCTGTGGTGAGTGCCCTGCGCATCGCCCACTCAGCTGCTAGCCACGGCGTTATGGAGGATCTGGTCGCTCTTCAGAGCGGTTGTGATTGACTGACGCCATTCAGTGACCCACCGCTTTGGCCGAGCAGCTCCCCAGGACCGCTGGCATGGTGCTGCGGGGATGCGGTAGTGCCACTCCATCCCGCTCCATCAGCAATCAAGAGCTGGGGCAGCGAGTGGAGACAAGCGATGAATGGATTCGCAGCCGCACCGGCATTGGAGCGAGGCATGTGGTCGGGGAGAACGAATCCCTGGGAGAACTCTGCGGGCAGGCGTCTGAACGTGCGCTGGCGATGTCTGGCTGGGACGCAGAGAGCCTTGATCTGATCCTGCTGGCCACCTCCACTCCAGACGATCTGTTTGGCTCAGCCCCGCGACTGCAGGCTCGCATCGGTGCCGTGAATGCCGTTGCCTTTGACATCACCGCCGCCTGCAGCGGCTTCCTGTTCGCGCTGGTGACCGCCAGTCAATACCTGCGGACCGGAGCCATGAGGCGGGTTCTGGTGGTGGGTGCGGATCAGCTCAGCCGATGGGTGGACTGGGATGACCGGCGATCCTGCGTGTTGTTCGGCGATGCTGCCGCGGCCGTGGTTTTGGAGGCGTCTGATGACGGTCAGGATGATCTGCAGGGGTTCCTGTTGCGCTCGGATGGCAGTCGCGGGGACGTGCTGAAGCTGCCTCAAGTCAGCGACCATGACCCACTGATTGCGGATGCCAGTCATCAGCGCGGTGGATTCCAACCGATCCAGATGAATGGCCAGGAGGTATATAAATTCGCCGTGAGGGAAGTTCCAGCGATCTTGGCGCGACTGCTCGAACAGACGGATACGACTGCCGACAGCCTCGACTGGTTGCTGCTGCATCAAGCCAATCAACGCATCCTTGATGCCGTTGCGGATCGTTTCGACATCCCCAACAACAAGGTGCTGAGCAACCTCAGTACTTACGGCAACACCTCGGCAGCCACCATCCCCCTGATGCTGGATGAGGCGGTGCGCGACGGCCGGATCAAACCAGGCCATCGGATTGCAAGCAGTGGCTTTGGTGCAGGCCTCAGCTGGGGAGCAGCGCTGCTGCGCTGGAGCGGCCCCGCGTAATCTCCGGCTGCGATAGAGCAAAACGGACATGTCGATCGCCTGGGTCTTCCCTGGTCAAGGTTCACAAAAGGTCGGCATGGCAGACCAGTTGCTGAGCATCAGTGGCGCCAATGAGCGCTTCTCATTGGCATCAGACCTGCTGGGGCGGGATCTGCTGGCGATCTGCCGCGGGGAAAGTGGAGGTGGCGATGGCCCTGATGAGCTGAATGACACCCGCAATACCCAACCAGCTCTGTTCGTCGTCGAGTCCTTGCTGGTCGACAACCTGATCAAGCAGGGCCGCGAAGCATCCATGGTGGCTGGCCACAGCCTCGGAGAACTGGTGGCGCTCTATGCCGCTGGAGTGTTTGACCTGGAAACAGGACTGACCCTGATGAAAACACGGTCCGAACTGATGGCGGCTGCCGGAGGCGGCGCGATGACCGCCGTGATCGGCTTTGACCGGGATGAACTGAACGAGCTGGTCAACAGCATCGATGGCGTGAGCATCGCCAACGACAACAGCGATGCTCAGGTCGTGATCTCCGGACGTCCGGAAGCCGTGGAACAAGTGAGTGAACAGCTCAAATGCAAACGTGCGATTCCACTGGCGGTCTCCGGAGCGTTCCATTCACCCTTCATGGCTGAAGCAGCAGATCATTTCGCCGCCACACTCGATGGCGTCAGCTTCCGTGATGCCCGCATCCCGGTTTTCAGCAACTCCGATCCCAGCGCAACGAGCAATGGTGGAGCCCTGAAAGAAAGGCTGAAGCAGCAGATGACCACCGGTGTGCGCTGGCGGGAGACGATGGCGTCCATGACGGCCGAAGGGATCGACACCTTGGTGGAAATCGGCCCAGGCAACGTGCTGAGCGGTCTGGCCAAACGCAGCATGAACGGAATAACAACAGCGCAAATTGCTGGTGCTGCAGACCTCGGCCAGTGAGCGACGCACCGATAGTTCGCACACCGGAACCAAGCCTCACCTACCGCCTGGTCAGCGGTCTGCTGGTGTTTCCGTTGTTCCGCTTCCTGTTCCGCGGCAGCACCCATGGCCTGGAGCATGTGCCGAAGGACGGGCCCTTGGTGGTGGCCTCAAACCATGGATCCCATCTCGACCCTCCATTGCTGGGCCATGCCCTTGGCCGCCCGGTCGCCTTCATGGCCAAGGCTGAATTGTTTGCGGTCCCACTGTTGGGGTCTGTGATCCGAGCCTGCGGTGCTTATCCGGTGCGCCGCGGAGCCAGTGATCGCGAAGCGATCCGAACAGCCACCGCCAAACTGGACGAAGGATGGGCCACTGGAGTTTTCCTCGATGGCACCCGCCAAGCCAACGGCCGAGTGAACAACCCTCTGCCAGGCGCAGCACTGCTGGCGGCTCGCAGCGGTGCTCCTCTGCTGCCGGTAGCGATTGTCAACAGCCACCGCGCGCTTGGCAGCGGTCGGATCTGGCCCCGTCTGGTGCCACTGCAGCTGCGGGTCGGCGCTCCGATTCCACCACCAGCGAGCCGTCGTCGCCCCGACCTGGATGCCACCACAGCTCTGCTAAAAGAGCGGATCAACGCCCTGTTGGAACTGGAACCGCCACGTCCCTGAGATCCTGCCCCGTGGCCACCCATGCCACCGCTCGGATCCAGTCCCGCCACTTCTTCACGGTGCTCTCCGAGACACAGCGAGGCTCACAGGCAACCGGAACGCCCGTGATGTGGATCCCTCGGCTTCCTGCCACCACTTGACCCACGGCCATCGATCGAGCCAGATGATCGGCACTGGTGACCAGCAGAAGGTGCTTCACCTGACGGTCCCGAAGCTGATCCACCAATGAGGTGAAATTCCCAAGGGTGTCTTGGGCGCGGTAATCGAGTTCAACCCGCTCGGATTCCAGCCCCTCTTCCTGGATTAACCAGGTCGCATATTCAGGGTTGCTGCCACCACTCACCAGCAGAGGCAGCTCCAGCTCGCGGGCCAGGCGTGCTCCAACCCGCTCACGATCCACATCCCCACCAAGCACGAGCACAAGCTGAGGTGCACTGCGATCGAACAGAGCACGGCGATAGGGCGCGAGAGGACCTGTGCCGAACACCCATACCGCCAGGCCGGCACTCAAAAAAATCCCGGCTCGGAGACCCGCCATCAAACAGGACCAACTGGCGAGGTGGGATAAATCGGCAACACACCCTGCCAAGGGAGATGATCTCGCCGCTCCAGCCTGTGTTGCAGCTGAGTGAGCAGACAAGCAACATCAGCCTCTACATCCAGCTCTGCCGAGCGTGCCGGAGTGACAACGCGACCATCCTCAAGCAAATGGGGAACTTCGAGCTCTGTCACCGTGTCTCCAGCAATGCTGTAACGACCGGCAACCACACCGCGACGCGGCAGAACCTGGGTGATCCAGAACGGCTGATGACTGCACGGCAGGCGCTGAGCCATCAGAGCGAATGCGCTCACGCCGAGCAAGGGGCAATCCAATTGCTGGGCCAGGGTGCGGGCCATGACGACCGTCAACCGGGTGCCTGTGAAGCCTCCAGGGCCCGTTGCAACGGCAAGGCCTTGAATCTGTGGCCAACGGCTCCGGGGCAGCAGGGAATCCACCCGCTCAATCAGGCTGTTGGAGAGGGTGCGGCCGTCATCAAAAACAGCAACACGGGGAACGCCCACCGAGTCCTGCACGGCGACCCCGAAACGATCGGTGCAGCTGTGCAGGGCAAGCAGCAACGGCGACGAGGTGGCGTCACTCACAACGGTTCAATGGCGTCATTGCGGCAGTGCTTCCCCGGGGCGCAGCCGGCTCCAGCGTCCTGGCTCGGCGTCGAAACTGCTGCATGCCCGCACATCCCACTCCACACCTGTGGAGCCACCAGGGAGGTCGAGGACCGAGATGTGAATGCGGGGCTCACGAGGTGTCAGATCAGGATGCTTTGTTAAGTGGGGGGCACCATGCTGTCGTTCCACAGCGTGATAGGCCTGGCAACGATCGACCCAGCGGCAGTCCACGCAGATACACATGTCCTCCTCCGCCGCATCGGACGACATTCTGAAGCGCCGAAGCCAATCTGAGCAGGTCTGGCAGCGTTTGGCCGTCGAACAATGGCCGGTGCCATTGAACCTCCTGCCTGCGGAGACGGCTTTGGTGGGCGGGGCAGTAAGGGACGCCTTGCTCAACCGCCTTCCGGCTCAGCAGGACCTTGATCTGGTTGTGAAATCCGACGCCGTCGGATTGACGCAGCGGCTGAACAGGGAACTGGGGGGCAGCTTGGTGGTGCTGGATGAAACACGGGACATCGCCAGGCTGGTGCTGCGGGGCTGGACCATCGACATCGCTCGACAGGAAGGACACAACCTTGAAGACGATCTCTGGCGCAGGGATTACAGGCTGAATGCCATTGCCTTGCCGCTCAAAACCAATCGTTTGCTCGTGGATCCCACCAGGGGGATTGAGGACCTGGCTGAGGGGCGACTGAGGGCCGTGAGGGAAGCCAACCTCAGCGCTGATCCCCTGCGGCTGCTGCGAGGCCTGCGACTACTGGCGCAGATTCCTCTGACCCTGGACGCGACAACAGCCCACTGGATCCGCAGCCTTCGGCATCGGCTCAAGGAAGCCGCACCCGAACGGATCCTGGCCGAAATCCGGAAGCTGGTCGCCGGTCCTCATGCGGATGAAGCTCTGCAGCAACTGACCCAACTGGATCTGATCCGTCCCTGGGCCGCCTATCAGCACCTCCCGGCCTTCGACGATGCCGCGTTATTGACCTCTGACGAACGACAGGAGGCTTTGCCCCTTGCCCGCCTGAGCGGCTTGATCAGTGATGAGGGCCTGAGACAGCTGCGGGCCAGCCGTTCGCTGCAGCAGCGTTGCCGACGCCTCCGCTACTGGCTTCAGACTGCTGGTTCCAGGCTGGAGCAGCTGGCAGAAGACGACCGCCTGCAATTGCACCTGGATCTGGAAGCGGATTTACCGGCGCTGATTCTTCATCTGGATCGACAGATTCAGGACACCTGGCTGAATCGGTGGCGGGACTCTGACGATCCACTGTTTCATCCCCACTTTCCCCTGAGCGGCAGCACTTTGATGGATGTTCTGGCTGTGCCAGCGGGACCCTTGATCGGCGATCTCCTGACTCATCTCCGCAAAAATGCCGCGTTTGGGCGCATCAAGGGACAAGAACAGGCTCTGAGGGAGGCACAACGATGGTGGGCTGAAGCGAGAGAGGCTCTGTGATTAACTTTGCTGGTGTGTCAACGATGACGGTCCGACACCGACGAATCGCATTCCTCTTCCTTCATGAGCATTCGCTTGTACATCGGCAACCTGCCGCAAACCTTCGATGAACAGGAGCTGGCAGCTCTGCTCAAGTCCATAGGGGAAGGAATTCGTTTCAAGGCTGTCCTGGACCGTGAAACCGGAACCAGCCGTGGATTCGGTTTTGCGAATGTCGACGACGAAAAAGTTGCCGACGCCTTGATAGAGCAACTCAATGGCAAGGATTTCGGGGGCAGCAATCTGCGCGTCGAGCGCTCCGAGCGTCGTGAAAGCGGCGGAAACCGTCGTGTTGGATCAAATGCGAATGGCCAACCTCAGGTGGCCCGCAAGGCGGTGAACAAAGTCGTACACAGCGATGCCAAAAGTGAGGGAGCGCCTGACCCACGCTGGGCCGGTGAGCTTTCAAAACTGAAAGACCTTCTGGGTAACCAGAAAACAGCGGTCTGAATCCCTTCTCCCAAGAGAACGATTCCAATCAACCCCTGTCAGACAGCTGACGGGGGTTTTTTATTGCACTTGGACACGTCCCACTAAACGCTCTTCAGCGTGCCTGAGCCAGTAAAAAAGAGCGGGGAAGATCGAGAAGCTTGCTGACTTTGCCCACATAGGCGCGATTGTTGAACACGTCGTAATCAACGCGTTCAATGGCATCAAGGATGCCGCGATACAACCGAAGTGACGTCCAAACCGGCCAACGAGCATCCTGAGAAAGCCACCTCACTCCGGCTTCTGATCGAGCAAACCAGTCGCGGGCCCTCTCCAGCTGAAAAGCCATCAGCTCACGCCAGGCCTGATTCAGCTTCCCGGACATCAGATCATCTTCGGAATAGCCAAAGCGCTTCAGGTCCTCCTGGGGCAAATAAATCCGCCCTCGGCCACGGTCTTCACCAACATCCCGAAGGATGTTGGTGAGCTGGTTCGCAATTCCCAGTGCAACCGCAGCATCTGACGTATCCGGTTGATGACTCCAGGGGGCCGTGGTGTAGGCCTGATCCACACCCATCACGCCCTGAGTCATCAAACCGACTGTGCCAGCCACGCGATAGCAATAGAGCTTGAGGTCTTGAAACTGGGGGTATCGGGTCCAGGTGAGGTCCATACGCTGACCCTCGATCATGTCCAGGTAGGGCTGGATTCCCTGCGGAAAACGTTCCAGGGTGTCCACCATCACCGCATCGAGGTCGTCATCAATACGACCTTGAAAGAGGGCACGGGTCTTGGCTTCCCAGCGATCCAGGCGATCCGCCAATTCATCAACGGGGCGTGCCTGCGCCTCCGGACTGTCCATCAGCTCATCGGTGCGACGACACCAGACGTAGATCGCCCAGATCGCACGTCGCTTCTCTGGAGGGAGAAGCAACGTGCCGATGTAAAAGGTTTTGGCCCACTCGGCGGTCTCCCGACGGCAAGCCTCGAAGGCTGCGTCGAGATCCTGGGAGACGAGGGGCATGGTTTAAGCCGTTACAGGCTCACTTGCAGTGGTTGATGATGCCAGCTCGCCGAACTTGCGGTCCACAGCGCCAGCGCACAACTTGCCACTGAGAACAGCACCCTCCATCGAGGCCAGATAGCGCTGCATGGTGTAGTCGCCTGCCAAGAAAAAGTTTTTAATCGGGGTGGTCTGATCGGGGCGCAGCTTCTGGCAACCGGGGGTGGTTTTGTAAACCGAAAGGGGCGTCTTCACCACCTTGTATTTGCGCAGCTTTGCGGGGTTGTCACCATTGAAATGGGTTGGGAAGAGCTTGTTCAGCTCACCCATGGTTGCTTCGATGATCTCCTCATCCGGCTTGCCGATCCAATCCTTGGCAGGCGCAAACACCAATTCCAGCATCGACTTGTCTGGGTCTTCGTACTCCTTGCAGGTGATGCTCATATCGGCGTAAACGCTGAGCAGTGGCGACCGGCTGAACAACAGATGGTCGATGTCCGTGAGTTTGCGATCGAACCAGAGATGCAGGTTGATCACGGGAACCCCGCGGAGGCCATCCAGCTTGCTGAACACGTCCATCTGCTTCCAAGGCTCCGGTAGCAGCAACTTGAAGGGGTCCACTGGTAGAGCACTCACGTAGGCATCAGCGGTGAGATCAAAGCTCTCCTTGCCCTTGATGCCACCGATGTGGAAGGCAGCCACAGAGCCATCGTCATTGAGCTTGATTTCACGCAGCGGGCAATCGAGATGAACCTCGCCGCCAAGCGATTCGATGTGCTCCACCATCGGCTGGCAGAGCCTCTCCGGCGGTGCTCCATCGAGGAAAGCCATCTTGGAGCCGTTCTTCTCCTGCAGGAAACGATTCAGGGCTGTGAGCACAACCGTGGCGGAGATTTCATCAGGATCAATGAAATTCAGCGCCTTGCTCATCGCTAAGAACACTTCATCGTTAACCCGTTCGGGAATGTTGTGGACCTGCAGCCACTCAGTCCAGGAATACTTGTCGCACTCTTCGACGTACCCCTGACCCCGGAGCATCGCAGGCACAAGGCCCAGGCCGAAGCTGATTTTCTCAGGCCAGCTCAGCATGTCGTTGTTTCCCAAGATCGCGGCCACACCATTCACAGGCGCTGGCAGATCAGGAAAATCAAAGCGGCTGTAAGTGCCTGGTTCCTCCTGCTGATTGAAGATCATCGAGTGGCTCTTCCACTGCAGCCGGTCTTCGATGTTCAACTCTTTGAAGATCTGAAGCATGTTCGGGTAGGCCCCGAAAAAGATGTGGAGCCCGGTCTCGTACCAGTCGCCGTCCTCGTCTTTCCAGGCGGCGACTTTGCCGCCGAGCACATCGCGAGCCTCCACCACCACTGGCGTATGGCCAGCATCAGCGAGATATTTGGCGCAGGACAAACCCGCAAGACCGGCTCCGGCGATAGCAACCCGCATGCGGCTGGCTCAATACTGAAACCAACCTTAAAAGGGCTGGTTCCCCTTCTGCTTCTTAAAGTCTTCACACACCTTCCCGTGTGACATGGCCGAGACCCTGCTGAAGTGCACAACACGCCATGTCCGCCTGTTCACAGCTCTTGTGGTGAACGACGATCTGGTGGCGTCGGATGACCAGCTCACCCTTGATCTCGATCCAGACAACGAGTTCCTCTGGAGCGACTCCACCGTCAGCAAGGTGCAGCAGCAGTTCAAGACCCTTGTGGAAGCTGCCGGAACGGGCGAACTAAGCGATTACACCCTTCGCCGAATTGGCACGGATCTGGAGGGTTTCATCCGTCAGCTGCTTCAGGCCGGTGAGCTGAGCTACAACCCCGACGGCCGCGTTCAGAACTTTTCGATGGGTCTTCCCCGGACTCCTGAGCTGCTGTGACTCCTCCGCGCTACGACCAGGATCCCCGTCGAGGCGATGCACGACGCGGTGACTCCCGCGACAGCCGCTACGACCGGCGCGGAGGCTCAGAACGGGATTACGGACGCGCCTATCCGCCATCACAGCCGAGTCAGCAGGAGGGGTTCAAATTCAGCACCCTCACCGTGGCGGTCCTGGCAGGAGTGCTTGTTGTGGGAATTGGCATCGGCAGCGCCGTCACCAGCACGACACAGGGCGATCAAGGCAACATCGCCAGCTCCCAGCAGCTCGACATGGCTGTTCCTGACCCTGAGTTCTGCCGCCAGTGGGGAGCCAGTGCCTTTGTGATGGACATCGAGATGTACACCACGCTCAATCCCTCAAGCAGCTTCGTCACCCAACCCACCCTGCAGCCTGGCTGCGTGA
>CAJWZN010000012.1 GCA_913050105.1 uncultured Synechococcus sp.
GCGCCGCTGACGCGTCCAGTTCACTCAGTCCGCAATGGATGTCGAGCTGAGGCTTCAGAAGTTCTGATGCCTTCCGCACCTGCGGATTGCGGAGCACTGCGGGATGGATCCCCAGTTCCCTGAGTGCAATATGCATGGCCTCTTCCGCCTGTCTGCGTTTGAGGTCTCCTTGTTCGATCAGGCAGGTCCCGTTGGCCAGCGTTCCGGCGGCAAAGGCTCGGATGCTGCGAGCCAGTTCAAGACGTGCCACTTTGCGCTCTACCGCGTCCGGCAAGGGTTCAGCCAGGACTTGAACGTTGCTGATGGCACTGCAGACCAACAGGACCACGAGCCAACGGGGCATTCCACCGACACAGATGCACCAGCTTGCCGCTGACGTCGGTGTTGTGCAGGCCCTTGTCTCAATCCAGTCGCGGGTAGCGATCGGCGATGGGATTGCCTGTGAAACGTGCAACCCAGCCTGCACTGTTGTTGAAGAACCGCAGTGCGCAGAACGAGGGCGCGGATCCCATGTCGAACCAGTGCCTGGTGCCGGCTGGCACATGGATCAGATCACCTTGCTCGCAGAGGACCAAAAGGACTTCCTCGTTGATATGGAGACAGAACAGCCCCTGACCTTCCACGAAGAAGCGAACTTCGTTTTCGGAATGGATGTGTTCCGCCAGGAATTTGCTGCGGAGCGCTGACCGCTCGGGATGGTCCGGGTGGATGCGGATTGCATCGACCGTGACATATCCCTCGGCGGCCTGGATTCGATTGATTTCATTGGCATAGACACTAAGAATTTCAGCTTGATCGGCACCTTGAGTCAGGCTTCGACTGGTCGGCCACTGCTCAAAAGCGATTCCGCGAGCTCTCAGCTCGCGCTGAATGGAATCAGGGTCGATGCAAACGCGCTGGGGAAGAGGCATCTCCCCGCAGACCGCTTCGCTCTGGTCTGGAAAGATGCTCAAACGACTCATCGATCTGATCCATGAGGGAGCTCTCCGCTGTCCATCATTGACCCCCCTCTCATCGCTCGCCTCACCCTGGTCGGCGTTGGTCCCGGAGATCCGGAACTGATGACTTTGGCGGCAGTTGACGCCATCAAGCAGGCCCAGGTTGTCGCATTCCCGGCTGTGAGTGATGGGGCGGAGAGCATGGCCGCTTCGATTGCAAAGCCCTGGATTCGTCCCGAACAGCGTCGACTCCCCCTTGTGTTTCCGATGGTGGAGGCCAGTGAACCCCGCCGTCAGGCATGGCATCAGGCGGCTGCGGCCCTTGCGGCCGAGGTGGCATGTGGCCATGCCGTGGTGATGTTGTGCGAAGGCGATGCGTCGCTGTTTGCGACCAGCAGCTATGTGGTTTTAGCTCTACAGCAGCGATTCCCTCGGTGTCCGCTGCGGGTGATTCCTGGCATTACGGCCATGTCTGCGGCGGCGGCGGCAGGCGCCTGGCCCCTGGCTCTTCAGCAGGACCAGCTGCTGGTGATGCCATGTCCAGACCATCCCGAGGACCTGATCACCACTCTTGCTGATGCCGCCCGTCAGGAACGGGTATTGGCACTGCTCAAGCTGGGACGACGCTGGAGTTGGGTTCGTCCTCTCCTTGAGCGGCAGGGACTGCTGAAGGACACGCTTTTCGCCGAGCGGGTTGGCTGGGCAGATCAAAAGGTTTGCAGGGCGGATCTGCTTCCTGCCGGCCAGCGCCCCTACTTTTCGCTTCTGCTGATCCGTCAAACCTGGCCCGGGGTCATGCCATGACCGGATCGAGAGCTTGATCGGCCAGCTTCATCAATCCAGCTCCTGCAGTTGACGGTCCAACAGGTCGAGGGCCTCGGCTGAAGTCGGGGCTCGCATCAAGGCATGGCGTAGTTGCGGTGCGCCGGGGAAACCAATGCAGGTCCAGCCCATATGTTTCCTGGCGATCAGAAGACCATGCTCCCCCCGGGCTTCCACCAGAGCCAGCAGCTGCTCTTTTGCCAGTAGCAACCGCTCCGCAGGCCCCGGAGTGGACGGCACCGCTCGCCCGGCCAGGGCGGCATCGATCTGGCCCACAAGCCATGGAGCTCCCATGGTGCCTCGGCCCACCATCACGCCCGCTGCCCCGGTCTGCCGCAGGCAACGCAGGGCATCGTCGGGGGTTTTGATATCACCATTGGCAATCAGCGGAATGGTGAGCGCTTGTTTCACCGCGGCGATCGCGTCCCAGTCGGCATTGCCTTTGAAATGTTGCTCACGTGTGCGGCCGTGCAGGGTGAGCAGCTGCGCGCCGGCCTCCTGCAGCTGTCGGCACCATTGCACTGGTTTTGCGTTGCTGCCGCACCAGCCCAGACGGGTCTTCACCGTGACTGGAATTTGAACTGCATCCGCTACTGCTGCAACGATTCGGCGGGCTAAATCAGGATCCTGAATGAGGCCGGAGCCGCCTCCCTTACGTGCGATCTTGCGCACGGGACATCCCATGTTGATGTCGATCAGATAAGCCCCCGCGGCCTCGGCCCGTCGGGCGGCATCGGCCATCGAGTGCGGCCTGTGGTCGAACAGCTGAACACCGATCGGTCCTTTTTCTTCTGAGAGTTCCTCCACCTTCCCGAGGCCGTGCCCCATTTCCAGGCTGGTTGCATTCACCATCTCGGTGAAGAGCAGCGCCTCGGGTGCCCAACGCCGCACCAGCCGGCGGAAGATCCTGTCGCTGACGCCCGCAAGCGGGGACTGGAGCACGCGACAGGTGAGCTCACGGGGGCGGCCGCGGCCGGGAAGCTGGATCGTTGGAGAGGCAAGCATGGGTCCATGCTGCCGATCGATGTGACTGCCCTTTGGCCTCTCAGCCGGGATCTGTTGGTTCAGATCCTCGAAGACCGCTGCAGTGATCGTTTTGTCTGCGAGCGCATCTGGGAGCGGCTGGGGTACCGCGAGGTCTCGGCTGGGTCATGGGGTGCCGGCCCCGAAACGCCTGCTGAGTGGTCGGATGCTTTCCCTGAGGCGCCCCAGTTGATTGCTGAACGTCCCCCTTCCGTTCGGCTGACCCGCTCGATCGCCAAGCCCCACAAGCAGCTGCTGAAGCAGCAGCTGGCCTTCTCGGGGTATCGCATCGGTGAGCTCTACCCCCGGCGCACCCGCCGGGCGACGGCGGTGAACTGGTTGCTGGCCTGGCTGGCGGAGCGAAATGAGCCATTGAGAGATCAGGGGCCTCTGGCACCTGATCTCCCTGCTCCAACGAATCCGGTTTTTGGCCATCCCGGTGATCTGCCGGTGACCTGACGTGGAAGTGAAGGTTTAAGCCTGGATGCTCACGTGGGTGCCTGGCGGTCTGATTTGTATTTCATGCGTCGCCTTGACAAGTCTTTGGTTTCTCGGGTCTGTAGGGTCAGGGATTGAACCAAGCCTCGCCCTGTGGCGCGTCCCGTCGTTGCCATTATCGGACGCCCCAACGTTGGCAAGTCCACCCTGGTGAACCGTCTCTGTCGTAGTCGAGAGGCGATTGTTCATGACCAGCCGGGTGTAACCCGGGACCGGACCTATCAGGACGGTTACTGGGGTGATCGTGAATTCAAGGTGGTGGACACCGGTGGTCTGGTGTTCGACGACGACAGCGAGTTTCTGCCGGAAATCCGCGAGCAGGCTTCTCTGGCCCTCGAGGAGGCAAGTGTGGCGGTGGTGATCGTGGATGGTCAGCAGGGAATAACAGCGGCAGATGAATCGATCGCGGATTTTCTCCGCAGCCGTTCCTGTCCCACGTTGCTGGCGGTGAACAAGTGTGAGTCGCCGGAGCAGGGGCTTGCCATGGCGGCTGAGTTCTGGAGTCTCGGTCTGGGAGAGCCCCACCCGATTTCGTCGATCCACGGTGTGGGCACCGGAGATCTGCTCGATCAGGTGCTGACCTTCCTGCCGCCGAAGGATGAGGAAGGCGACGAGGAAGAGCCGATCCAGATGGCGATCATCGGTCGACCCAATGTGGGCAAATCCAGTCTGCTCAATGCCATCTGTGGTGAGCAGCGAGCCATCGTCAGCCCCATTCGAGGGACCACCCGCGACACGATCGATACGAGCATCGTCCGGGAGAACCGACCCTGGCGGCTGGTCGACACCGCTGGTATCCGTCGCCGCAGGAGCGTGAATTACGGGCCTGAGTTCTTCGGTATCAACCGCAGTTTCAAGGCCATCAACAGAAGCGACGTCTGTGTGTTGGTGATTGATGTCCTTGATGGGGTCACCGAGCAGGATCAGCGGCTGGCAGGGCGCATTGAAGAGGACGGTCGTGCCTGCGTTGTGGTTGTGAACAAATGGGATGCGGTGGAGAAGGACAGCCACACAATGTCGGCCATGGAGAAGGAGCTGAGGGCCAAGCTTTATTTCCTGGACTGGGCTCCGATGCTGTTCACTTCGGCCCTGACGGGGCAAAGGGTGCAGAGCATTTTTGCCCTTGCAGCTCTTGCGGTCGAGCAGCACCGTCGTCGCGTCAGCACCTCCGTGGTCAACGAGGTGCTCAAGGAGGCTCTGAGCTGGCGGAGTCCTCCCACCACCCGCGGTGGACGTCAAGGACGCTTGTATTACGGCACTCAGGTGGCCAGCCGGCCGCCCAGCTTCACCCTGTTTGTCAATGATCCCAAGCTTTTCGGGGACACCTACCGGCGTTATGTGGAACGTCAGATTCGGGAGGGTCTTGGCTTTGATGGAACGCCGTTGAAGCTGTACTGGCGAGGCAAGCAGCAGAGAGATGCGGAGCGTGATCTGGCCCGTCAGCAGAGCCGCCAGAGCTGAAGGATGGACTGGCTGCGGCAGATCCCCATTGGCCAGTACGTGGAAGGTCCGAAGTGCTGGTTGCGTCGCCTTGATCCCCGGTTGAAGCTCGGCTGGTCGTTGCTTTTTTTGTTGACTCCGGTGCTGGCGGGGCCCATCTGGCGAGTGTCCCTGGTGTTGGTTCTGCTGCTCCTCACCGCAGCAAGCGGGCTGCCGAGGCGACTCTGGTGGCGCTCTCTGGGTGTTCTCACCTTGCTGGCTCTCAGCGTTGGGTTGCTGTCGATGTTTTTGCCAGCGACGGATCCCGCGGCTGCTCTGGCCCTGCGCCCTCCCGATGAACTTTCGGGTGCTCTGATCGAAGGGCCGCGTTGGGATGTGCTGCGTTTCGGTCCGCTTCGGGTGGACCGGGCCTCTCTGCTGTTGGGCTTGCGCACCTCAACGCTGCTGTTCACTGTGATACACAGCGTCAATCTGGTGCTGCTCAGCACACCCCCAGAGGATCTGGTTTGGGCGCTCTCCTGGCTTCTGAAACCGCTGCTGTGGCTGGGGCTTCCCATGGAGCGACTCGGGTTTCAGCTGCTTCTGGCCCTGCGTTTTCTCCCACTTGTCCAGGAGGAACTTCAAAACCTTCTGCGATCCCTTGCGGGTCGCGCCGTCAATTTGCGACAACTCGGGTTCAAGGCGTCCTTCGGGCTTGTCCTCGCGGTTGGTGAACGGTTGTTGGCCAACATCCTGCTTCGCGCTGAGCAAGGTGCTGATGCTCTTGTGGCGCGGGGAGGGCAGGTGTTGGATCCTTCAACCTTTCGTTTACCCAGGGAACAAGCCAGGCTTTGGCTCAACGGTCTGGCCGCGCTGTTGCTGCCGATGACTGTCGTGCTGCGTGTTCTGTACGGTGCTTCTTAAGGAAGATTGCCTACATGGCTGCAGAGCGCTATCTCAATCACCCCACCTTTGGGATGCTTTACCTCGTGGCTCCTGCTGGTGAAGGGCGAGATGTTTACGCCACGTTGTATGCGCAGAGGATGTTCTTTCTGGTGACATTGCAGCCCAGGGGTGCGCAGTTCGAGGTGATTCCCTACGGCGATGCCCGGCACCATGCCGATGTTCATCTGCAACGTTGCCACCGCTCGGGTGCCCCCGATCTCAAGGATTGGAAGCAGTTATTTGACCAGACCTTCATCTAGGCCTTGAACAGTTCCCTTGCTGAACGCTGGATGCATCTACGGGAGGAACTCCCCGCCTCAGCCGGGCTGCTTGCTGTCAGCAAAGGTCATCCATCCAGTTCGATTCGGGCCCTTGCCAAGCTCGGTCAGCGGGCCTTCGGTGAGAGTCGGCTTCAGGAGGCTCTGCCGAAACAAGAGGATCTGGCGGATCTCGACATTGAATGGCATTTCATCGGACGTCTGCAGAGCAACAAGGTCCGCTCCGTTGTGAAGGCTTTTTCAGTCATTCATTCAGTCGACTCTCTGGCCCTGGCTGAGCGCATGTCTCGCATCTCTTCCGAGGAAGAGGTTTCTCCGTCCGTGCTGCTTCAGGTCAAGTTGCGGCCCGATCCGAGCAAAGGTGGTTTTGACGCAAATCAGCTGCAATCTGTCTGGCCGCAGATTTCCACTCTTCCAGCCATGCGAGTTGTCGGGTTGATGACAATGGCTCCCATGGAGTGCCCTGCGATCGATCGGCAGGCTTTGTTCCGCGAATGCCGCGATCTGGCTGATCACCTGGCTTTGCCGGATTGTTCGATGGGGATGAGTGGTGATTGGCGGGAGGCCGCAGCTGCGGGCAGCACCTGGTTGCGTTTGGGTTCAACGCTGTTTGGGGCTCGGCCGGTGTCAGGGCCGGCCATGGGCTGACTTGCTGAGGATTGGCTGAAACGTTATTCAAGGTCATAGGTGTTCCCCGTCTCCGGGAGCCCCGCCATGTCTCAGCCTGAGAGGAGTTCCAAGGTGTCGCTCATTTCCCGCCTGCGTGCTGTCGTCGCTGGTGACGATTATCTCGATGGCGATCTGGATGATTTGGTCTACGACGACGATCAAGTGGAGCAAGACCAACGGGCGGCCCAGGCCGACGGTGGAGCCCTTGCCACACTTGGTGACAGCAACCCCTTCGATCTTGGCGACAGCCTGCCCGGATCGAATGTGATCGGTATGCCAGGAATCAGCTCGGCCGCTGCGGAAGTCAACCTGATGGAACCCCGCAGCTTCGATGAGATGCCTCGGGCCATTCAGGCTCTGCGCGAGCGCAAAACGGTCATCCTCAACCTCACGATGATGGAGCCCGATCAGGCTCAAAGAGCCGTTGATTTCGTTGCCGGTGGCACCTTTGCCATCGATGGCCACCAAGAGCGTGTTGGCGAGAGCATCTTTCTCTTTGCTCCCAGCTGCGTCACGGTGACGAACACAAGCCATGAAGAATCGTCTTCCCCAACCGTGGTGAGCCGTGAGATGGATGTGGCCGAGCAGCCTGATGCGGCGGCAGCTCCATCACCTGCTTGGGGCGCTGCCGCCCTCTGAGGTCGTTCAGCGTGTCTCCTCCTTCCATCGGTGTGATCGGCCTGGGCCGTATGGCCCAGGCTCTGATTGAACCCCTGATCGCGTCCGGCTCCGTTGATCCGGATCAGGTGACTGCTGTTGTTGGTCGTCCGGAATCAGCTGCAGCGTTGAAGCAGGGTGTTTTCGGTCGGTGCGTCATTCATTCCGCTGAGTCGGCCGAAGCGGCGGAGGTGCTGACGGCTCCTTTGCAGCTGTTGGCCATCAAGCCCCAGCAGGTTGAGCATGCGGCCGCTTCATTGCCAGCTGTCGGTGGTTCTCCTCTCCTGGTGTCGGTCCTCGCAGGGGTCAACCTGTCCCGGTTGGAGCGGTTGTTTCCCTCTCATCGCGTGGTGCGCGCAGTGCCGAACACACCCGCACTGGTAGGCCAGGGGCTAACAGCCCTGGCCTGGGGGGACAATGTTTCTTCCTCTCAACGCCAAGAGGTTCAGGCTCTCTTCGCTGGGGTTGGCGAGGTTTTGGAGCTGGCTGAAGAGAAGCTCGATGCTTTTTTGGCACTGACGTCCTCAGGTCCGGCTTTTGTCGCTCTTGTGGCGGAAGCGATGGCAGATGGAGCTGTGGCGGCTGGGTTGCCCCGTGATCTGGCCCAGCGTCTGGCCCATCGCACCCTGGCTGGTTCAGCAGCCTTGTTGGATCAGCGCCAGCTTCACCCTGCGTCGTTGAAGGATATGGTCGCCTCCCCGGGTGGCACCACCATCGCCGGAGTCCGTGCTCTGGAGCGTGGAGGTTTGCGTTCGGCACTGATGGAAGCTGTCATCGCCGCAGCGGAGCGCAGCCGAGAGCTGGCCTGATCAGGATTCAGGCTGCCTGAACCGGAGATTGGCTCAGCAACGAGGCGTAAAGCGTTTCAATGGCGTCGATGTTGCGGTTGATCGTGTAGCGATCCAAGGCCCGTTCGCGGGCTTTGCGACCCAGTTCAGCAGTCAGAACAGGTTGTTCCAGCAACACCGGCAGCAAGGTGCGCAGCTGTGAGGTGACTCCCTGGGTGCTCATCACGATTCCTGCTCCGTCATTGAGCACTTCACCATCGGCTCCGGCATCGGTGGCAACGCAGGCGGTTCCACAGGCCATTGCTTCGAGCAGTGCAAGGGACAGACCCTCCACGAGGCTGGGCAGAACGAAGACCTCGGCACATTGCATCAGAGCGATGCGTGTGCCCTGGTCGGGCTCATAGCCCCACCAGATCACCGATGCATCGTCGTATTGATTGACCAGGCTGCTGCGCAGAGGTCCATCTCCCACGATCACAAGACGGCTGTCGCGGGGATCTGCAACCCGCCAGGCCTGAAGCAGAGCTTCCACATTTTTTTCAGTGGCCAGCCGTCCCACATAGAGAAAGATGCGTTTTGGGCCGATTCGTTCCCGAACCTTTTGCAGCAATGGAGAAGGACTGCTGGGGATGGCTGGGGACCAGCGATTGATATCAACCCCATTGGGGATGATCACGAGCCGTTGTTCCGGGACTCCCAGGCGGATCAGAACATCCGCCTGGAGCTGGGAGAACACGATCACCCGGTCGTATTTCGCCAAAGCCGGGGCGTACAGCTGATAGGTGAGCTGCTGAGTGCCCGCGGTGATGTTGCGAAGCCCAGCGTCAAAAGGGGGGTGGAACGTCGCAACGAGGGGAACCCCCAGCTGCTGGCAGAGCTCCGGCAGACGGAAATCCAGAGGTGAGAGGGTGAGGCTGGCGTGAACGATGTCTGGTTTCAATCGTTCCAGAGATTCCCGTAATTCCCTTTGAGCCCTCGGAGAAGGAATTGTGTAGACCTGCGATTTCACCAGGTAGGGCAGGCTCACATCAGGATCGTTTGCCAGCAGTGAGGTGGCATGGCTTTCCGGATCCCGAGGGTTGTCGAAATGAATGAAATGCGTTTGATGGCCTCTGCTGCGCAGGGCCTCCGTCGTGCTGAGCCCGTAGGAGACGTTCCCGCAAAACGGTGACTTCTTTCCCAGCCAGGCAATTTGAACCAAGCTTGAGGATCCTCCTCAGGCGAACGCAAAAACTAGCAGCGCTGCCACGGTCTTTCGATCAGAGCTGCCGTCAGGGCCAGACCCGCCAGCAGCAGGAGAACCGGCTGCAGTCCGATGCTGCTCACCAGAGTTCCCGCCAGCACCAGGGGCAGGCTGAGCGCAATGTTGATCAGGTTGTTCTGCAGCCCGAACACGCGTCCTCGCTCGGATTCCGGCGTTTCCTCCTGAATGGTGGTTTGAGCTGGGATGGCCACAAGCGCGGCGCCGACGCCCAGAATTCCGCAAAGGCTGAGGGTGAACACCAGGGAGCCGCGCAGTTGGCTGAGAAGCACCAGGGTCCAGGTGATCGTGCCGAGTCCGGTGGCGCTCAGACGCCTGCGGCTGAAGCGATGGCCCGCCTGGGCGATCACCACGGCTCCAATGGCCATGCCGACACCGCTCATGGCCAGGAGTGCTCCAAACCCCGATGGTCCAAGACTTTCGATCAGAGCCGCGAGCTGCAGCGCCAGGACGTAAAGCGCGGCGAGAAGGCTGTAGAGCAGAACCAGATGCAGCATGGCGCCGCGGACGGATGGCACCTGTTTCAGCACCTGAAGTCCTTCGCCAATCTCCGCCCACACCGATGTGGTGGATGGGGGCTTCGGTGCTTCTTCCAGGTTCAGACGCGTGATGCTGACAGCCGCCAGTCCGTAACAGACCGGCAACAAAAGAAATTCCCCCCCATCGATGCCCACCATCAGCAGACCGTGATGCAGCGCTCTGAGAATTGGTTCGCCCAGCGCAAATCCCAGAATCGTCGCTCCCATGCTGGTGGCCTGATAGAGCGAGTTGGCAGCCAGCAGGTGCTGCCTCGGCACCACGAGAGGAATGGTGGCTTGTTCTGCTGGGGCGAAGAACTGGGTGAGGATTGATTCAATCAGGGTCATGCCCACAAGCCCCCAGTAGCCCCAGGGGAGTCCCAGCAGGGTGGGACCAGGTAAAAGGCAAAGGGGTGCAAACAGCACCATCAGGGCGCGCAGGGCGTTGGAGGCCACCATCACCCTGCGTTTCGGCCAGCGATCTGCCCAGACGCCAGCCACCGTGCCCAGCACCATGGCTGGAATGGTGTTGGCCACGAAGATGCCCGTGGCCAACAGTGTGATCACTTTTGTGCGGGTGCTGATGTCCAGTCCGTATCCGGAGGCCATATCGGCCAGAACCCCGGTGCCGTCTCCCATCAGCAGCAGGTGCTGATCGATCAGAAACACCATCAGCACGATGTAGAACTTGTCCGCGAGCTGCGAAAAGATCTGTCCTAACCAGAGCTTGCGGAAGTCCCGAAGTTGCAGCACAGCCTGGAGGCCTCTGCTGCCCTCGGGATTGCTCCCGGTGGGCAGAGCGGGTTCAGGTGAGGAAAGGGTGGGTCCGCTCAAGGGGGCGCTGCATCGCGGCCATGTTGGCTCATGTGCCTACCAGCAGGGAGTCGTGAAGCATCGACAGGGCCCGACTGCGTCGGTTCAGATGCACGCTGATCCAGCGCTCCATCACACTCAACAGTCGCAGCCATACCCTCTGAGGACCCATGAGCTCACCATCGCGTCGTCGCGGTACGTCGGGGCGAGTGAGCCGTTGCAGCAACGCCAGTTCTGAGGGGTTCATCGTCATGGCGGCACCAGGCTGTGCCCCAATGGCAAAGCCATCTTCAGGCAACAGGCTGCAACGCCACTCCCATTGCCCCAGCGGTGGATCGAGGGGCTTGCCGCTCAGGCAGCAGCTCTGCAGTGGCAGCCCATAACCGCCAAGGGTGAGTAGGTGCACGCAGGCCTGAACCGTGCTTGCCAGCACCAGGTCTGGACATTGCGCGCGTTGTTCGATCCGCTCCAGATGCAGCAGCAACATCCTCAGGAGCCCCTCCACCGGATCCTGGGCTGCGATCTGCAGGCAGATGTCACAAAGAGCCTGAGCGGCAGATAAGGATTCCAGTTGCCGACCCAGTTCGGAAAAGCTGCGCAGCACCCGCAGTTGTCGGACACGGGGCAGGCCACTGCGGCCCCCGACCTGCAGCTGTAACAGGGTGAGCGGGGCCGCAGCCGCCAGACTGCTTTTCGGCCGTCGGGCGCCAGGAACTGCCAATCGGGTCACGCCCTCGGATTCACTGAGGAGACTCAGCAGCCTGTCGTGTTCCCCCAGGGGGCCCACCTTGAGGGCCAGACCCTCCAGTCGACGCTCCGCCATTCAGCCCGCAGGCCGCCGCAGCGCCTGCACCAATTGCGGAGCGGACGTGGTGCCAATCAGGTCGGCTCCTGCCTCCACGAGCTCCACCACCCGCTCCAGGCTGTGGATCCCCCCTGCAGCTTTGATGCCGCAGCGGTTGCGGCACAGGGCCTTCAACTGCTGAACCTGATCGGGATGACATGGAGGTCCAAAGCCGTTGCTGGTTTGAAGACCACTGGCACCGGCGTCGACCGATGCTTCCACGGCCAGGCCCAACTGCTCTTCCGTCAGGCGAGCCATATCGAGCACCACCCGCACCGGTAGCCCCAATTCGCAGAGCCCTGCCAGTTCTTCTGAAAATCGATTGGCATCGTTGTTGGCAAGGGAATGAAAATCGGGAACAACATCCAGTTCCTGAGCACCGTGGGCAGCTGCCCACTCGGCTTCGGCATGTTTGAGCTCGGCGGGTATCGCACCGAATGGGAAACCGATCACTGCGATCAGTCGAGGACTGTTGTCGCTGCGACCCAGACGGTCACGCAGCAGCGTCAGCTGTGGAAGCGTGGTGCAGATGGCTCTGACCGCTTCCTGGCGGCCCGCATCACACATCTCCAGCAGCTGTTCATCCGCCAGCAGAGGATCGAGAATGGCCTGATCAAGCCGTTGCGGTAGGTCGGGAAGCTCCTTAGGGCGTTCAGCCATGCCTCAGAGGTGGATCATTCGCGAGCCTGAATCACGCCGTAGCCCCCGTGGTTGCGGCGATAGATCACCTGGAGCTCTCCGGTTTGCCGGTCGCGGAACAGGTAGAAGTCGTGGTCGATCAGATCAAGCTGATGCCGGGCTTCCCCCAGATCCATCGGCGGCATCTCGAAATATTTGCGACGCACGCCGGGGTCGGGGAGTTCTGCCTGACGTCCATCCAGCAAGGAGCCATCCACCTGGCTGTCGTCGCTGAGTGCATCAGTGCTTGGGGTGTTTGAGGCGCTGTGGCCATGGCTGTGGTGGTGATCGCTGTGGCGTTCCTTCCAGCGACGCAACTGACGCGCCAATTTTCCAGCAGCTAAATCAATGCTGGCGTAGAGGTTCTCGCTGCGCTCCTGGGCCCTGATCACCGTTCCATTGGCGAAAACGGTCACCTCAGCGGTTTGCTGGGGCACTCGCGGATTGCGAGCCACGGAGAGGTGTACATCGGCCTCTCGCACCGCATCACCGAAATGATGGGTGGCTCTCTCGAGTTTTGTTTGGGTGTAATCCCTCAACGCCGGCGTGATCTCGAGGTTGCGACCATGGATCAGCAACTTCATGCGTCACTCCTGTGCCGATAGTTATCGGCAAGTTAGGTGCGGCTGGCGATTTGGCACACCCCGATTCCGCAATTCTTTTTGAGACTTCCGGTCTGGTGCCCTTTGAACAGGCCTGGATGTCCCAGAGACGTTGGCAGCAACGACTGCTAGATGACGCCAAAGCCCCTGCCGCAGTGTGGTTACTGCAGCATCCGCCCTGTTACACGCTTGGCCGGGGGGCCAGCACCCAGCATCTCCATTTCGACCCCGCCCGGCCACCGGCGCCGCTGCATCGCATTGATCGTGGTGGAGAAGTGACCCACCATCTCCCTGGACAGCTGGTGGCTTACCTGGTGCTTGATCTGCGTCGGTACAAGACGGATCTGCACTGGTACCTGCGCGAACTGGAGCAGGTGTTGATCGATGTTTTGGCTCAGCTGGGACTTCAGGGTCAACGCTTGCCAGGCCTCACCGGGCTTTGGCTCGATAACCGCAAGGTGGCTGCGATCGGTGTGGGTTGCCGGCGCTGGATCACACAACACGGCTTTGCTTTGAACGTTTCCTGCGATCTGGAGGGATTTGAGCAGATCACTCCCTGTGGCCTCAAGGGACGCACGGTGGGATGCCTGGCCGAATGGTTGCCAGGAGTTTTGCCGGCGGAGGTTCAGCCGTTGCTGCGGGATGCGATCGCTGCACGATTTGGTCTGGTCTGGTCTGCAGAAACGTGATAGGCCTGAGCGCAACGATCAATCAGTCCGGATGACGGCCAGCTGGAGACCCTGCGCCCGCGAACAGCAGGCTTTGCAGCGCCATTCCTACGTGCAGAGCCTCGACAGCGTGGATGCTGTCTGGCCCTGGCTCGCCGATCACCATGGCGGCACCACCGCTGTGGATGCCCCCCATGCGGCGCATCCGGAACGGTTCAGCTTTGGTGAGCTGGCCGAGAGGATTGCCATTGCTGCCGTGGCGTTCCGGCGCGCCGGTGTGCAGAACGGTGACGTGGTGGCTTTGTTTGCAGAGAACAGCCCACGCTGGCTTGTGGCTGACCAAGGCCTGATGCGAGCGGGTGCCGCGGACGCTGTTCGCGGTGCATCGGCACCTGTGGAGGAGTTGCGTTACATCCTTGAAGATTGCCGAGCAACAGCTCTTGTGGTGCAGAACGTTGCACTGTTGGAGCGTCTGGCTTTGACACCCCAGCAGCGCGCCGGGCTTCGGTTCGTTTTGCTTCTGGAAGGGGACCCTGTTGAAGGTGCTGTTGGCTGGGAGTCGTTCCTGAAATCCGCGGTCGGTCAGCCTTCACTCAGCTCGAGCCATGGACGCCAGCAGCTCGCCACGCTGCTTTACACCTCGGGCACGACAGGTCAACCCAAGGGAGTCCCGCTCACCCACGCCAATCTTCTTCATCAGATGCGCTCACTGGCCTGTGTGGCCTATCCCGCACCGGGTTCTCCGGTGCTCAGCGTTCTCCCCATCTGGCATGCCTATGAGCGCAGCGCCAGCTACTACTTTTTTTCCTGCGCCTGCACGCAGACCTACACAACCATCAAGCAGCTCAAGAAGGACCTGCCACGCGTTCAGCCGATTGCCATGGCCACGGTGCCGAGGCTGTGGGAGTCGGTACAGGCGGGGTTTGAGGACGTTCTCAAGACTTTTCCTCCCTCCCGTCAGCGCCTTCTGCGTGCGGCATTAAACAACAGTGCGGCGCAACGCCTGGCTCTGCGCCGAGCCCGTGGCTTGATGCTAGAGGCCGAGTCGTCGCTGGCCCGGTTGCAGGGTGCGGTCGCAGCCGCTGTTCGCTGGCCGTTGCATGCACTGGCCTCTGCCCTGATCTGGCCCAAATTGCGCCGTCAGCTCAGTGGCGGACAACTCGCCTATCCAATCAGCGGTGGCGGTGCCATCGCTCCTCATATCGATGCCTTTTTCGAAGCCGTTGGGATTGAGCTGCTGGTGGGGTACGGCCTGACGGAAACCAGCCCTGTGATCAGCTGTCGCAGACCCTGGCGCAACATCCGCGGCAGTTCCGGTCTGCCAATGCCAGGGACCGACTTCCGCATTGTTAACCCTGATACAGGTGTGGCTCTGGGGTACCGCCAGCGAGGCCTGGTTCTTGTGCGGGGGCCGCAGGTGATGGGGGGGTACCTCGGAAAGCCGGAGGCGACCGCCAAGGTGCTGGATTCCGATGGCTGGTTTGATACCGGTGACCTGGGCATGTTGTTGCCGGATGGATCGGTCGCGCTGACCGGTCGCGCCAAAGACACGATCGTTCTCAGTAGTGGCGAAAACATCGAGCCTGGGCCTCTGGAGGAAGCTCTCGTGGCCAGCCCGTTGATTGAGCAGGTCATGCTGGTGGGGCAGGACCAGCGTCAGCTCGGGGCGTTGATCGTGCCGCGTACCGAAGCGATTCTTGCCTGGGCGACGACGCAGGACCTTGCTCTGGTGTCGGACCTTGGCGGCAATCCCGGTGATCCGGCCCTGCTGCGGTTGCTGATGCGGGAGTGCAATCGGTTGTTGAAACAGCGCACCGGGGCTCGTTCCGATGAACGGTTGGCCGGGGTGGTGTTGGTGGAGCCGTTCAGCATTGAAAATGGCCTACTCACGCAGACGCTCAAACAGCGTCGTGATCGGATCACCTCCCGCGACTCGGTCTTGATCGAGGGGCTTTACGGAGGTTGAAGGCCGCTTGCAAGGTCGGTTCTCCGGTGATTGACCTCAGGAGCGTCGCCTGAGACCCTTCATCCATTGTGATTTTTCTATGGCTGACGTCACTTCACTCACCATCAAGCGTCCGATCACCGTGCGTGCCGTGGTGACACCAACCTGGAAGGAAGAAGCGGAGCGTGAAATCAGCAACGGCATCGCTAATGCTGATCAGCAGTTGGCCCAGCTGGAGCAGGAAGGCCAGCAGGTGGTGGAACAGGTGCGTCGTCAGAGTGCTAACCCTCTAGATCCCAGGGTCCAGGAGCAGGTGGCCAACATCCAGCAGCAAGTGGCTGGCAAGAGGTCCGAACTGGAAGAGCAGAAGCGCAACCTGTTGCAGCAGCAGGCTCAGGTTCGCGAGCTGGAGATGGATCAGATCGTGGAGCAGGGTCAGCTCGAAAGCAGCTGTGAGCTGAAGGTGGGCGACAATCTTGTTCAGAAGATGCAGGTGTCCATCGTCGTGAAGGACGGAGTTGTTCAGTCGATGGAAGAAGCGGACCAGAGCTCTTCAACGGACTCGTAAAGTCACTTGATCGGTCCATTCGGGGACGGATTTGGCTACCCACGACATTCCCTAACACTAGTATTTGCAAGGGATTTGTAGGTTGGACAAGAGTTGGACAACGCAAAGCATCGTGAGTAAACTCAGTGCTCACGGTGCTTTCTGTTTCCTGGTTGGACAGGAAGTTGGACACTTTCGGTTTGATGCCCAAGATTGAGTTCAAAGAGGAAACACTCAACGGAAGAGCATCAATTATTGGTTATGCGGATCGTGAGTATTTGACACTCCGCATACCGAGAGGGAACAAAAAATATTCACATATTTCATTGCAAACAACTGATGTCAAGATTGCTCATGACAGAGCACTTGATGTTTATGCAGCAACGATTAATCAACCTTTGAGGTCAAGGTCAGGCAATCTCAGATTTGCCAAGATCTGCGAAGAATTTCTTGAATGGAAGCAGGAGAGATCAGGAATTGGTGAGATCAGAGATAGTGCTGTAAAGACTTACTCTCAACGAATTTATCAACGAATAATTCCATATGCAGAAAAAGTAGGAGTACGGAATATTGCTGACATTAAAAAACAGAGTTTTGAAGATTATGGAATGTACTACCGCAAAGTCGAGACAAAGGGTAAATGGAAAACTAATACACAAGGGTTGTCGGTATCTACAATTAACTCCGATCTCACTACCTTGAACGATCTGATGGGATGGATGGTGAAGAGGAATATCCTCGATGCCAATGATTTGCCAATTATCCAGAAACTTAGGAATAAGAAGGAGTTCAAGGAAGATGCCAATCCTGCTTTTATGCCAGACGAATGGGATGCTGTAAAGGCATGTCTAAACGAATTTGTAAAATCAAAAGATGGGGACGATGAAATTATCAAGTGGAGGAGAAGATGGATTTATAACTGGATATTTTTTATGTACCACTTTGGTGGACGTTTCCATGAAGGCATGATGCTGACCATTGGTGATACAAGTGTCCGCAAAATACAGGATGGAAAGTTAAAAGGTATTGTTCAGGTTAGTCCACAAACTAAGACTGGAAAAAGGACGGTGGTGATGAATGGTCATTGGTTGAACTCGGTGAAGTCACATCTTCGGAAAGGTGTAAGACTAAGGAATGAGCAAATTGAAGAGCACAATAAAATTGTTAATAGTGGAGAGATCAAGAAATATCGTTGGAGATTTCAAGGTAAGATCCCACTTCTTGCACAACCAAATAAAGATACTCTACTATTCCTGAATCCCATTTTTCACACCATTAATAAGGAAGATAAGAGAGATATGAAAAGGTTCGAGCAGGAAGGAAGATTTGATCAAGTTCGATGGGAGGTCTCAACCTATTCTTCTGAGCATATTCGCAAGAAGTACCAATTGATAGTTAAAGATGCACTTACTTCGTACTATAAGGGAGAAGAAAAACCTACTGCCTTCAAGAAATTTACCCTCCACTCCCTTCGTTCAACGCATGTTACGCATCAACTTCTGAATGGAGTTCGTATCCGTTTGATTTCAGATAATGTTGGCAACTCTGAATCTGAGATTGAACGAACTTATTATAGATTGAATAATTTGCTCAATATTGAAGAACTTGGAATGCACCGGAAACGGGTCCCACCTCAAGACGATCTTGTCGGGATAATTCACCAATAAAAAGGCAGGGAATGACTCCCTGCCTCAGTCTTACGAAGAAATGAAGTTTGTCCGGTGTTTGACCTTCACTATCTATCTATGCGACCCCTGGGACCTCAAAAAAATCCTAGGGGATTTTTTTGAGAAAATAAAATATTGGTCGAAAAAGACATACAGTGGAGGTCAAAGGGACCCATCATTTATATACAGATATTAAAAATACCTATTGGGGACAAGTGTTGGTGCCAATGTTGACTCCTAGCGTCGCAAATATTCCCATTAATGGTTAGGTTGCTGCTGGTTGGGTACCAACGTTTAATGGTAATCAATGTGCAGAGATAGGTGGTGGTATGGTAAAAGACTTAAGTAAAAACTCTTAGTTGCAAAATAAATCTTTTCTGCTAAAGTGAAGATATGGAAAAACACAGAAAAACTTTGCTCCACCTCTTGAAAGAAAGAGCATACAGGTACGGTAAATTTACTTTGTCGTCTGGCAAAGAATCACAGCATTATATGAATTGTAAACCTGTTACATTATCGTGTGAAGGTAATGCACTTTGCTCACATTTAATGATAGAGCACGTTGAAGATAATTCTGTAGCAGTCGGCGGACTTACGCTAGGTGCTGACCCTTTAGTTTGTGGTATTGCGCAGAAAGCATATTACTCTGGCAAGCATATAGATGCATTGATTGTAAGAAGGAATCCAAAAGAATACGGAACAAAAGAAGTTATTGAAGGGAATAAACCACCGAAAGGTTCAATAGTTACAGTATTGGACGATGTAACTATAACAGGAGGTGGTGCAGTTAAAGCAGTGAATATCTTGAGAGAAGCAGGTTATATTGTAAATCGCGTCGTTGCAATAGTTGATAGTCAGGAAGATCATAAGATATGGGATGCTAATAAAATTGAATTTATTTC
>CAJWZN010000013.1 GCA_913050105.1 uncultured Synechococcus sp.
ATGGCCCGTAAATGGTTTGCTGAGGCTGTGCCTCCCCATACCGCTGCCGCAGGAGTGGAACATCCGCTGGCCTTGGCCGCAGCGGCCACTGTGAACAAGGTCGTCGAGAGCATGGCCGGCCTCGGTTTCAAGTCCGCTTCGGAAGCGATCCTTCAATTGGCGATTTCTGCCAATGGCCACCTCAATGACACGGCTCCATGGAGTCGGATGAAGCAACCAGGACAAGAGGTGGACGTTGGAGATGATCTCTATGCGGTTCTGGAAGCCACGCGCATTGTCGGGTTGCTGCTTGCTCCGCTGCTACCGGATTTAAGCGATCGAATCCTGGCTCAGCTCGGCCATGCTCTGCACGAAGAAGCCTGGTTGGCTCAGCTCAGCTGGGGTGGATTGGAAAGTGGTTCCCTCCTTCCCCAACCGACCCCTGTGATGCAACGACTTGAACTGGAGGGAGAGCTCTAATCCATGCATCGTTCCGTTCGGTCAGCACTGCTGATCCCGTTGACGGCGACCACACTTCTCACCGGTTGTGTGTCGACATCGGATCAGGCGGATGAGGTGGCACCCCCCTTCGTCTTCCGCTCCCTCAACCTCAATCAACGTCGTGATGATGGGAGTCGCGACTGGGATCTGATCAGTCCGGAGGCTCGCTATGACCTCGAAAGCCGCACGGTCGAGGCCCAGAGTCCTACCGGTTTGGTCTACCGAGATGACAAGCCTTATTTACGGATCTCTGCCCAAAAAGCCACTGTTGTCAACGACGGTGATCGGATTGTTCTCGAGGGCAACGTCAGGCTGCAACAGCTCACAGATCAACGTCTGCTGATTGAAGGAGAACGTCTTGTCTGGACTCCAGACGACTCCAACATCGTGGTCGACCAGCAGCCCACAGCCGTTGATTCCCGTTCCCAGCTGAGTGCTGAACGATTCGTGTTGCTCCAGGATCGAGACCAACTGCGTTTGGATGGCCCCACTCGCTTGCTCCACTGGCCCGAAACGCGCACCGCTGAAACGGCGTCCGACACGGAGATCTTGGGTGGTTCGGGATCCTGGAATCTGAAATCAGGCCGGCTGACCGTGTCCGGACCGGTGACGGCCCGTCGCAATGACGACAGTGTGCTCACGGCATCAGCTCTAGAGGGCGATACAGCCGCTCAATTCCTTGATCTGATCAAGCCTGTGAACCTGAATCTCGGCGATGAGCGCGGAACAGTTACTGCTCAGACGACACGATGGAATTACGTGGACCGCCAGTTCCGTTCCGCCGGACCCGTTGAAGGTCGTCGAAAGGGGATGCGGATGCGTGGAATCGGTTTCGTGATGGATGAGGGAAGCTCAACCCTCGAGGTGATTTCGGCCTGTCGACTGGAGCAGCCGGGGGAACAACTCCAGGCTCAGCGTTGCCTCTGGAACTGGAAATCACAGGACATCATCGCTGAAAGTGATGCGCAACAACTCAAGGGTCGGGTCGGCGATGACGATCGCATTCGCTTCGATCCAGCCGATGGGAGGGTTCGTTCACAGTTCCGCCTTCGTGGAGGGGCACCTGTCACTCAGGAGTCGGGCTCCCCAGGCACTCCAGTGACGTTCTGAGCCGCTCTGTCCATCCTTTCAGCCACTGTTCATCAGAGCGGCTGAAACAGCGCTCAGACCAACCGCCCAACACCACCACCCCGCGATGGCCGATCGGGCAGATCAATACGGCGGGCAGATCCTCAACCAGGGGGTCAAATTCATGGCGGCCTGGGAACAAAGTTGTATTGACAAGGCTGATGGTGGTGTTGCGATCCATGGCTCTCTGACAGATCGCCCCGGGTTGAAACTCCGCATCACGGATCAGTCCTCGCCTGAGCAAAACCCGTTTGTCCCAGTAGACGAGAACCGTCGCTGCTGGTGAAGCCGTCAGCAACATGTGGCTTCCCCAGCCGAGTTCTTCGCGGGTTGGTGCATCGATCTCTGAATCCAGAAGGAGACCCTGTTCACCCTGAAGATCACGCCGCGGTGCCTTGGATGGATCAGCACGGGTCCACAGAACGGCTACCAGCATCAGCCCAACAGCCGTCATGCCGGAGAGAACTTCCGCACGCTGCAATTCCGGCGTGATTGCTTCCGCTAGTCGCGCATTGACCAGAGTCAGCACCAGCAGCACCACGCCCCAAGAAAGAACCACGCGTGCTGGTGTCGGCATCCGGTTCAGGGGGCTGTCAGAACTGCTCCATCCTGCTCAAATGTGGACAGCTTCATCGATTCCATGACAAGCGCAGAAGCATTTGCTGCAGTGGCTCTGGCAGCTGTGGCGTGTGACGGCTCTCTCGGCAGAGATGAAGCTCATGCACTTCGTCTCCAGCTCGAGTATCGATCCCTTTATCGCGATCGTTCCGAGGCGGCAATGGGTGACCTGTTCGACACCTTGCTGCACAATCTGCGTGAGCAGGGCGTCATGGGGCTTGTCGACGCAGCTCTACCTCAGCTGAGCATCAACCAGCGACAGTCAGCGCTTGCCGTGGCGTCGCACCTGGTGCACGCAGATCGAACCGTCACCTCTGAGGAATCCAGCTTTCTCGATGCCCTCGCCCGTCGTGTGGATCTTCCCGACGGTGAGGCAGCCACGATCGTTGCCGCCATCGAGGCACTCAACCGAGACAGCCTCGACGACTAAAGGCAGACTGAACCCATGTTGTGTCTCGTTGCTTCATCTTGATGTTTTCACTGCGCCGCTTGGCCGGAGTGATCGCTGTTGCTCTGCTTTTACTTCTGGTTGCCACACCAGCAGCCATTGCCATCTCACCCGCAGAGCTCGGTTCCACCCGTCCTGACGAGAGGGTTCTGGACGATGCCGATGTTTTCAGTCGCGCCAGCCGTTCGGAGCTGGAATCCAAGCTGCAGGGCCTCACCGAAGACCGCGTCGACGCACGGGTTATCACGGTGCGGCGTCTGGATTACGGCTTCAGCCTGGACAGCTTCGGTGAGCAGTTGATCGACAACTGGTCCGGTTCGGGCCAGGAGCCTCTTCTTCTTCTGTTGCTCGAAACGCAGAACAAACGTGCCGCCATCGTGACTGAGGACGGCCTGCAATCCCAGTTGCCCCCATCACTACTCAAGAGCACGGCTCGCACCACGATGAGCATTCCCTTGCGTGAAGGTGATCGCTACCGACAGGCTTCACTCGACGGTCTCGAGCGTTTGGGCGTTGTTCTTGGTGGTGGAGAGGATCCAGGTCCGCCTGGGGAAATTATTCGTACGGCCCTTCCGACAAACATCCCTACCCAAGCTGAAACAGAGGAAAGCAACGCCACCACCTGGGTGATTGTTCTGTTGGTACTCGGCACGATCATTCCCATGGCGACCTGGTGGGTCTTTTCTCGCTGATCGCTTCTCCCCATGGCATCCCGCAACTGGATCGGTCTGTTTTCCCGCAGCCAGGCTGCTGATGTCTCCGGCGATCTTGAGCGGGGATATGAAGCGGCTCTGTTAATTCAGAGCCTCGAACTTGAGTACTACGGAGATCGACGTGTCAGGCCCGAACTGGAGCTTTCAGTTCCTCGTTCCGTTCAATCCACGATCCTGCGCAAGTTCCGTACTGCGTTGGACATCTGCCGGACCACACTCCAGACGCTTCAGGCCAACCGATCGCAGCTGGATCTGCAGGAGCTGCGACAGCTCCAACTGATCGAGGTTGTCGTAGCGCGATATCAACCTCGGCGCTCATCCGGCCTGAGCCGTCAATCAGCAGCACCAGATCCCCTGCCCCGTTCCCTGCTTGGGGTGTTCGATTCAGTTCGCCGGCAGCTGGATCCTTCTTCGGAGGAATCCGTGGTCGCGGGGTTTCGGCGGCGTCGGGATTCAACGCTGGTGTCCTTACGGATTCTTCTATTGCTCGTGTTGGTGCCCCTGCTGATTCAGCAGGTGTCCGGCACGTACCTGATTGCTCCGGCGATTGAAAAATTTTCTCCGCAACTCTCCTTTCTTAATTATCCCAAGCCTCAACTCGAGGAGAATGCCGTTGAAAAGCTGCGGATTTACAAGGAAGAAGTTGAATTCGAGGCTCTGCTCAAGGGTGAACCTCCGCCGTCATCCGATGCACTGACGCAGATGCTTTCGACCCGAGCAGCTGAACTTAAAGAAGATGCTGATAAGGAGAGCGTTCGAGCGATTCGAAATGTTCTGTCAGATCTCGTCGGTCTTGTGGCTTTTGTGGGTCTTTGCCTAATCAGTCGCAATGAACTCAGAGTTCTTCGAGGCTTTCTTGATGAAGCCATTTATGGCCTCAGTGATTCGGCAAAAGCCTTTGCAATCATCCTTTTCACGGATATTTTCGTGGGGTACCACAGTCCAGAAGGCTGGACTGTTCTGCTTGACGGCATTGCCCATCATTTCGGGTTACCTGCCCAACAGAACTTCGTGATGCTGTTCATCGCCACCTTCCCCGTGATCCTGGCGACGATTTTCAAATACTGGATTTTCCGCTATCTCAATCGAGTTTCACCGTCTTCGGTTGCGACGCTCAAGGGAATGAATGGAGGAGGTTGATTCCGTTTCACGCCAGCTCATCCTGGTGAGTGGTCCGAGTCGTGGAGGTAAAAGCCGATGGGCTGAATATCTGCTCAAGGAGTCTGAATGCGTGACGTATCTGGCCACGTCAGCTCGTCGTCCTGACGATGCGGACTGGCAGAAGCGTTTGACTCTCCATCAGGAACGCCGTCCAGAGCATTGGATGCTGCTGGAATGTGAAGCGGAGCTCAGTGCTGGTTTGGTGGCCATGGACCCTGAATCAGATGTACTGATCGATTCCTTGGGAGGATTTGTGGCATGGCATCTGGATGCAACGGACGAACAGTGGGACGTTTTGGTTGAAGCGCTTCTTCTTGCTCTTTCCGATTTGAAACGTCTGTGCATTGTTGTGATTGAGGAAACGGGATGGGGAGTTGTTCCCCCAACGGCTATCGGTGGGTTGTTCCGAGACCGTCTTGGTGCCCTTGCACAACGTCTTGATCGCCAGGCCACACGCAGTTGGTTGGTTCTTCAGGGCCGCGCCGTCGATCTCCATACCTTCAGCGTTCCCGTGCCATGACGTTGCCCTCCCCAGCGGCTCCTCTGCGCGTCGCCCTTTTCGAGCCCCGCATTCCTCCCAATACTGGAAATATTGCACGCACTTGTGCTGCGTTTCGTCTGCCATTGGCCCTGATCGAACCGCTTGGTTTCAGCATTGACGATCGATCGCTGAAACGTGCCGGCCTGGATTACTGGCCCCATGTGCAGTTGTCGACACACCCCGGTTTGGATGACTTCAGCAAACAGCTCCCGTTAGAACACCGGTTGATCGGTTGCAGCCGTCATGGCGGCGAAGAGCTGGGAACATTTCGTTTCCAGGTCGGGGATGTGCTGCTGTTCGGCCGGGAGGACACGGGTTTGCCGGGTCCCGTTCGCGAACGCTGTGATCACATTCTCACGATTCCGATGCCTGGCGGAGTGGGTGAAGAGGGACAGGGCGGTGTCCGCAGCCTCAATCTCTCAGTGGCCTGCGCTCTTGTGAGTTACATCGCAGGGCATCAATTGCAGCTGTGGTGATTACTCCACTGCTCCAAACCCCCTTGCAGAGAGCTGTTTCGATCGTTACCTTCAACCGGTGCAATCCCGGTGTATGCGGACAGCTTTTGTTATTGCAGCTGTCACAACACCGATGGCATGCATCGGGCTTTGGTCCGCCTTACCCGGAGAGGCGAACAGTCGACGGACAATGGTTCCGGACCTTCCTCCTCTTCCCTTATCCAAAGCCGATGCGAACGCTGATTCAGACCATGGTTTGATCCATGTTCAGCTGAAGAGCTCTCTTCCTGTGCGCCGACTCGCCGCCTCTCTGGACTTGGATCCAAACCGGTTGGCTCGTCTCAATGGAGTGGACATTGACGCTGATCTTTCCAAAGGCCGCTGGTGTGTTGTTCCATCCGAACAACGCTCGCGTTTGTTGATGCTCACCACCGTTGACGCCAGCAGCATTCGAACCACCCCACCCAAAAAATCATCTCCTGAGGTTGCCAACCGGGCTTCCTTCCAACGGGGAGATTCCCTTGATTCATTCCTTCAGCGGCATGGAATCAAAAAAATGGAGCTCAAGGAACTCAACCCGGAGCTCAACCTTGCTGAATTGAAGGTGGGTCGTGAAGTGCGCGTATCACGTTCCTCAGGTCGGTCGTTGCTCGCAATTCGTCCAAGTATCAGCGGTGGTGTCAGCTGGCCAGCTGTTCAACAATTATCTGATCCTCTGTCGCCTCCACGACCGGCTCGGAAATACCAGTGGCCCACGCAGGGGGTGTTCACATCCGGTTATGGCTGGCGGTGGGGTCGAATGCATAAGGGAATCGACATCGCCAACAACACCGGCACATCAATTCATGCCTCCCGTGACGGCATGGTGACCCATGCAGGTTGGATGGGTGCTTATGGCTATCTCGTTGAAATCGCCCACGACGATGGCGAAACAACCCGCTATGCCCATAACAGTCGTCTGATGGTTCAAAAAGGGCAACAAGTTCAGCAGGGAACTCGAATTGCTCTGATGGGGAGCACCGGTCGCAGTACAGGTCCCCACCTTCATTTTGAGATCCGTCGACCCGGAGGTGGAGCGTCCAACCCCCTTGCGGTGCTGCCTCCACGCCAACGAGGTTGAGGAATTTTTTATTCCTTGATCTTGAATCTCTTTGATTCCATCGATTTTGGTTCGGCTCCAAAATCGAGATCTGAAATGTCAGAGGGGAGACTTGAACTCCCGACCTCAGGGTTATGAATCCTGTGCTCTAACCAGCTGAGCTACTCTGACGCAAGGCTTATAGGCCAGTGACCATCATACATCTCGGGGATCACCGCATGTCGATGGCATTCAGCCTCTGACGAAACGTGCCGGGTGTTTCGCTCTCAGAGGGAGGATCAGGTTCAGGTGTTGTTGCGGGTAAATCCGACGAAACGTTCTGAGTTCTGCGAGGGCCACCTCCACGACGACCGAATCGGGAACCGGAGCCGGGCATCTTCAGCTCACCTGTGGCTTGATCCCGGTTAAGACCTCGCTTGATGAGGTCATTCTTGAGCTGATTCAGCAGGCGAAAATGACCTGTTGAGCTGTACTTCCGCAGCAAAGCTGGGTCCCAGTTCATCCCGTGGTTTTCCATGGGGATGATCCTATGAGGTGGAGCATTTAAGGCCGTGATAAATTGGCCCTAACTGGAAGTCGGATCGACTTTAGATAAGCGTTCCGATGTTCTGTTCCGTTTCATCAAACAACAGCCATGACTGACACAGGTTGCCTGCGCGTGGGCCAGAAGGCCCCTGATTTCACAGCGACTGCTGTGGTTGATCAGGAATTCAAGGAGATCAGCCTGTCGCAATATCGCGGCAAGTACGTCGTTCTGTTCTTCTATCCGCTCGATTTCACCTTCGTTTGCCCAACCGAAATCACTGCATTCAGTGATCGTTACGCTGATTTCTCCAGTAAGAACACTGAAGTTTTAGGTGTTTCTGTCGACAGTCAGTTCAGCCACCTGTCCTGGATCCAGACCGCCCGCAATCAGGGTGGAATTGGTGATATCAACTATCCCCTGGTTTCTGACCTGAAGAAAGAGATCGCTACGGCTTACAACGTTCTTGACGATGCTGAAGGCGTTGCTCTGCGTGGCTTGTTCATCATCGATCCAGATGGTGTGATCATGCACTCGACAATCAACAATCTGCCTGTTGGTCGTAACGTCGACGAAACTCTTCGTGTTCTGCAGGCGTTCCAGTACGTGCAGTCCAACCCTGATGAGGTCTGCCCTGCGAACTGGACTCCCGGCGAAGCAACCATGAAGCCTGATCCCGTTGGTTCCAAGGAATATTTTTCTTCAATCGGCTGATCTGAACTCCAGCGGTTCCAGATCTATCCCCCCGTTGTCTGAAGACAACGGGGTTTTTTTATGGAATGGCATTCAGGCCAGTCCTGCCAGCAGCATGAAGCGATCGTGATGAAGCGTTTCCTCTTCGATCAACGCTTCAACCAGACGATCCATGACTGCTCGTCGCGGGCTGAGAAGAGCGACAGCTTGGTCGAGCGATTGCTTGGCCAGAGCACGGATGCTTTCGTCGATCGCCGTCCCAGTGCTTTCGGCGTACCCAGGACGCTGACTGAACCAGTCACGGCCCAGGAACACCTCGGTACCTGGACCTTCGAGGGCCACTGGACCAAGACCTGAGAAGCCGAAACGGGTCACCATTTCCCTCGCCAGCTGGGCCACCATCTGCAGATCACCGCTGGCTCCCTGGGTGATCTCCAGAGGTCCAAACACCACGATCTCAGCAGCACGGCCACCGAGAGTCACCACCAGATCTGCTCGACAGGATGCTTTGGTGATGAGGCCTGAATCAAGCTTCTCCTCGTCCGGCATGAACCGGGTGTAACCACCCGCGGCTCCCCTGGGCAAGATGGTCACCTTGTCGAGCTTGTTGGCATCGGGCAGCAATGCCGCCACCAAGGCATGACCGATTTCGTGGTAGGCGATCAAGCGTTTCTTTGCGCTGTCCTGCAACGGTCTGGCGCTGAGCCCCATGGTGATCCGTTCGAGGGCTCCCTCAAGCTGATCATCGGTGATGAAATTCCGTTCTTGTCGCGCTGTGAGAATCGCGGCCTCGTTCATCAGGTTGGCAAGCTCTGCTCCTGAAAAACCCGGCGTTCGTTGCGCCCATTGATCCAGATCCACTGAAGAGTCAAGGGGTCTTGTGCGGGCATGCACCGCGAGAATTGAGGACCTCCCCTTTCGATCAGGGAGACCCACATCGATACGACGGTCGAAACGTCCGGGCCTGGTGAGCGCGGCATCGAGTACATCAGCACGGTTCGTTGCCGCCAGAAGAATCACGCCGGAGTTCTCTTCAAAGCCATCCATTTCAGTGAGCAGTTGATTCAGGGTCTGCTCACGCTCATCGTTCCCCCCGCCGATCCCTGCACCGCGCTGTCTTCCGACGGCATCGATCTCATCGATGAAAATGATGCATGGGGCCTTCTCCTTGGCTTTGCGAAATAAATCACGAACCCGGCTGGCGCCAACGCCAACAAACATCTCGACGAATTCCGAGGCGGCCATCGAAAAGAACGGCACACCCGCTTCCCCTGCAATCGCGCGCGCCAGGAGAGTTTTTCCTGTTCCAGGAGGTCCAACAAGCAGGACGCCGCGTGGAATTTTCGCTCCGAGTCGAATGAAGGTTTCGGGCTGCTTGAGAAAGGTCACAACCTCCTCGAGTTCCTGCTTGGCATCGTTGATGCCAGCCACATCCTCGAAACGCACCTCAAGATCGTCCTGGGGTTTGACTTTCGGTTGACTGCGAGCGAATCCAAGCGCCTTGTTCGCGACCTGTGCGGAGCGTCGTAAGAGGAACGACAAACCGATCACAACGATCAAGACCAAGCCAATATTTCCCAGAAGCCCCGCCATGGCTTGTTCCTGGCGGATGTCCTTCACCGTGAGAGGTGTGGCGGAGGATTCGGCGGCACGCAGAATCTGCTGGTCGTTCAGGAAAATGCCGACTGTTCTTCTCGTCCCATCTGGAAAGATGGCCACCACTTCGCGTCGTGCCGGCACAAGTTCGAGTGACGCGATATCGCCACTGCGGATTTGTTCCAGCAGCTGGGAATAGCTGAGATCAGAGGGTTGGGACACAAACGGCACGCCACCAGGTTTTGCAGTCGTGGATTCAGCGATTGCTGATGTTCCTGAACACGTCAGATCTGCACTGAAATGAGATTAGCGATTTGACTCAGGGCATCATCACAAAGGAGAATCCCCCTTTGGAGTTGATTAGGCGTTCATGGCCGTTCCGAAGAAGAAAACATCCAAGGGCAAGCGCAACCAGCGCCATGCCACCTGGAAGGCCAAGGCAGCTGTCGCTGCCCAGCGCGCCATGTCGATTGGTAAGTCTGTGCTGAGTGGCCGAGCTCAAGGATTTGTCTATCCCGTGGCCGAAACAGACGACAGCGAATCCTGAAATCACGACCTGACCCGGAGATGACGGAGCCGTCGTTCCGGGTCCACCTCAAGACAAACATCAGCTTCGATCCGTCTGAAGCTCTGCTCTGGAATGGCAGAGGAGATCATGCGAATGAATCCGTGCAAAGCCGCTGGGCTTAACCCAGTGCCGCGATCGCGCTTCATCTGTTGTTCCTGTTGAAGTTTCCAGATCTGTGGTGAAGTCCACTCCAGGGTCAGAAGCTGCCAGAGGCTATCGATCTGATTCCACACAGGGATGTAGTTCCTCAATGCCCGTTGCACGAGTCTTCGAGCAGCTTGCTCCTGGTCCGTCAGGGGGGGGGTTAACCCACAGGTCGTCTCTGGAACGCTGACGTTGTCACCAACCGGCTTGATGCCGACAAACCAACCTTCCAGCACCAACACATCTGCGGAGCAGATACGCCATCCACTTCGATCACCTCGGCCCTGGCGCAGAGCTTTATCGAACAACGGGTGGCGAACATCCTTGCCGGCCTTCCAACATTGAATTGTGGTGTTCAGGAGGTCAAGCTCATGACTGCCCGGCAGCGCACGGGGCACACCCCAGGGGTTGCCTCGCATGCTGCGGTCGAGCTCGGTGGCAGAAAAGTAGAAGTCATCGATCGACACCACCTGAAGTGAAAGACCCAGGTGGGCCGCCGCGGCTTCGAGCCAACGACCGAAGCTGGTCTTTCCGCAGCCTGGCAGGGCACTCAAACCCATTAGCCAACGCTGTCCTTGATGGCGTTGCACCTCGGTCAATATCGGAAGGCCAAGACTCCACAACCAGTCGCTCCGGGCACCATCAGGCCAGATGTGGGATGTGGTCTCAACAACACCTGTGACTTTCCACGCGTTTTCCCATGCAACGGGATCGTCGATCCCCAAATGTCTCAGCAGGAGCTCCTGATCCTCGTTGGGGAGATCGCGACGACCCTCAGGATCCAACTTTGAATGCCTCCAACACCACGGCGTAAACAAAGCCGATTCGTAGGTTGTCCAACAGTCGCCAGTGCAACGGAACAAAGTTTTTGCACAGGCTCTGTCTGAGGAAAACAAGAAGTTCGCAAACAGCCAGAGCAATCAATGCAGTGGCTGTGCGGGACTGAACAACGTTCGCCAGATAGTCGGTGAGGGTGCTGGCACTGAAAAAACCGAGCAGCAGGGCGATCACTCTCAGGCTGATCAACCACCAGGGGCCCACAACCGTTTCGGCAACGATGCGACCCAAGCCTTTCTGAACCTTTGAAAGCCGGGTGCGTTGCAACGAGCTCATCCCCGCTGATCAAGAAGAGATCTCAGGTACTCCACCGTTACTTTCGCTCCAGCGCAAGGGGGACCTGCCAACTGATGCATGGGCCTGTCTAAATCTCCAAGGTGGTCAAACACAGCAGCAGCCTCGGTGAAACTCGCTTCAAGCTGCTCCTCCCAGGGAGACGGCGTCAGCAAACAGCTGAGTCCTGCAGCCCTTGACGCCCTGAATCCCGCTATCGAATCCTCGATGGTGAGGATCGAGGCCGCCGGATACCCACTGCGGCGATGTGCCTCCAAGTAGCCGTCGGGAGCTGGTTTACCGCTGTGGACATCATCAGCGGTCACGATTCCGCTGAAGTGGCGCTCAAGCCCTTTCTGGCCTGAAAACAAGGCTTCCACGGAAGCGCGACCACTGGAGGTGACAATCCATTGATCAACTCCCTGCTTGTTCAGCTCAGCCAGCATTCTGTCCACGCCCGGACGAATCCGGATTGCTCCGTCCAAGGCACGTTGGCGGTAGTGGACTCGCTTGCGATCACGGATTTGATCGATCTGCTCGACGCTCAGTTCCATGCCAAGACTCATGGCGTAATGCTGCACCCGCCGTTTGCCACCAGGAATGGCAAGTAGGTCTGCATAAAGAGTTTCATCCCAGGAAAAGGGCAGATTCAGGTCCTGAAAAGTTGCGTTGAATGCCGGACGGTGGCCATCCATTTCCGTGTCGGCCAGAGTGCCGTCGACATCCCAGAACACCGCCTGCAATGAAGTCATGCTGAGCGGGAAAGCGCGGTCACAATGCTGACTGATGACCGCTACCGATTCGCATCAGTGGGTTCTGCCGACCGTGGTGGAGTTCCAGCCTCTCCAGGAGATCGATCTCCCGTTACCACTCAGAGCCATGTTGCGTCGGCGTGGGTTCGACCGCGCTGAGGTTGATGACCTGATTCATCCCCAGGAGTTGCCTGATCCCTGCATCGATTTTCCGGATCTGGAGCGGGCGGTTGAGCGGGTCTGTCAAGCCTGTGCCGAACAGGAAGCCCTTGCTGTCTGCGGTGATTACGACGCCGATGGCATGACCAGTACAGCGTTGCTTCTGCGAGCCTTCCAACCGCTCGGAGCTCGCCCTAAAGCGGCGATCCCCTCTCGCATGGACGAGGGCTATGGCCTCAACCCTGCCATGGTCAATCGTCTTCATGCAGAGGGCATTCGCCTCCTGGTCACCGTTGACAACGGGGTTGCAGCAAGAGAAGCCCTCGAACGTGCCCAAGCGCTGGACATGGATGTGATCGTGACCGATCACCACACGATTCCTGTTGATCGTCCCCCGATGACGGCTTTGCTGCATCCAGCGACAACCCCTGAAGGATCTCCTTATCGGGGGCTTGCCGGTGTTGGTCTGGCCTACGTGCTGGCCATCCGTGTGGCTCAGCAATTGGATCGGATTGATTCAGTTCAGGTGGCACGTGATCTGTTTTGCATTGGCACCGTTGCCGACATGGCGCCATTGACCGGCGCCAACCGTCGCTGGTTGCTGGAGGGACTGAGCAGTCTTCACAGGAGCGAGGCGGAAGGCATCAAAGCTCTGCAACGGCTTGCCGGCCTTGGGGATCGTCAGCTCAACGCAGACGACATCGGTTTCCAACTGGCGCCGCGCATCAACGCAGTGGGCCGACTGGGTGATCCCGCTCTTGTGGTGGACCTGTTGACCGAATCGGATCCGGCTCAGGCCATGGCGCTCGCTCGGCGCTGTGATGACTACAACCGCCAGCGAAGGGAGCTCTGTGACGCGATCGAGGCGGAGGCCATCGCGCTGCTCGAGGCGGAGCAAGTCGACTGCATTCCACCCTTCCTGCTTCTGGCACAAAGTCACTGGCATCACGGTGTGATCGGCATCGTTGCTGCCCGATTGATGGAACGTTTCCACCGTCCGGTGGCGCTTCTCGCCGGCGATGGAGCTGGGCAGATGCGAGCTTCGGCACGATCACCTCAGGGTTTCGCCCTTGATGAGGCCTTGAACAAGTGTTCTGATCTGCTTCTGCGCTACGGCGGTCACCCTGCGGCGGGGGGATTCACCATCGCTGCACAACATGTTCATGCGCTTCATGAACGGCTGAATGAACTGGCTCAACCTTGGCTGGACCAACAGGGAAGGGGACGTCCACTCCGTCCGGAAGCTTGTCTGCGGCTGAACCAGGTGAACTGGGACCTTTGGTCAGCCATGGAAAAGCTGCAACCGTTTGGTATCGGTCATTCCGCACCACTGTTCTGGTCGCGGGCCTGTCGAGTCAAGGACTGGAGAACTCTCAACGGAGGCCATCTGAGCCTCATACTCGCTCAAGAAGAAACGGAGCGCCGGGCCATTGCTTGGCGTTGTTTGCCGTTGCAGCCCATGCCCGATCTGGTTGATGTGGCCTATGAACTCAACGTGAATTTATGGAAAGGAGAGAGACGGCTTCAGCTGACTCTCAAGGCTCTGCGAGGGCATCAAGAGGGATGTCGGATCAGTCGTGGCGAGCGCCGATACAACGTGAGCATGGAAACCCCTTGTGAAGACAGAGTGAACTTCAGCCTTTGCAACAGCTCTTCAGAGGTCCTGAAAGCCCACTGGTCTGAAGAATCTGGTGTCGACAGCAGCGACCAACGTGCGGTTCATCCACAGATCCAAACATTGCTCTGGGAAGCCGCTCTTAGCCTGGGATTAACCCCATGACCCTTCAGAGGGCACCACGGCGATAGAAAAGGATGAAGATCACAGCAGGGCCAGCCAACGTGATCATGGCGAGGGCCGCGAAGTTGGCGATCAAATGGAAATCGAAGCCCATGTCCGGAAAACGCTTACGCAGGTCGAATCTACGGTCAGGTTACGGTCCAAAAGGCCTTATCTGCTGCGATTCAAAGCTCTGTGACGGCTTGTCATGACAGACCACTCACACCGTTGGCATTGCATCAGCCAGTGCGGGGCCTGCTGCCGACTCTGTCCAGAGGAGCGCCAGGAAGCCTTGTTGGCTCTCTCTGAAGAGGACCAGGCAACGTACCTATCCATGGTTGGGCCCGATGGATGGTGCATTCATTACGACAGCGGCGGACGGCGGTGCCGTGTTTATGACCATCGTCCAACCTTTTGCCGTGTCAGCGAGCTGGGGCATCTCTTCTCCGTCGACACAGATGAAATCGACGCATTTGCAACCGATTGTTGTCGGCAACAGATTCGATCCACCTACGGCGGCAGAAGCCTCACACTGCGTAGGTTCAATCGCGCTCAACGCAGCGAATCGGATTGAATGCACAGATGACTGAGAGCAAAGCAGCCGATAACCCTGGATTCACAGCCGTGTTGGTCAGCACATTCGGCACAGTTTTTGTCGCTGAACTGGGTGACAAAACCCAGCTGGCCACCCTGCTGCTTTCGGCTCAGTCTGGATCCCCATGGCTGGTGTTTGTTGGCGCCGCCCTGGCGCTGATCTGTTCAAGTCTTGTTGGCGTGCTGCTGGGCCAATGGCTTGCTCGGGTGTTGCCACCTGGACGCGTTGAGCAGATGGCCGGTCTTCTGATGCTTGGTCTTGGGCTCTGGCTCGGTTTGCAGGCCGCAAGATCAATGTGGCTCAGTTCGGCAGGAGCCTGAACAGATGGATCTAACGCTTTTGATCTCAACCTTCCTCACCGTTTTTCTTGCGGAACTCGGTGACAAGACTCAACTTGCGACCGTGGCCCTCAGCGGTACATCCGATCGGCCCCTTGCCGTGTTCCTCGGTTCCGCCAGTGCCCTTGTTTTGGCAAGCCTTCTGGGTGCAATGGCTGGCGGCTCTGTGGCGTCTGTCGTACCGACAGAACTGCTGCAGCTGATTGCGTCGGTGGGGTTCCTGATCATCGGGACGCGGTTGCTATTGCAAAGTCGCGATCCGGATCTTGAAAGCGGTGAGGCCACGGACTCATAAACTTGAACTTCGGAGTTCTCTTCAAAGCCCAGGTCTGACCCGTCGGCGCTCCGTCATCTCCCGGTCATGAAGGCCGGATTCGAAAACGCTCTCCATGAAATTCTCGGTCGCTGACCTGCTGGATCAGCTTTCCATCGACCAGTCGGTTTCTCTGGCGACCCTGGCGAAGATTCTCAAGCTCAGCAACAAGACCGACAAAGCTGGCCTCGATCTGGCAAGCGTGGCACTGGCCAAGGTTGGCGTACTCGAAATCCTCGAGAACGGAGAACTGCAACGTCTCCAGAACGAAGACCTGATTGATGCGCGTCTGCGCTGCAGCAGCAAAGGCTTCTGCTTTGCCCTTCGCGATGACGGAGGTGATGACATCTACATCCGTGATCATCAGTTGAATCACGCCTGGAACGGCGATCGCGTTTTAGTGCGTGTCACGCGGGAGGGAGGGCGACGCAGATCTCCGGAAGGAGGCGTGCAATGCATTCTCGAGCGGGCGACACGATCGCTTCTGGCACAGGTGATGAGACAAGACGACCAACTGATGGCGTCACCGCTGGATGACCGAATGCTCGCCACCATTCAGCTCAGTGAGGAAGCCGCCGAGCACCTTCCCACAGACCCGCCAACCGCTGTGGTTGAAGTTGCTGTCGATCGCTACCCCCTGGCGCAGTACCCAGCTCAGGGACGTGTTGCTCGCCCCCTACCGCTGGATGGTGGTCCGGCTGCTGATCGGGAGCTTCTGCTCACGAAGGTCGGTCTGCATGCACCGACTCCAGCGCCCCGTGCCTCAGCCAAGTCACCACAAAGCAAAGGCAGAACGGATCTCTCTGACCAGCCGGTTCTTCTGTTCAACGGTTGGGACATCCAGGACGCACCTCCGCTTCCCGCCATTCATGTGGAAGCCCGCGATGGCGGAATCCGTCTCTGGATTCACGCACCAACAGTGTCCGAACGCATCGGACTGGGCAACAACCTTGATGCATGGCTGCGTGACAGATCGGAAGCACTTTGTCTTGGTGGTGCTTGGCATGGCCTGCTGACTCCAGCTCTGTCGAAAGCCTGCAGCTTCAAAGTCGGCGAGTCCATTGATGCAATCACGGTTCGTCTGGATGTTTCTGCCAATGGTGATCTCACTGACTGGGAGTTCATGCTCAGCACGATTCGACCGGTTGCTGAAATTCAGGCAAGTCATCTTTCAGCCCTTGCGGATCGCAAGCCCAAGGCGCGAACGATTCCTGCCGTGTTGAAACCGCTCAAGGATCATCTGAATCAACTGGAGTCGGTGTTGTTCTGTGCCGACTCTCTGATGGAGCAAGAGCGAGCCGCTGGTGCTGTGATTCTCGATCTCCCCGCACCAGCCATGGATGCTTTGGGAGATTTGAACGCAGTGGATCCCACCGGACTGAGGCACCGTTGGGTCGATGCCCTCGACAAGAGAGATCCCAACTCGGTTCTTCAACCTCTGCTTCGGGCCGCAGACCGCGCCTGGGGAGAACATCGGAACAGTCTTGGTCTGCCGGCCGTCACCTTGGAGGTCAATCAACCGGATGGTTCGGTGTTGACCGATGTCGCAAAGACAGCCATAGCCCTGGACCTTCCCCTTGAGCTCGAGGAGGACGGCAGTCCCTCCGCTCAAGAACTGATCAGTGTTTTTGCAGGCTGCGATCAGAGAAGGGTCCTGGAGCAACAGCTGAGCCATGCCTTGCCTCAACCGATGTTCACCGAAGGGGGTGACACCTCCGATGGTGAACTCAACCTTGAGGCTGGAGATTCAGAAGAATCCTCTTCAGCGGCGCCTGCTCCCTGGTGCTGCGCAGCCTTGAGCTACGCCCATCTTGTTAATCAACAAGTGCTGCAGATGCTCCTGCAGGACGGCAAGGACAGGCCCAGTGTGCGTCAGAAGGAACGGATTGCTCTGGGACGGCGCGGGGCCGCGGATTCCATTCAGTGGTCGCTGTTCACGGCGGCCCAGGACGAGAAGCTGCATGGACTCGTCAGTCGTCGTTTGCTCCATCGGCTCAATGCGCGCCGTCGTCAGGTTCTGGAATTGGAAGGGGACCTGTTGTCACTGGTTCAGGCCCGTGCAGCACAGCTTCTGGTCGGTCAGGAAGCCGACGGTCGCGTCAGTGGAGTGCAAAGTTATGGCTTCTTCGTTGAGGTGGGCGAAACGCGATTCGAAGGTCTTGTGCATGTCAGCTCGCTGAATGACGACTGGTACGAATACCGCTCCCGTCAAAATCGTCTGGTTGGTCGCAAGAACCGCCGCGTCTACCAACTGGGAGATCCGGTTCGTGTGAACGTGATGAAGGTTGATGTGCTGCGCAACCAGATTGATCTGGAGGTGATTCCTGCGGAATTGGAGGAGTCGTCTCCTTCCCCAGAAGCGGCTGATTCACCAGGAACGTTCGTTGAGCTAACTCCCGTCTCCCTGAGCAATCCCTGACCATGGATCCCTATGTGCTGGCGGTCACGGGTGCATCCGCCCAGCCCCTTGCTGAACGCACCCTGCAGCTGTTGCTCCAGGCCGGGCGTTCTGTTCATCTCGT
>CAJWZN010000014.1 GCA_913050105.1 uncultured Synechococcus sp.
CCAGGCGACGTCCATTGCCGTTGAGGCTCACGGCTCGCGGCACACCGGGTGGTTCAAGCGGTAGGCGTTGCACGGTTCCAACGCTGCGCCGATAGAGCAGCAGTTCGGTGCGCCCCTCTCTCTGCTGCACCACCGCCAGGCGTTCGCCATCAGCGCTGAGAGCGACGCTGATCGGAAGAGCATCTGCCCTGTTGAGGCCAGGTAATGGCACAGGGCGTCGGCTGTTGAGGTCGATCAGCTCCACCCTTTCGCGGCCCCCCCTCTGGCTCAGGCTGGCAATCCAGCGTTGGCTGAGCACCGGCTCTCGGCGCCCACTGGCGCTTTGACGCAGAAGGCCATTGAGTTCCGGGATGGGCTTCGGACGCGGGCCACCACAACCTTGAATCGCGAACGGCAGCACCATCAGCATCAGCGCGAGGAGGTGTCTCACGGGGTCTCCTCGAGGGCTGGTGTTGTCAGTGCCGCTCCAGGGGCACGCTCCGGCTCCAGCAGCTCGCTGAGATCGAGAACTTCCACGCGCCATTGCCCCTGATCCGCCACCTGCAGGGCCAGCTTTCGTGCGTCCGGTGCAAGGCTTAAGCGGATCGGATCACGCCCTCCAGGCAGGGGAAGTGGATGGAGTCGTCCATTGAGACGATCGAGGACGATCGCAAGCCGCCGCTGGCCTCGCTGGGTGATCAGAGCCAGGTAACGACCATTCCAGCTCAGCGACGGGGAGCTGTGGGGTTGGTGGCGGCGTAGTTGCGGCACGGGTTGGATGCTGCCGTTCTCATTCCGCAGCAGCACTGTGGGTCGCCCCCTCAGCTCACTGATCATTGCCAGGAGGCGACCATCACCGCTGAGAGCTGGATCCTGCTGACTGCGGTTCAGCCCGATGTCGCCAGCCCGTTCGACCCTGCCGCTGCAGCCCATCAGACTGGCGGCCAGCATCAGCAGCAGAAGGGGCGTTCGGAAACGGTTCAGTCGTCAAAACGGGAGCTGTTATCCCGAGGACGTGGAGTTGTGCTGTTTCGAGGACTGCGCGAAGCCGGACGGCTGCTGACGTCGCTGCGGCTTGATTCAGGACGGGCGCCGTTCGTGCGGCTGCTGGTTGGTGCACGCCTTGCGCTGAAGGCTGCGTCTTCTGCATCAGGACGAGACGGTCTGGCTGCAGTAGCACCACGATCAGCAGAGGTGGATTCTGAGCCACCGGCAGAGCCTCGACCGACCGGTCGGCTGCCGCGCCTCAGGTCGTTTCGATCACTGCGGCGCTCTCCGAAGTCGGCACGGCGCTCTTCGCGCACTTCACCAGCGCGGAATCTCGCCATCCTGCGGGATCGCTCGTTGTCCGGGTTGCTCCAGCTTTGTTGAGGCTCGTCGTCCAATCGGGCGCGACGGCTTGCCGCCTCCTCCGGAATGGCTGCCCGGGAGGTGCGTCTCGGGCGGTAAAGATCTTCCTGCGGCGAATCCTCAAAGCCGTCGGCTTGTCCGTTGAAGCGCCTCCGAAGCGGTTGAGGCTCTTCGAAGCGCTCATATTCCCCGTCCCAGCCTCCACGCATGCCTGGCGAGGGGCCATCACGGTCTGGTGCCGGCTCATCGTCGAAGTAGGCAGAGCGGCGGGCTTGCTCTGTCGCCACCCCCCTCAGCCTCACGCTTTCGTAGGCAAAGAACACGGTTGTGCCTGCCAACAGAAACTGGCCGAACTGGAGAATCGGGTCCAGACGCCAGCCCTGAAAGAAGAGGATGCCGCCGCAAAGCAGACCAATTGCTGCAAAAAACACGTCGTAATCACGTGCCAACGCTGGCTTGAACGTGCGCATGAAGTAGAGCAGCGCTCCGCCAACGGCCAGCACAATCCCAACGATGCTGGCCCAATTAAGACTGGCGTTAACCAATGCAGCGCCTGCAAGTGACGCTCAGTTTACGAGCGGCGCCAGTGGACTCAGAGCTTGCGATCAACTTGGTCGGTCTGGCTCACTAAAACAAGAGCGATGGTGGCGGGAACCACGATGATCAGACCACCCCAGAAGAGGCTGCTCAGAAAATTGGAGAGGGAGGGGGTCATGGCTGGTGCCGTTCTTTCAAAGCCGAAGCGATCCTAAGGATCGAAGACTGCTTTCTACGATGTTGGTGCCAATGTTTTGAGCTTTGTGACGCCTCTGCTGCTTCAGCTGTTGCCCGCCATCCATCTGGCCCTCGGACTGTTGCTCGCAGCATTGACTTTGGCGTTTCTTCTGCGCATCGTGCTCACCTGGTATCCACAGGTGGATCTGAATCGAGGTGCCTGGCCTCTGATCGCCTGGCCAACCGAGCCGTTTTTGGCTGCGACCCGCAAGGTGGTTTCGCCGATCGGCGGCGTTGATGTCACCCCGGTGATCTGGGTTGGCCTGCTCAGCCTGGTGCGCGAATTGCTGGTGGGTCAGCAGGGACTGCTGTCCCAGGTTTTGATGCGGGCCGAAACGCTTACTTGAGCATCTCCTGTTCCACAAATTTGGTGTGAACGTCGCCGTTGATGAACTCCGGTCGGTCCAGCAGGGCCAGGTGAAAGTCAACGGTGGTGGGGATGCCGGTGATGGCACATTCGTTGAGTGCTCGCTTCATCCGGGTCAGCGCCATCTCACGGTCTCGTCCCCAAACGATCAGTTTCCCGATCAGTGAGTCGTAAAAGGGGGGGATGTCGTAGCCGGTGTAGACGTGACTGTCGACGCGAACGCCTGGCCCTCCAGGCGGTAACCAGCCGGTGATCCTTCCGGGCGCTGGCCGGAAATTGTGGCTCGCATCCTCAGCGTTGATCCGGCATTCGATCGCATGGCCGGAGAGATTGATCTCGTCCTGGGTGACGCTGATCGGCTCCCCCCCGGCGATCCGCAGCTGTTCGGCAATCAGGTCGATTCCCGTGACCATTTCGGTTACAGGGTGCTCCACCTGAATCCGGGTGTTCATTTCCATGAAATAAAAGCCCCCGCCACGGTCCAGCAGAAACTCAACCGTTCCTGCACCCTCGTAATTGATGCTGCGGGCTGCCGCTACGGCTGCATCGCCCATCCGTCGTCGAAGCTCGGGGTCCAGTGCCGGACTCGGTGCTTCCTCCAGCAGCTTCTGGTGGCGGCGCTGAATCGAGCAATCCCGCTCCCCCAGATGAACCACGTTGCCGTGGCGATCTGCCAGCACCTGCACTTCCACATGACGTGGCCTGTCGATGAATTTCTCCATGTACAGGCCCGGGTTGCCGAAGGCGGCCTCCGCTTCCCCCTGGGCTGCTTTGTACAGATTCGTCAATTGATCGGGACCGGGCACGAGGCGCATACCCCGGCCACCACCGCCTGCGGTGGCCTTGATCATCACCGGATAGCCCATCTCTTCCGCCAGGACCGCAGCCTCCTGGGGATTGGCCAGCAGACCTTCACTTCCAGGAACGGTGGGGACACCCACCGCCTGCATCGTCGTCTTGGCTGTGGATTTATCCCCCATTGAGCGGATGGCGTGGGGAGATGGCCCAATGAAGGTCAACCCATGGTCCCGGCACATCTCGGCGAACTTGTCGTTCTCCGCCAGAAATCCGTACCCAGGGTGGATCGCATCCACACCACGTGATGTGGCTGCCGCGAGGATATTGGGAACGTTCAGGTAACTCTTGCTGCTGAGTGCGTCGCCGACGCATACGGCCTCGTCGGCAAGCTGCACGTGCAGTGCGTCCTTGTCGACTGTGCTGTAAACCGCAACCGTTTCGATGCCCAGTTCCCTGCAGCTGCGCAGGATCCTCAGGGCGATTTCGCCGCGGTTGGCGATCAGCACTTTGCCGATGGACATCCCGCAACATCTCAGGCCTGACAAGGGATCGTATCAGCGGCAATCAGCAGACTCAGAAGTGGTCTGACCTGCCTGCCGGTATGATCCTCAACCGATGAAGCCCGAGGGGCGGAATCGACCACGCGGATGTGGTGGAATTGGTAGACACGCACGTTTGAGGGGCGTGTGGCTTCGGCCTTGCGAGTTCAAGTCTCGCCATCCGCATTTTTTTTTTGGCACGTCCTGCTGTTCACGATCCCGGACCTGCCGTTGTTCTTGTCTCCAACGGTCCAGGTGAGCTGACCACTTGGGTTCGGCCCCTTGCGGAACGTCTCCACGCCATCGTGCCGCTGCGTCCTCGCCGGGCTGATACGGCAGCTTCGTTGCAGCTGGTGCTGGTTCCCTGCCCCAATGCCACCGGCCAGGAGCATGTCGCTGCAGCCCCATGGGGACTGTTTGAGCGCATCACACCGGCGATTCGTTTTTGGGATCTGCTGTTGCGACCGCAGCGTTATGGCCCTTGGCCACGGCGGGGGGTGGTGGTGTTTCTGGGTGGAGATCAGTTCTGGACTGTCCTGCTTTCAGCGCGCCTTGGGTATCGCCATCTCACCTATGCCGAGTGGGTGGCGCGCTGGCCTGGCTGGAACGACCGGGTGGCGGCCATGTCGGAAGCTGTTCGCCAGCAGCTGCCCTCTCGCTATCAACCACGCTGCCGAGTGGTTGGAGACCTGATGGCGGATCTTTCCGCCTTCGCACGCACTGCTGATCCTTTGCCGAAGGGCGAGTGGATTGGGCTGCTGCCGGGGTCCAAGCCGGCCAAGCTCAGTGTGGGGATGCCATTTCTGCTGGAGACAGCCGATCGCCTCGCCCGGTTGCGGCCGAACAGCCGTTTTTTGTTGCCGATCGCACCGACAACCAGTGAAGCGGAATTGCTTCTGTTCGCTGGCGAGTCCAATCCAATCGCTGCTTCTTACGGTTCGTCCGTCATGGAGTGCAGCGATGGCCTGCTCGTGACGAAAGCAGGCACCCGGATTCGTCTGTTGAAAGAGCATCCGGCCCATGGTCCGTTGAGTCAGTGCGCTCTTGCTCTCACCACCGTGGGAGCGAACACCGCTGAGCTCGGTGCTCTCGGGGTGCCCATGATCGTGATTGTGCCCACGCAGCATCTGGCGGTGATGCAGGCCTGGGACGGTGCGATCGGCCTGTTGGCACGCCTCCCTCTATTGCGGCGACTGATTGGTGGGCTGCTGTCGTTGTGGCGTTTGCGCAACAACGGCTTGATGGCCTGGCCGAATATTTCCGCCGGTCGGGTTGTCGTGCCCGAACGGGTTGGTGCGATTACTCCGCAACAGATTGCTGAGGAAGCTTCGGACTGGCTGGACGCACCGGAACGCTTGCAGGGTCAGCGAGATGATCTTCAGGCTCTGCGGGGACAGCCAGGAGCTGTTGCGGCCCTGGCGGAGGAAGTACGGCAACTCCTCCCCCGCCAGCTTGAATCTGCTTAACGTTCAGCCAGATATTGATCAATTAATGCCCGAGCGGATCGAGCGTTCCCAGGCTGAGTGGAAGCAGTCGCTATCCGCCGAGCAGTTTCAGGTGGCCCGTTGCGGTGGCACTGAGAGAGCCTTCACCGGCGCCTATTGGAACAACAAGAAAACAGGGACCTACCACTGCATTTGTTGCGATGCGCCGCTGTTCAGTTCGGCCGCAAAGTTTGATTCCGGCACCGGCTGGCCGAGTTTCTGGGATGGAGTATCCCCCGATGCGATCACCACAAAAGAGGATCGCAGCCACGGCATGGTGCGCGTCGAAATCAACTGCTCCCGTTGTGATGCCCATCTCGGACATATTTTTTCTGATGGTCCTGCTCCAACCGGTCAGCGTTACTGCGTGAACAGCGCATCGTTGGATTTCAAGGGCTCCTGATTCAGGCCTGCCGTTACCAGGGGTCGTCGAGGTTGCTCTCCTCCATCGGCTCCGGCTCGCGTCTCGGTAAGGGCTCGACGTCCATCGGTTCTCGCTGGGAGGGGTTGGTTCGCCGCGAGGCGGGCATAGCCCGCCTTGGTTCGGGATCCCTCGGCTGCATCTCCCTCTGTTGCAGTTCACGAGGTTCCCGCTCCAGAGGAGGTCGTCCCAGGGGAGGTTGACCCCGGTAAAGATCCCGCTCCAGATAGGGGTCCTCCATCGGCTCATCGAGGTAGCGCCGCTGTGGAATCGCATCGCGGCGGCGGTCCTCCAGCTCCACGTATTCGATTTCTTCCTCAGGCTCGAATCGTTCGGTCTCTGCCGCTGTGATGCGTCGTTGCTGCTCTTCCAGCGGCTGGCCTGAACTGAGCTGGTTCTCCACCGGCACAAGATTCACGCGGTAACGCTCGCGTTCCTGCTCCTCCCAGCTCGGCCCGCCAACTCCAAGCTTTTCGAGAACGCCGCTGTTCAGCTGCTTGAGCTTGTCCTCGGCTCCCTCATAAACAATGATCCGATCTGGTCCGCTGCTGACAATCTCCTCGACTGGCATCTCCCAGGTGCTGAGCACGCCTTCTCCAAGCAGAGGGACACCGAGAGCCCCCATGACGAGGGTGATGAGTTCTCCTGTTTCGATATCGAAGGCAAAACCCAGCACACGCCCCAGCTGCCGACCGGATTCGGTGATCACCTGGCAGTTGATCACACGGCTGTAACGCTCCGGATTGAAGTTGTCGCTCAGCGAGTCGGATGAATCAACAAGGATCACATCCCCCACCTGGCGGATGCGGTCCAGCGGCATCCAGCGGGGCAGCCCGGGTAAGAACCGGGTGAAGGGGTTGTCGCGTAGGCCGATGGCCACCACTTCACGACGGTCGATATCGACGATCACTTCCCCCACGACTCCCAGACGTCGCCCTGAATCCCGGGTGATCACCTGGGTGCCCATCAACTCAGAACGCAGCCAGAGTCGGTCGCTGGGAACGCTGTTGCTGATGGCGTCAGTGGATGAAGGGGTCGGGGTCAAGCGCGGACTTTCGGCCATGGTCGTTCAAGCCATTGTGGCGCAGGGGTTCCGCCTGTCACGTTCAGGCGGCATCCGGGAGTCCGATCACCTGAGTGTGTGCTCCTCGAGCCTGGGTCACGCCGATCGTGCGTTCGGCAGCGCCGATCATTGGCCGGCGATGGCTGACCACCATGAACTGGGCCTGTTCGGCCTGGCGCGCAATCAGAGCGGCCAGACGCTCCACGTTGACGCCGTCCAGGAAGCTGTCGACCTCATCGAGGGCATAGAACGGCGAAGGGCGGAATCGCTGCAAAGCAAACAGGAAGCTCAAGGCTGTCAGGGATTTCTCCCCACCCGACATGGACGCAAGTCGCCGGACTGCCTTCCCCTTGGGATGCGCCACCAGGGTCAGCCCCCCTTCCAGCGGTTCTTCAGAATTCTCCAGTTGCAGATGACCGTCCCCCTCGGAGAGGGAGGCGAAGATCTCACGGAAATGGCCGTCCACGGCGGTGAAGGCTTCCATGAAGGCTTCCTGGCGCAATGTCGCCACTGTTTCGATTCGCAGCAGCAGTTCCTCCCGTTCGCTGTTGAGCACGTCAAGCCGTTCGTTCAGCTCCGCCAAGCGCAGTTCCAGTGCGTTCAGCTCCTCCAGCGCGAGCATGTTCACGGGCTCCAGCGCTTCCATGCGCCGTTGGATGGCCTGCAATTCACCCTGCAGCGCTTCGAGACCGCTCAAGCGCAGCTCCTCTGGAATCTCCGGCCGGGGATCCGGCAAGGACTGCTCCATCTCCTGAAGCCGAATCGTTCCACTGCGCTGTTCCTCGATCAGTCCGTCCCGCTCCTCCTTGAGGCGCTCCAGGTTCCATTCGGCCTGCTGCAGTGCCTGTCGTTGTCGCCCCACCTCGGCTTCCGCTGCGTCCCGAGCTCGGCGTTGTTCACCGAATCGCTCCTGAAGTTCGGATTGCTGCTGCTGCAGGGTGTTGCGTTTTTCCTGCAGGTCCTGCTGCTGCTGACGCCAGGAACCATGGGCTGTGGAAAGGGCCTGAACCGCCTCCTGAAGGCGCTGTTCTTCCGCTTCCAGCGCTTGGCGCTGGTCGCCGAGTCGTTCCAGAGCGAGTTGCCGCTCGCGCTTGGCATTCAGCAATTCATCCCGCTTGCTGCGGGCACTTTCCAGTCGTCCGTCAGCTGCTTCAAGGTCCTGTTGCAGTTGCTGCCAGGCCGCGGCGTCGTCGTTGGTTCCGCTGCTCTGTTCTGCGGCTTCCAGCCGTTGCAGATCCTCCTGCAGCGGTGTCAGTTCCAGCCCGATCGCATCAAGGCGCTGCCGCTGAGAGGCCTGATCCTGCTGCAGACGAACCAAGCGCTCTGCCCTTTGCCGGCTGCGCTCCAGCAGTGGACCGTGGTTGCGGTGCGCAGCGTTTCGTTCGGCCACGAGGGCGGCCTGTCGTTGCTCCAGCTCGCGCAGCTGCGGCTTCAACTGCTCCAGGCTCTGACCGAGTTTGCTCTCTTCCCGTCTGCAGGCTGCCAGGGTCTCGCCCAGCTCCAACAGCCTGCGCCGCAGTGGTTCGGCTTCGTCCTGGTCATTGGCGCGGCCAAAGCTGAGTCCACCGCTGCGTTGGGAGAAGCTTCCGCCTGTCATGGCGCCGCTTTTTTCCAGCAATTCCCCTTCCAGAGTCACGGCCCGTGAGCGCCCCAGCTGCTGACGTGCACTGGCCATGTCGCTGAATACCAGGGTGTCGCCAAAGACATAGGCGAACACCTGGTCGTAAACCGGCTCGAAGCGCACCAGCTCAACGGCCCTGCCGATCAGCCCCGCCCCGCTGTCCCCGCCGGGACGGCTGCCGCGGGTGAAGGCGGCTCCGCCACCGCTGTTCCCAGGGGCTCGAATCTTGTTCAGTGGCAGGAAGGTGAGCCGACCGGCCCTCCGATTTTTGAGCAGTTCAATCGCCCGGGCCGCGATGCGGTCGTCGTCAACGACCACCTGGCCGAGGCGTGCGCCGGCGGCCACTTCCAGAGCAAGTCGATGGAGGTCATTCACTTCGCCGAGCTGCGCCACCGGCCCATGGATTCCATCCAGACCTGCCTCCAGCAGCAACCGCAGAGCCCCGGTGCCCCTGCTCTCCTGCAGCGCATCCCGGCGGCTTTCCATCCGGGCGATCTCCCGTTCAAGCCTGGTCTGTTCCTGTTCCAGCCGCGCCCTTGTGCGCTGCTGAATAGCCAGGGAGTCAGCGGCCTGCTGCACCGCCTGTTTTCCTGTGGCGAGTGCATGCAACAGGTTTTGCCAGTCCTGTTCCAGCTGTTCAAGACGTTGCTGAACGGTCTGTTCGTCTTCGCCGTCCTGGCTTTGCTCCTGCTGCAGTTCCACCAGCCGTTCCGCTTCCTGCCGCAGTCGTTCCTGAAGCTGCTGCTGCTCCTCCTGAAGAGGGCCGAGAGCGGTAAGAAGCTCCTGGCGGCGTGTACTGCGGCGTTTTTGCTCCTCCAGCCATGCCCCGGAGCGGCCAGCTACGTCCGCCAGCCGCCGGCGTGACATCTCCACTGCTGATTCCGCGGCACGGCACCCCTCCTCCGCCACCGCCAGGGCTTCATTTTGAGGATCGCCCTCCAGTTCCCGCGCCTGCAACTGCCATCGCTGCCGGCGATTGGCCAGATCGTGGCGCAGCCCCTGCAGCCGCTGGCCCTCGTCCTGATGCTGGGTTGCCTGGCGCTCCAGCTCACGACTGCTGGTTTCGAGCCCTGCCAGCTCTGCCTGGACGGCCAGCAACTGATCTTCCCCTAAAGCTTTGACCTGGTCCTGAAGAGTTGTCAGAACATCGGAGGCCTTGGCGAGTTGCTCGCGACCACTGGCAATGGCTGTGGCATCGCGTTGCTCCTGGGCTTCAAGAGCCTGTTGGCGATTGGCGAGATCCTTCAGAGCCTGCTGGGCCGCTTCAAATGCGAGCACCATTTCCTGACGACGACCCAGCTGCATTCGTTCGCGCAGGTCCTGGTACTGCCGGGCCTTGGCACAGTCCTTTTCCAGCCGCTGGCGGCTCGCCAACAGTTCCTGCTCGATGATCCGGCAGCGTTCCTGGCGTTCCTGAACGTCGTCGAGCTTGCGCTTGGTCTGATCGATGCGGCTGTCGAACAGGGCGACACCAGCCAATTCGTCGATCAGGCCGCGGCGGTCGCGGTTGCTCATCGACACAATCCGAGTCACATCGCCCTGCATCACGACATTGCTGCCTTCAGGATCGATGCGAAGACGACGCAGCTGGGTCTGCAGTTGCTGCAGGTTGCAGGCCACGCCATCGGCGCTGTAGCTGGAGCTGTAGGAGCCCCCGGGCATCACCCGCAGCTTGCGGGTCACCGTCCATTCGGTTTGTCCGGCTTTGATCCATGGTCCGTCCTCTGGAGCTTCCAGCCCCTCCTCAGCGGCATCGGGCTGCCAATCGTTGAGATCGAAACGAACGCTGACGCTGGTTTCAGCCGCTTTGCCGGCTTTCAGCATTCCGCTGTTCACGAGGTCCGGCAGGCGATCTGCGCGCATGCCTCGGCTGGTGGCCAGGCCAAGACAAAACAAAACACCATCAAGGATGTTGCTTTTGCCCGACCCGTTTGGCCCCGTCACAACGGTGAATCCCTCTTCAAGAGGGATCGTCATCGCTCCACCGAACGACTTGAAGTGCGTCAGCCCAACCTGATTGATGTAGACCAACAGGAAAGGCGGCTGTCAGCGGGCTGAACGTAGCGGAGCTCACGAAAAGCTCAAGCCCGTCGTAACTGACACGTTCCATCGCTGATCAACAGAATGCCGATTAGATCGCCATCTCTGAGCTGAACCTGAACGGGGGCGGCTGGGTTCTGTGGCAGAGCACCGCTGTATCGGCCGGCCATCACCCGTTCAGCCCAGCCCCGGTTCCCTGAGACAGCAGCACTTCGCGGCTCCAGCCACGCCAGCCGATGGGCGGGCAGAGCGGACGCTGTCTGGGGTGGTCGATCGAGGCAGGGGAGCTTATTCAGCCTCCAGGTTCGACAGGTCTCACCGTCTTCCAGCAGAAGATCGAAATGGCAGCCGTTTGGGTCATCGGGGGCTCCGGTGTGGCGCAGCAGGGCATATCGGGGCATTGAGCTGATTGGTGGGACTGTTGCAGCTGATTAACTCTCACTACTCTTGGCTGAGAATCGATCGCGCGTTCCATGGATACGCAGCCGAACGGCAGCTTCGAGCATCACTTCCGGGAACGATTTGACAGCCTGCTGCCCAGCATCCGTGAACGCTGGCCGGATCTGGCTCAGCACACTCTGGAGGCGACCCGCGGAAGCATTGATGAGGTCGCCCGTCTCATCGAACAGAACACTGGTTTGACGCCACAGGGTGTGCGCGAGCAACTCGAGGAGCTGATGCATTCAGCCGGAGCGAGCGGTCGTCAACTGGCCGACAGCCTGGATCCTCTTGAGCAGCAGCTCGAGCAATTGCTGGACGAGTTGAACACCACTCTTCGTCCTCGGATTGAACGGCCGGTCCGACAGCGACCATTGCTTGCCCTTGGCGTGGCTCTTGGTGTGGGAGTGATACTCGGCTCCATGCTCAGCGGCGGTCGGCGTTCCCGATGACGGATTCTCAGCGCACTCGAGGTTTTGGCGCCGCAGCCCGGGTGACGGCTCTGGCGGCTTCAGTGATGGATCTGCATGTGCGAATGGCACTGCAGGAGGTGGATCGGGACAAACGACGCCTGATCAGCGGCGGTTTGTTCCTGGCCATTGGTGGTACCTCAATGCTGCTGGCATTGCTGGCTGCTGAGGTGGCCCTGGTGTTGTGGATCCAGCAGCAGTGGTCTCTCTCTCTGATCCAGGCTCTTCTGGCTCTGGCCACGACCAACCTTGTTCTTGCAGGCCTCAGCCTGCGTGTTGGGGGACAGATCCTCAAGGCACCCTTCCTGACCCAGACACTGGAGAGTTTGAGTCGATCGGTCCGTGCGCTCCTGGGGCGCGATTGAGTCAGCGGATGGCGTAGTGCAACCAGCGGCAGTCGATTCCACCATTACTGATGGGGATGCGACGGCAAGCCTTGAGCCGCAACGCACCGGTGATGGCGGCATTACCGCTGAGCAGCCACAACTGCCAGCCAGAAGCCTGCTGTCGTGCGAACTGCCCCAAGGAGCGGTAAAGCGGCTCGAGATCGTCGTCTGCTCCGAGCCGCTGCCCGTAGGGCGGATTGCAGACCAGAACGCCTGGACTGTCCGGGAGGACCTGTTGTTCAAACGACCCCGTGTGAATGGTGATCAGGCCATTCAGCCCAGCGGCATCGATATTCGATCGGGCCTGATCGGCGATGTGCGGATCCTGCTCAAAACCGATCACAGGAGGGAGCTCCAGATCGTTGCGGCGGCATTGCCGGGCCCGCTTGCACTCCCTCTCCCATAGCTCAGGGGCAAAATCAGCCCAGCCTTCCAACGCAAAGGATCGGTTCAGGCCTGGGGCCTGATTGAGGGCCATGGAAACGGCTTCGATCAGCAGGATTCCGCTGCCGCAACAGGGATCGACAAGGGGAACCTGTCCGTCCCAGCTGCTCAGACGTATCAGGCCAGCAGCCAGATTCTCTTTGATTGGCGCAGCGCCCATCGCGGCTCGATAGCCGCGCCGATGCAGGCTTCCGCCGCTGCCATCGATGCTGAGGGTGGCTTCGCCACGGTTGAGGTGTAGGTGCAGTGCAAGGTCTGGATTCTCCAGCTCTATCGAGGAGCGCTTCCCCCAGATGCTTCGCTGCTTGTCCACCAAGGAATTCTTCACCTGCAGAGCAGAGAAATGACTGTGGTTCAGCTCTGGCGCCGTTCCTGTCACGTCAACCCGGAAGGTCATGGAAGGATGCAGCCATTGCTCCCAGTCGAGGGCTTGTTGAACTCCTGAGTAGAGATCGTGTCGTCCCTGGCAGGGGAAGCGACCGACTTCTCGTAACAGGCGGAAAGGGAGACGGGCCTGGAGATGAAGCCTGTAGAGACAGGCCATGTCGGCTTGAAAAGCCGCGGCTCGACGCAGGGGTTGGACTGCCTTGGCACCAAGAGTTTCAAGCTCTTGGCAGCCAGTTGATTCGAGCCCCTGGGGCAGCACCGCAACAGCGGACAGTCGATGTTCTCGATGCAAGGCGGTTGTGCTCCAGACCACCACTTCTGTCAGAATGGCAGCGTCCGAATTTTTCGGACTAGGTGATTCACACCGGTGTTTCGGACAGCGGTTCGATTCCGCTCAGCTCCATTCCTGCCCTTCTGGGGCTGCAATGGTTTCGACGGGACATAAGGAGGGTGACTGAAGCCTGCTCGGTTAGAGCAAATCCCGTAACTGCGAACAACATCGTACGTTTCTCCCGTCAAGCAGCCCCTGTTGCTGCCTGACCCTTTTAAGGGAGATGGGGTGAGGTCAGCCTTATCACCCAATTGACCCATGGGGGCTGGAAGGCCCCTTTAACCATTCCACCGCAGTCGATCTCAGGGATCAGGCTTTTGCGGATAAAACGGTCTGCGGATAAATCTGCGGATAACTTGCACTGCCTTCTCGTGAGCACTGGAGGTGGGCCGCTGAAGCTTTGATTGCCTAATTGTTATCAGTTGTATGCGTGTACATGCGCGTACATGCGTGTGCTCGCGTGTGCTTAAGTCCTCGATAATCGTTGGGACTAACTGAGGCTTAGTTTTTGGAATTGGGTGTTGACGGGAAGAAGCTGAAGCATTAAGTTCTTTCCAACGGCGGGATCAATTCCAGAACGCCGGTCCTCAACGAAGGTTGAGGTGGTTGCCATTGCTTATTTGCTCTTATCAAGACGCTGAAGCGCATAAGTAGAGCAAAAACTTCAACGCTAACAACCACTTTCGACCCCTAAATGACTACGTCCACCCACTCTTGGGTGCCGTCGCCTGTCATGGCGAACATTCTCGGCATCCATCGCCAAACATTGTTGCGACTGCGCCGAAGCAACTTCTCACCCTTCGTTGAAGGCCGTGATTTTCGTTGGTCTGGGATGACCAGGAACAGCAATCTTCAATGGCATGTCGCCACCGCTGAGGCCACTTTCACCAATGCCCGGCGCATGCCCGCGGCTGAGCTGGAAACCTTTGGGCAGGGAGTGTGATGGCAGAAAAAGAGACCCCTGCTGCGCCAACAGCAAGAGCCCGGAAGTCGTTACCCGCATGTTATTGGCACTTATCGCTCACTTCACCGGAGTGAGTGATGACTGATCGAAAAAAGGAGATCGACGCTTTCAATGAACTCAAGCGTCGCGGTCGAGCGCAAGGGGAACCAAATAAGACCGATATCTCAATGGGGAACTATTCGCGACGCCTTGCTGATATTGAAGATCTCGAAGACTTGCGTTCAGTCGCTGACTCTGTACTCGGTAAGAAAACACAGACCAAAAAATCAACGCCTGCACCAACACCAACAGCAACACCGGCGGCACGCGCCGGAAATCCTCAGTTCTGGTCAGACATGCTCCAGATCGCGGAGCAATTCCACCGTGAAGAGCAGCCATTGCATCAGCGCCAGGCTTCCCTTCGATCCATTGCTTATGACGCTGGTGTCAGCCTGAATGACCGCCAGGTCAAATGGCTCGACAAGCAGGGTGAACGTGCCGCCCACAACCTGAAGGATGGATATGACGCGAGTGAATCCATCCGCGTCCCTGTCACCAAGTGGCTGTGGAAAGAAATCTTCCTTCTTGGCTGCGTAAACCTCCTTATTGCACGCGAAAAGGTTGGTAAAACTGCCTTAATCGTCTATTTGCTGCGCTGTTGGCTCAATCGCAGCGGTGCCATGGGTCTCGCAATGGCTCAGCCACCAGAGAGTCCAGCGATTCTGATCGCAGGTACTGATCAGGGATTGAATGATTGGTCGTGGTATCTCGACAAGGCTGGCTTAGCCACCAAGAAGCAGATCGATGATGACAATGCTGAGTTTCAGCTTGCCCCTGAAATCAAAAAGCTGTGGACGCAAGATGCGCCGATCTTTCTGGATGAGGAAGGCATCGCCAACCTCGGCAAATGGGTGGCAAAGCATCCCGGCGCTTTGCTGATTTGCGACTCACTTAGCTGTCTTACCGGCCCGCTTGGCTTGAAAGAGAACGATGCTGATTTCGCTGAGCCACTGCGTGCACTCTCCCGTGAAATGGAGAAGTACAGAGTCACCACAATCGTCCTGCATCACTCCGGGAAGGGGAATGAGGGTGAAAGGGGTTCAACGGCTTCTCGCGGCAGCACAGCCATACCAGGGGCAGTCAGCCGGATCGTTCAACTGGCTTGGGTTGATGACAAGAACAAAACCGACAATCGCATTGCCCTAACCACCGAAGGCAGGCAGGCCAAACCAGTTGGTTTGGTAATTGAACAGGTGGAAGCCTGCAGCTGGATGCTGGTTGGTGATCTTGATGACATCGCCAAAGAAGAGGGGCGCAAAAAAGCTGAGGAGAATCTCACCGAGCGTCAGGAATTTGCCCTGGCTGAGGTTCGTGATGCTTGGGATCAGGACCAGCATGAGATGGAAGCTGGGTGGCTGGTGGAACGCTTGCCAGCCGAATACACAGGCAAGGGTAAAGATCGAAAGGCTCGCGAAAATCTCGACCAGCTCCACCGCAAGGCGTTGGTGGATAAGCGATGCCTTGGTGCTGGTGGTGCCAAGCGCAACCTGTACCGGCCATTCGGTGCAGACCTGAGCGAAGCGAAGCTGCGGCTTCCAGTGTGTCCAAAAGACCCTCCTCAGTCCCCGGAGTCTCCGAACCCTTCTAATGACGAGCTGGTTGATAAGAACTCCACTCCAATTTCTCCTCACCAGAGCAGTGCGGAGGGTGCGGAGAGTGCGGAGGGGGTAAGTGAGACACAGGGTGTCATTGCCTTCGCTGGTGTGCATCGGATTTCTGGTGGTGCACACCGACCTGGTGGTGATGATCCGCATTGGCCCCCTCGCGTATAAGCGCCTCTATTTGCCCATTTCTTCGAAGGCATAGTTCCACGCCTGGATCAAATAGGCCCCTTCTAGGGGCTCCTAGGCACCTCTCAGAAAGTGTTTACCAAAACCCGTGGGGTACAACTCCAAAATGACAACTAGAGAATCCGGTTATCTCCGTGTAACCCCCAAGAAAGCCAAGGGTAAGAAGTACAAATCCTGGCAATGGTGCACCCATCATCACCATGATCTAGGTCACAAGAGGGTTGATCTCGAGCTGGGTTCCACGATCTGGAATATGCGAACCAGAACCTATGTCGCATTGGGTGAGCTGAAGTCAAAAACGTTGGTTGAGCGTTATGCCCGTTGGCATTTCAATCACTTCCCCGAACTAAAGGCTTACACAGGTGACCATGGACAAGATGGCGCTGCATGGTGGATTTCATTCCCCGCGCAAAACCAAGACTCCGGGAAGGTAAAGCTTCGATTCCGCAGTGGCACCAGTTGGCTTGATTTCAGAGAGAAGTGGTTGCGCGACTGGTTTCGCGAAATTGAGTCGATTGCCACTGATCTTTGGAATCACCTAGATCGGGATCCCATTGTTGAGTTGGCAAGGCTGCAATGGCAGGAGCAGCAGGCGAACGATGTTGTTGCCAGGCAAGAGAGTGAAAATCTGCCTGCACTACGCAAGCTGAAGCGTGACGGTGACATCAGCAAACGGGATTTTGAAGCTGATGAGCGCAGGTTCCTACTTGCCGTCGATAATTTTCAGAACATCGCCAATGCCAGCGCAAGGGCATGGGATGAGCACCTGGCGAAGGTGGTTTCTGCGTTACCCAGAACCAGACGCACGGAACTGAAGCCAAGGATCATTGCCATGGCTGACCGTCACTACAACGACGCTGCAACCCAAAACCGTTGGCATGCCGATCAGTGGTCTGACAACACACTCACGTGGAGGGTGTCATGACTCAAAAGGAGATGGATGCTCTGCTGCATGAGCTGCGTTGCAGGGATGAATATGCCCTCAACAGCACTGGCAACACGTTTGCCCTTCGCGGATTGTGGGAAGACTTGCCACAGGAACGCGATGCGTTGAAAGCGTTATGGGGTCCACTGTTTCCTGATGATCTTGCTGGTGTGTTGGTGGTGGCCTTTGGTGCTGGCACCAATTTCGCAATCCTGAACATGCCGTTATCGCAAACCGAATACGAACGATGGGATGCGGCATCGCATGCAATCGATGGCATGCAGGTCACTGAGCAAGAAGACGATTAAATCAACGGCGTACGCTCTTGCGCTGCGTCTTCGAGGGTAGTTGGCCAAAGATTGACCAACCAAGAAACCCAAAGACGACCACGGTTTCAATCATGGTGCCAATGATCCAATTGTCTATTCCTTGATAGCAGCGCAATGCTTTCGGGTATGTGGAAATGCTGTTTGTGTCCTGTTCTAGATAGCCGTTTTGGACAGGTCATTGAGCCAATAGCCGACTGAGCTTTGACTGGATCAATCGTGGCAATTGTTTCTCCGCTGCCTTGATGATTACACCGTGATAATCAATCGATGGCGTTTGCTTTTGCTTCGCGAAGACAAACGCTGCGCTGATTTCGCTTTTTAGCCTGTATCTGCGATAAACGCCAGCGGTCAAGCGGTTGCTACTACCAGGTGCAACCACAAAATACGACTCACGCCCAGAGCCTGGATTAGCCAATTGATCCAGCAGATATTTCACTTTTCTGCTGCGTAAGGCGCCTTTAGCGTTCAAGAACTGAGATCCTGCACGGCTGGATTCAACCGGAACAGCAATATCCCTGATTCCATAACGGCGAAGCATTGCGCCATCAAGAGATGTTGGAGCTACAGG
>CAJWZN010000015.1 GCA_913050105.1 uncultured Synechococcus sp.
TTTCCATCGGCTGCCGATCTGCACACCGCTGACTCTGGAGTAGACGATCGGTCCGCGTCTGCCTCGAGGGGTTGGCTTGTGCTCCTTGCGACTGAGTGTTCCCTGATTCAGCAGAGCGTTCCACTTCTGATCGCTGGGGGCTTGATGGCCCGCACCGTGAGAGGCGAGTGTTGCAAGTTGCACCGGCCCTGAGCTGTGTAATCGCAGCTGAAGATTGCGTCCGTTCAACAGAGGATCGAGGCCTTGAACGGGAATCGGAAGTTGCATCAATCGCGTTGCTGCTCCCGGCTGGAGCGTCCAGTGGCGAGATGTCAGTTCAGAAGCACGTCTTTGACGCAGCAAGTCGCCGGCTACCCGACTGCCAGGTCCGGCAGCAACGATCACCGTCGTCTCGCGCATCAGTGCCGGAAGCGGCAGGAAGGGAGAAGCCGTCTGCCCTTTTTGGGTGGCCTGCGACAGGGAAGTGCTGCCTTCGAGGAGCGTCACCTCGACAGGTTCATCCCCTTGCGGTGCCATGAGCAGCGCCAGCCAAAGGGTGGATTCGAGGCTGTCGTCGTTACCGGCATACACGTGATGACTGAACAGGTCGAAACGGCCGCTCAGGGTGACGTTGATGGATGCTTCACCTCCGGCTTCAAAAGTGGAGAACAGGATCCCTTCCTGCTCGATCAGCTCCGGATTGTTGTCGTTGACCATGAGCACTGCATCCAGCTGACCTGGCAGCGGGAGAACGCGCTGATCTCGTCGAAAGGGCTCTGCCAGAGCAGGAGACACGAGCAGCGACAGGCTGATCAGCGCTGCCCTCCAAACGAGTGACTGGATCATGGAGCTTGGAATGGGGCTGAAATCGGTTGAAGGTGGGGAGCCATCGCCTTCGCCATAGAGCGAATCAGATTGGTGGAACGGGGGTCGTTAAAAGGACCTTTCACCAGGAATCCAGCAACGGCTCGGCGGCCATCCGGCATTTCAATCAGGCCTGCATCGGCATAAGCGATGCCAATGTCTCCTGTTTTGTTGAGAACCCTGTAACCCTTTCGGGCCAAGCTGCTGTCGGGCTCACCCTGAGCACCCCCCAGGCCCTGCATAAGACCGGTTGGAAGGAGCGTGTTCGTGACGGAAGTCTCCATGACTTGGCGGAACAGATCCCTGCTTCGTTGACTCAGAAAATCACCGCTGTCGACCAAGGCGATGCTGCGGCTCAGGTCATGGGCGCTGGTGGTGTTGGTGCCATCCAGATCGGGGAGCCAGTTGTTGATCACGGTGGCCGGCAGACCAAGGCTGCGGAAGCGTTCGTTCACCACTTGCTGACCTCCGGCGCGTTCAATCAGCAGATTGGTGGCTGAGTTGTCGCTGATGCGAATCATCTCCGTGGCGACCTCATAGGTCGGGAAACGGCTTCCAACCGGCCTCGAGGCCATCCAACCAGCACCGCCTCCAACCAGTTCCTCAGTCAGCTCCAGCGGCTCATTCCAGAACAGATCCTGAGCATCGATGCGTTCGAGGGATGCCAAAAGGACTGGTGTCTTGATCGAGCTTGCTGCCGGCATCGGCCGGTTGGCATTGAGCTGTGCGTAACGTCCATCGTCGAGGATCAGAAGGTAGGCACTCGCCATCAGATCCTTCTGAGACGCTGCGATCTCACGCCAGCGGCTCGAAAGAGCCTTGATCTCTGTACTGGGTTGAAAGGATTTCCCGACAAGTTTCTGCTGTGGCGTTGAAGTCGACGCGCCGTTCTCTGTTGACCCGGAAGGAAGGCCGACCTGGCGTTCCAGCCAGGAAGGGAGTTTGAGGGTCTGGCGTCGCACGTCTGGAGCAAACCAGCGCAGCATCGAACCTGTCAGCAGGCCAAGCCCCACTCCCATTACCAGCAAACGGACCAGCAACCGCATCGGGGATCCCCAGCTCAGGGGACGTCGGGAGGGTCGGCTGCTGGACAAGCGCCTGGAAACCGGATGGAGTTGAGGTTAGGTGTGTTTTGAGTTCATGGCCCACCTGAGCTGGCGGACCATGCCGCGAAGCATGGCGATTTCCTCTGTCCTGCTCGAAGCGCGATGCAACAGATCACGCACTTTTGCCATCCTGGCCTCGCGGGTGTGAGGCAAAAGAAAACCGCATTCCAACAGCAGATCAGCGGCGTCTTCGATCAGTCCAGAGAGCTGAGCTGGCGGCGCCGGATCAGGGCTGCAATCAGCATCGGAGGGTGTCGTGCTTGCGAGTCGGGCTATGTCATGCAGCACGATGGCGACGGCGTGGGAGAGGTTGAGGGAGGGATAGCTCTCACCGCTGTGCAATGTCAGAACCCTGTGGCAGATCCGTAATTCCTCATTGGTCAAGCCACGATCCTCTCGGCCAAACACAACGGCAACAGTGCCGTCCCCTGCCATCAACCAGTTGAGGGCCTGATCGGGCATCTGAAGGGGAATCGAGCCGTGATCGAGTCGACCGCAGGTTGCAACGACCCTGGAGCAGTCAGCGACGGCGGATTCCAATGTTGAGTATTGAGCAGCGGTTTCCAGGACTGTGCTGGCATGAACGGCCATTAGCAGGGAGTCTTTCCCGGTGGGGTCGCAACGGGGATTAACCAAACGGAGCTGATCCACTCCGAAGTTTGCACACAGCCTCGCAACGCTGCCGATGTTCAGCGGGCCAGCTGGCTCAACCAGGACAACAACAACCAATCAACTCAGTTGGTGTAGATGACTCAAAAGATCTGCCATGGCTTCCGGCGCCATCTGAAAGCTCGGCATTGGGGGAGTTTCTCCGCTGACGATCTGATGGATCAAGTTCGGATCACGCATTCGCTGGCCAACTCCGACGAGTTGCGGAGCAAGCAGACCCTGCCCGGCAAGGCCATGACATCCGGCGCAGTTGATTCGGAACAGCTGGCCTCCATGGTCGGGATCTCCCCGAAGTTCAAGCGTGGCCTTGATGTAGGGATCCTGATGAGCACTGTTGATGACCCAGAGCAGCAGCACAGCACAGGCAGAAGCCGCCAAAACAATGAGCGCCGCAATCAAGCCACGGCCGCCGTCGCGTTGTTCTGCTGCAGTTGATGTCGGCTCGCTCACTACAAGGGAATAACCGTGGGAGAATTGTGGCTGATCTTGTTGAACGACGCGACCCCATGATCGAACCTCTGCTGTGCGGCATTGTTCTGGGTCTGATCCCTGTCACTCTTCTCGGACTGTTTGTCGCTGCTTGGAATCAATATCGCAGGGGTGGTGCCCTTGGCGGCTAAGCAGCAACAAGCTGCTGCTTCCATAACTGCGCTTGTCGGTGAGAATCCACGAGGGTCCAACATCCAGAGTTGCTTTGGATCTGTGTTCACACACGACGATTCCGTCTGGGTTCAGCCAGTTTTTTTGACTCAGAGAAGCCAGAACGCTTTTATATAAACCGCTGTCGTAGGGGGGGTCGAAATAGATCACGTCAAAAGGAGTTGAACGCCAGCCTTTTCGTAACCACTTGAGCAGATCAGAGCGAACAACCGTTACTTCAATGTCGCTGTTGAGCGCCCCCACGATGGTTTGAAGGTTGCGTTCGCAGATTTGTGTGCAGCGGAAGTCTTGATCGATGGCAGTTACGGCAGCAGCTCCTCGTTCAATGGCTTCGCAACCGATGACACCACTGCCGCAGCAGAGATCGAGCCAGCGACTGCCTTTCAATCGTGGGGCCAGGATATTCATCACTGCTTCCCGAACTCTGGATGTCGTGGGACGGGTGTTCAGGTTTGGGGGGCTGATTAATCGCCGGCCAGTGGTGAGACGAAGTTGCCCTGATGCCTTCATGGTTCGAAGGGGGCGCCTCGATTGAGCCATTGGAGCCACTGCTTCAACAAGGCACTGCCGTCGTCAGACGACTTCTCGGGGTGGAACTGGCAAGCGCCAAGTCTGTTCTGCCAAACCATTGCTGTGATGTCCTGATCGCCAAACCGTGTTGTCGCTGCCAATGTCTCCGGCTGCGCTGGAACGGCGGCGTAACTGTGAACGAAATACATCCACGGCGCAGGCTCCTGATCGTTGAGCAATGGGCTCGGATGCTTCCGATCCAGTGGAGCCCACCCCATGTGAGGGATTCGTTCATCTTGATGATCGGGGAGTCGCTCCACGTGGCCTTGGATCAAGCCAAGGCCATCGAGGCGACCTTCGGAGCTGGACTCAAACAACAGCTGGAGTCCCAGACAAATTCCCAGCAGTGGTTTGTCGTCGTTGGCCCAGCCCAGCAAATCGGGAATCAAGCCTGTGGAGCTCAGATTTTCCATGGCTGGATCAAAGGATCCGACCCCGGGAAGAATCAGGGCGTCACAGTTGTGCAAGTCATTGGAGGATTGAACCCGTCGACAAGGCTGTGACAACCGTAAAAAAGCAAACTCCACGGAGTGGAGATTGCCCATGCCGTAATCGATCAGGCCGAGTTTGAGCCCCAATCCCTTGGCCTCCTTTCCACTCAGGCTTGGATCAGAGGTACTTCGAGATGGTCCCTGACAATGTTGCTTTGGGAACTGCTCCCACAACGGTGTCGACCTTCTGCCCGCCCTTGAAGACCATCAGTGTGGGAATACTGCGAATGCCGTATTGGCTTGCGACGTTCGGGTTTTCGTCGGTATTCAACTTGAACACTTTGATCTGACCATCGAACTCCTTGGCGATCTCTTCAACGATTGGAGCAACCATCCGACAAGGGCCACACCAGGGAGCCCAGAAATCAACCAATACAGGAACGTCGCTCTGGAGGACGTCCTGCTCGAAAGAGGCGTCGGTGACCGCAGCGGCGCTAGACATATGAGCGAAAAGATTTTGTGAGAACCTAGCAATATCAGGCGGAGCCAGCACATTCAGCTGTGTCGCTGATGGGAACTGTGATGCTTGCGCCCGGAATAATGAAAGCCCGAACGCGCCGGGCAGTGGTGTGTGAGGAGTGTGTGGGCCTGAACCCGCACACACCTCACACTAGTCGTGAATCATTTGCCCATCCCTAGGTGCTGGGCTTTTTGGTACACCTTCCCTTCCGTCAACAGCGACGGGGCTACGACGACCTCCACGTTCTGCATGTCGCGGATCGTGCGGGCCCCAAGGGTTCCCATGGATGTCTTTAGACAGCCCAGCAGATTGTGAGTGCCGTCGTCCAGCTTGGCGGGTCCACGCAGGATGCGTTCCAGGGATCCCGTGCTGCCGACCTTGATCCTTGTGCCACGAGGCAATACAGGACTTGGGGTTGCCATGCCCCAGTGGAATCCCCGGCCGGGTGCCTCTTCAGCACGAGCGATGGGTGATCCGATCATCACAGCATCTGCACCACAGGCGATGCACTTACAAATGTCGCCGCCTGTCACGATGCCGCCGTCAGCAACGATCGGCACATAACGGCCACTTTCCTGCTCGTAATCAGCCCGGGCAGCTGCACAGTCGGCGACTGCAGTGGCCTGGGGAATACCTACGCCCAGCACTCCGCGGGAGGTGCATGCCGCACCTGGTCCGATGCCAACCATGACCCCCGCCGCGCCGGCTCGCATCAGCTCCAGGGCTACTTCATAGGTGACGCAGTTGCCCACGATCACAGGAACACCCATGTCCCGACACAGGGCTTCAAGGTCCAGAGTCTCCTGACCATCAGGGCCGATGTGATTGGTGGAAACCACCGTTGCCTGCACAAAGAAGAGGTCAGCGCCCGCTTCAGCGATGGCTTTGCCAAACCGAAGAGCGGCAACGGGAGTGCCACTCACAGCAGCGATCCCTCCTTTTGATTTGATCTCCTTGATTCGCTGCCGGATCAATGCTTCCTGGACGGGTTGGCTGTATATCTCCTGCATCAGAGGGACGAATTCGTCTTTCCCGACAGCAGCAATCTTGTCCAGAACCGTGTTGGGATCTTCGTAGCGGGTATGAACTCCCTCAAGATTCAGCACTCCAAGTGCTCCGAGCTCTGACAGGCGAACGGCCATTTGCACATCCACCACGCCATCCATGGCACTGGCAATGATTGGAATGTCCCTCTGAACACCTCCAATGGTCCAGGAGGTATCCGTTATTTCAGGGTCAACTGTTCGCCCACCTGGAACAAGAGCGATTTCATCAATTCCATAGGCCCGGCGAACGGTCTTGGAGCGTCCGAGCTGAATGTCCACCGCACTGCTGATCAGGACTCATCAAGCTACCAATCAGCATGCTGATGGCTGAGCATCAACGCCCAGCAAACTGACTCCAACGGTCTTGAACTGTCTGGAAAACTTTCTTCCTTTCACTGGATTTGACCAGTTTGCGGACGGAGAAGTTGGCGACGGCGACGATGCCGGCGAGCTCCAGCAATCCAGGAGCCAGAGGAACAGCTGCAATCGTGCGAAGGATGCCGCTGTAAACCTGCAGCACAAGGATCAGCACGATCAAGGCAATCAGGATCTGTGCCGGCAGTTTCACTTGCTGCCACAGCACGGAAAGCTGGTTGTCATTGATCCAGGCCTGAACTTTCTCCTGCAGGAGGCTCCATTCGCCGCCTTCGCCAGTTGTGCCCGCTGGGATGGTCACAGTGGATGCGATCACTGGGTCAGGAGTTGGCTCCGGAGCAAGGATTGGTTCAGGAACAGAAGATTGTTCAGGAACAGGAGATTGCTCAGGAACAGAGGTTTCCGGACTTGATGCTCTTGTTGGATCCGAAGGTGTTGTTGTTGGATCGGTGCCGACTGTTGGGTCTGCTGTGGGCGCAGGAGTCGGGACAGGGGTGTTGATGCCGTTTACGACGTCGGAATTGGAGTCGTCGGTCGGTCCCATCACATCCGGCGAAAAGAGTACGGATTTTATCCGAAATTTGCCATTCCAGTTCGTTCCCCGAGATAAAGTATTAGAGGTGGTGTAGTCCTCGTATGACGGATTCTGTGGGGCCTGGCCGCGGCGGTCCCGGCGGTTCCGACGATCGGATCATTCAGACGGATCTACGCAACGAGATGTCGCGCTCCTATTTGGAGTATGCGATGAGCGTGATTGTGGGACGGGCTCTGCCCGATGCCCGCGATGGTCTGAAGCCTGTTCATCGCCGAATTCTTTACGCGATGTACGAGCTGGGACTCACCAGTGACCGTCCTTATCGCAAGTGCGCCCGTGTGGTGGGTGAAGTTCTTGGTAAATATCATCCCCACGGCGACACCGCTGTGTACGACGCCCTGGTGCGGATGGCCCAGGATTTTTCGATGTCGATGCCTCTGATCGATGGGCACGGCAATTTCGGCTCGGTGGACAACGACCCGCCAGCGGCCATGCGGTACACGGAATCGCGGCTTAAGGCCCTTACCACCGACAGCCTCCTTGAAGACATTGAGGCTGAGACTGTTGATTACGCCGACAACTTCGATGGCTCTCAGCAGGAACCAACGGTGTTGCCTGCGCGGATTCCCCAGCTGCTGCTGAATGGTTCTGCGGGCATCGCTGTGGGAATGGCGACCAACATTCCTCCCCACAACCTCAATGAACTCATTGATGGCGTGCTGGCGCTGATCAGCAACCCCGACATCACGGATCAGGAGCTGATTCGCTTGATCCCAGGGCCAGATTTCCCAACGGGGGGCCAGATCCTCGGTCGTGATGGCATCCGCGAGACCTATCTGGGTGGTAGGGGTTCGGTCACCATGCGTGGCGTTGCTTCGATCGAAACCATTGAGGCGCCTGGACGCCCTGATCGGGATGCTGTGATCATCACGGAACTCCCGTATCAGACCAACAAAGCCGCTTTGATTGAGCGCATCGCCGAGCTTGTGAATGACAAGAAGCTCGAAGGAATTTCAGACATCAGGGATGAAAGCGATCGAGATGGGATGCGCATCGTGGTGGAGCTGCGCCGCGATGCATATCCACAGGTTGTTCTGAACAACCTCTTCAAGCTGACGCCAGTGCAGAGCAATTTCAGCGCTTACATGCTCGCGCTGGTAAACGGAGAGCCAATCCTGCTCACTTTGCGCAAGATGCTCGAGGTGTTCCTCGACTTCCGCATCGAGACGATCGAGCGCCGCACACGTTATTTCCTCCGCAAGGCAGAAGAGCGCGATCACATCTTGCTGGGGCTGCTGCTGGCTCTGGATCAGCTCGATCCGATCATCGCCCTGATCCGGGCGGCACCCGACACGGCAACAGCCAGGCTGCAACTGCAGGAACGCCATGGCCTCACGGATGTCCAGGCCGACGCCATTCTGCAGATGCAACTACGCCGCCTCACAGCGTTGGAGGCCGACAAAATCCGCCTGGAGCATGAGGATCTTGTCGCCAAAATTGCTGACTACAAGGACATTCTTGGCCGGCGTGAGCGTGTTCTCGGCATCATTCAGGACGAGCTTGGTCAGCTTCGCGAGAGGTATCCGACCCCTCGCCGTACGGAGATCCTCGATCTTGGCGGTGGCCTCTCCGACATCGACCTGATCGCCAACGAGCGTTCCTGCGTGCTGCTCACCGAAACCGGCTATCTCAAGCGCATGCCGGTGAGTGAGTTTGAGGCGACCAGTCGCGGCACCCGGGGTAAGGCCGGAACGCGCAGCCAAGGTGAAGATGCGGTGAAGCTGTTTATCAGCTGCAACGACCACGACACCCTGTTGCTGTTTAGTGACCGCGGAGTGTCTTACGCCTTACCGGCTTACCGCGTGCCGCAGTGCAGCCGTGCGGCCAAGGGCACTCCGGTTGTGCAGCTGCTCCCCATTCCCCGTGAGGAGGCGATCACGTCGTTAATACCGGTTTCGGAATTCAATGACGACACTGACCTGTTGATGCTCACGGCCGGTGGTTTCATCAAGCGCACCCGCCTATCAGCCTTCAGCAACATCCGAGCCAACGGCTTGATCGCGATCAACCTTGAGGAGGGAGATGCCCTCACCTGGGTTCGTCTGGCGGTACCCGGGGACAGCGTGTTGATCGCTTCCAAGGCCGGCATGACGATTCATTTCCGCCTCAGCGATGACGAACTTCGCCCGCTTGGACGAACGGCCCGTGGTGTGCGCTCGATGAACCTTCGCGACGGTGATGCGCTGGTGAGTATGGATGTACTTCCGGTGGAACTTGCCGATCAGGTCGCTGCCAGTGCTGACGACGACGATGAAACAGAGGCCGCCAGTGAGGGCCCCTGGGTGCTGGTGGCGTCGGCCGCAGGTTTAGGCAAGCGTGTTCCTGTGACCCAGTTCCGGTTGCAGAAACGAGCAGGGATGGGGCTGCGGGCGATGAAATTCCGTACAGATGCCGATGAACTCGTCGGTTTGCAGGTGCTTGGAGAGGGTGAGGAATTGCTGCTGGTGAGCGAGAGGGGCGTGATTGTGCGCACCAGCGCGGATGCCATCCCACAGCAATCCCGTGCGGCCACCGGTGTGCGTTTGCAGAAGCTCGATAAAGGTGATTGTCTGCTCAAGGTGGTTCTGGTGCCACCGGAAGCTGAAGACGACAACAATTCCGAGGACTCTGAGTCAGACGATCAGGACGGCTGACTTTGACGGAAGTTGTTGATGTGCTGGTGTTAGGGGGCGGGCCAGCCGCCCTCTGCATCGCCTCAGAGTTAAGTCACTCCGGCGTTGATGTCGCTGGGATTGCACCACAACCGATTGATGCCCCCTGGCCGAACACCTACGGGGTCTGGGCTGAGGAGCTGAGATCCCTTGGCCTTGAGCATTTGCTGGAGCATCGCTGGAATGACTCCGTGAGCTATTTCGGTTCCGGTGGAGACGCTCAGGATCAGAGCATGGTCCATGGCATTGATTACGGCTTGTTTGATCGGGTCGCGCTGCAACAGCACTGGCTGGGCCGAGCTCAAGGAGTGCGATGGCATCAGGACACTGCAGAGCGCCTTGAGGTGGGGTCGCTGAAAACCAGCGTGACCTGCGGGTCGGGCACGACGTTGCAGGCTCGATTGGTGATCGATGCATCCGGCTCACGCACGCCTCATATCAGGAGGCCGGATCAGGGACCAGTGGCCGGTCAGGCGGCCTATGGAGTGGTGGGGCGTTTTTCTCGCAACCCAATCGAGACAGGTCGATTTGTCTTGATGGACTATCGCTGTGATCACCTCAGTGAAGAGCAGTGCAGCGAACCCCCTACTTTTCTTTACGCCATGGATCTTGGTGATGGGGTGTTCTTTGTGGAGGAGACCTCCCTTGCACTAGCTCCTGGTGTTCCTTACGACGTGCTTAAACAGCGTTTGCTGCAACGTCTCGAAAAGCGCGACGTGGAGATCACTGAATTGATCCATGAAGAGTTTTGCCTCTTCCCGATGAATCTGCCTTTGCCGGATCGAAGCCAGCCGGTCCTGGCCTTCGGAGGTTCAGCAAGCATGGTTCATCCGGCCTCCGGATACATGGTTGGGTCGTTGCTGCGGCGTGGCCCAGGTCTGGCCAGAGCCATTGCTGAAGCTCTGAAGAACCGTGAGCTTGGATCCGCCGCGTTGGCTCGCTGCGGATGGCAAGCCCTTTGGCCTCTGGATCTGGTGCTTCGCCATCAGCTGTATCAGTTCGGACTAGGGCGGTTGATGGGGTTCAACGAATCACTGTTACGCACTCATTTCGCCACGTTTTTTTCGTTGCCTCAGGAGGATTGGATCGGGTTTTTGACCAACACACTTCCACTGACTCGGCTGATGGCTGTGATGCTGCGCCTGTTTGCTTTGTCGCCCTGGGACTTGCGGCGGGGACTTGTCCTTGGAGCCCCTCGGAGTCAGCTGCCGACCTGGGCCCAGTCCAAAGGCTGAATCAGAGGGAAGAGACGGTCGTCCTGCTGCACTTCTTTGATCCAGTTCTCTGGCAACTCATCACCCGTTTCGATGGCCTGGATCAACAGCCAAAACCGACCGAGATGTCGTTTGACCCGCTCCCGTGCGAGCTCCGTAGTGGTTCCGGCCCGAAGAATGAAGCTCCAGTCGGATGATTGAGCCAGCAGCAGTTCACGGGCGGCTTGTTGCAACAGCTCAAGGTCCTTTTCCCTGCCGACTCCCCGGCTGCAGCGTTCCACCATGGCTGCGCTGGCCTTTTCCCATTCCGGAACGATCCAGGCGTTTGTGTCGTTCAGCCAGTAGTTGTGAAATCCACCTTGTCCCCAACTCGATGGGCAGGGATCACATAACTGGAGCTGACCTGCCTGCGTCAGCACATCACGCAGTCGGGTGAAGGAGATTCCTTGGTCGGGTGCTTGCCGGAACAGTTCGGTGAGAAAGGCTGGTCCTTCAAACCACCAGTGGCCGAACAGTTCGGCGTCGAACGGAGCCACCAGTAGAGGGTCCGCCACCATGGCTTGCTTCAGCTGTTCCAGCTGGATTCGACGTCCCTGCAAATAGTGACCGGCATGGAGCCGCACCTGCTCAGCTGCGACTACAGGGCTGTATGGCTGCTTTGCGTCGAGGGGGGCGTTGTGATTGGTGACGGCATGCAATTTGAGGCCAAGGGGTCTTGGCTGGTCCAATCCCAGCGGTTTCAGGTCCTCCAAAGGCAGATCCCAGCCCAGATCCCTGTGAAATTCCCGATAGGACGAATGACCTGGATACCCGTCCCGCGCGGACCAAACCGGCAGGGTTGCCTCGCTGTCCCGACCGAAAAAGGCAACGCCGTTGCGGCTGCAGATCGGGGCATAGACCCCGTAGCGCGGCCGTGGACGGGCATGCAGCAATCCATGGCCATCCAGCACCGCATAGCGCAGACCGGCATCACGCATCCACTGGTCCAGACCCTCGTAATAGGCGCATTCCGGCAGCCAGATGCCCAGCGGTCGTTCTCCGATGAGGCGCTGATGTTCACGCACAGCGGTGCGAAGTTGCCCCCTCACCGCTTCTGGATGTTGCCGCAACAACGGCAGATAGCCGTGGGTTGCTCCGCAGGTGAGCAGATCGACGACTTCACGGCGTTGGAGGGCTGCAAACCGTCCGATCAGATCTGCATCGCAGGCTTTCCAATCCTGTAAGTGACGCTCCATCGCGATCGCCAGATGTTCGGCGGCTTCTTGCAGGCGGAGATCAGCTTTCGGCAGCAGGTCCAGTCGCGACTGGATCCATGCAGGAAAACGCTGCTTCAGATCATCATCGGACAGAAGCGACAACAGCGTTGGCGAGAGCCCGATGGTGATCTTCGGCGATCTGCTCGGGTCTGCAGCAGCGTCTTCCAGGCATTCGAGGAGAGGGAGGTAGCACTCAATCAAGGCCTGGAAGAACCAGTCTTCCTCCAACGAACCCGGTCGTGCCGATCGCACATAGGGCAGGTGAGCGTGCAGAACAAGGGCGACTGCTCCTTGGCTCACAGGGCAATCACCCGAAGGAGAGCTGAATGTAATCCGATTTGCAGCCCTTCCACCTGAACTAGACTAGGGCAACTCATAGTCATTCCGACTAAGCCCGCCGACACAACGTCGTTATGGCCAAGGATCCCGGTCGCGTCCTGATTTTCGACACCACTCTCAGGGATGGTGAGCAGTCTCCAGGGGCAAGCCTCAACCTTGAGGAGAAGCTGGCGATCGCCCAGCAGCTTGCGCGGCTCGGTGTGGACGTGATCGAGGCGGGTTTTCCATTCGCCAGCCAGGGCGATTTCGCTGCGGTGCAGCGTATTGCCCAGCAAGTGGGAGGAGAGAACGGACCCATCATCTGCGGTCTGGCTCGTGCCTCTCAGAAGGACATCAAGGCTTGTGCGGATGCTGTTGCTCCTGCGCCTCGGCATCGCGTTCACACATTCATTGCCACCAGCGATATCCATCTCGAACACAAGCTGCGCAAAAGCCGCTCCGAGGTGTTGGCCATCGTTCCGGACATGGTCAGCTACGCCCGGTCGTTGGTGGAGGACGTTGAATTTTCCTGCGAAGACGCGGGTCGAAGCGACCCTGAGTTTCTCTACGAAGTGATTGAGGCGGCCATCCGAGCGGGGGCCACCACCATCAATATCCCGGACACCGTTGGCTACACGACGCCTGTTGAGTTCGGCAGTTTGATCGCTGGCATCAATCAACATGTACCCAACATCGCCGAAGCGGTGATCTCGGTTCATGGCCACAACGACCTTGGCTTGGCCGTGGCCAACTTCTTGGAATCCGTGAAGAACGGCGCCCGTCAGCTTGAGTGCACGATCAATGGCATCGGAGAGCGGGCCGGCAATGCATCGCTTGAGGAACTTGTGATGGCGCTGCATGTGCGCCGCCGCTACTTCAACAGCTACCTGGGTCGCGCCGAAGACAGCCCAACACCGCTGACCGCAGTGCGAACTGAGGAGATCACCAAAACCTCACGTCTGGTGTCCAATCTCACTGGCATGGTGGTGCAGCCGAACAAGGCGATCGTTGGTGCGAATGCCTTCGCCCATGAATCCGGCATCCATCAGGATGGTGTTCTCAAGAACCGCCTGACCTACGAGATCATCGATGCCAAGACCGTTGGTCTGAGCGACAACCGCATCTCCCTGGGCAAGCTCAGCGGTCGCAGTGCCGTGAGGGCTCGGCTTGAGGAGCTCGGCTATGACCTCACGCGGGAAGATCTTGATGAGGCATTTGCTCGGTTCAAGGATCTGGCGGATCGCAAACGTGAGATCACCGACCGTGATCTTGAAGCGATTGTGAGCGAGCAGGTTCAGCAACCCGAAGCCCGTTTCCAGCTGAAGCTGGTGCAGGTGAGTTGTGGCAGCAGTCTTAAACCCACTGCCACAGTGACTCTTTCGGACGATGATGGCGCCGAACGTTCGGTCTCCGCTGTCGGTACGGGCCCTGTCGATGCTGTTTGCCGGGCTCTCAATCAACTGGCTGGTGTTCCCAATGAGTTGATTGAATTTTCCGTGAAGTCCGTCACAGAGGGCATCGATGCCATGGGTGAGGTGACCATCCGGCTGCGTCGTAATGACTCGCTCTACTCAGGCCATGCGGCAGATACAGATGTTGTGGTGGCCGCAGCCATGGCATTCATCAATGCGCTGAACCGTCTTGTCGCCGCTGAGCAGCACCAGTCGTTGCATCCGCAGATGGATCCTGTTGTGCTGTAAGTCCAGCTGATCACTTCAACGAACGGCATGCGCCAACTCGCCCCCCGAATTCTCCAGCTGGTGCTGTTGATTCTTCTGGCGTTGATGGTGCTTGCACCATTGCTCTGGCTGGTGAGCACCTCCTTGAAGGGGCCGGCTGAGAACATTTTCAGCAGTCCGCCGGCGTTGCTGCCGGCATCACCGAGTTTGGATGCTTATGCGCGTCTGTTCCGGGACAGTCCCCTGACCACCTATCTGATCAACAGCACGGTGGTCAGTGCAATGGCGGTGGCGGCCAATCTGTTGTTCTGCTCCTTGGCGGCCTATCCCCTGGCGCGGATGCGCTTCGCAGGACGTGGGTTGGTGCTCGGTCTGGTGGTGGCCACGATCCTGATTCCCTTTCAGGTGGTCATGATTCCGCTTTACCTGCTGATGGTTCAGCTGGGTTTGCGCAACACGCTTCTTGCTTTGGTGATTCCGCAAGCGGCGACAGCATTTGGCCTGTATCTGTTGCGTCAGAGCTTTCTGGGCGTTCCCAAAGATCTTGAGGAAGCGGCGCGCATCGATGGCTGCAGCCGTCTTGGGGAGTGGTGGAACGTGATGATTCCAGCTGCGCGGGCAGATTTGATCACCCTGGCGATGTTCGTGTTCATCGGCACCTGGAGTGATTTCCTGTGGCCGCTGGTCATTCTTGATGATCCTGCGCTTTACACCCTGCCTTTGGGCCTCCAGCAGCTCTCCAGCAGTTTTTCGCTCGATTGGCGAGTGGTGGCGGCAGGTGCAGTGGTCTCGATTCTTCCGGTGCTGCTGCTGTTTGTGATGCTGCAGAGATTCATCCTGCCCAGTTCCACCAGTGATGCTGTGAAGGGATGAAGCCGCTCAGTGATCGAGCTTCACCACATCCGGGGTTTCACCATGCACCTCACCGATCCAAAGAGCGTGGGTGACTGCACCGTCGTGGGTGTGGAAAATCCAGGCGTTGTCCAGCGTGTCTGAGGCGCGGATCTGGGCGTCATGGCCATTCACACCGAGGTACTTTCCGGCGGATGGTGTGCGCAGCACGTAGCGCTCGGCGTACTTCGTGAACATCGACTGCACAGTTCTCTTCTTCAGGCCTAGCGGTCCCCGTCAAGGGGGAGGAAAGCTGTTTAGAAAACCTTCGGTTTTTATCCCGGCAGAGTTAACAAGCTTGTTTTTTGCCAGATCAGATCTGTTGGAACTGTCAGTCGGATCTGGTGCCCTCCATCACGAAACCAGGGCTGCTCGAGCGGCTTCTGCTTCAGCTGGTCAGGATTCATGTGCCAGGCGGCAGAGAGATAGGACCGCACCTGTTCAGCCGAGGGGGCATCGACCCGTTGCCAGTGAACAATCGCCAGGGCACCCGGCCTGGACGTGAGTGTTACCAATCGGTGTGAGGCATTTCCATCTCCTGCAGGCTCAATGGTTTCCTTCAACTGCTCATCAACGATGTAAAGCCGCAGGTCTTGTTCACTTTCCTCTTGGGGCAATGGATATTTGTTGAAGTAAAGCTCTCGAGCCCGATGGAAAGCAGCTCCGGGTGCGCGGCTCATCAGTGCTTCGTAGGCCTCAATCAATCGCTTGCTCGCCCCCTCTGTCATATCGATGCATTCCACTTCCACGATGATGACCTGCGTTGAGTCCAGGTGGAAGAAATGGAGCGGTGGTTGAGCGTTGATCTCTGTGTGGTTCCGATCGGTGTTGGCGTTCACTTGTCGCCCTATATCGCCACCTGTAAGCGGGTGATTGAGTCAGCCGGCCTTGACCACGAACTTGGTCCGAACGGTACAGCGATCGAAGGGCCCTGGGATGAGGTGATGGCTTGCGTGCGCTGCTGTCACGACGCTTTGCACAACATGGGTGTACCGCGGGTTTACACAACGTTGAAGCTCAATACCCGCACCGATCGGCGTCAGAATTTTCAGGAGAAGGTGGCCAGTGTTGAACGGGAACTAAATCACTGAAATCTGGAGAAGTTCCGTTTATTCGGCGACTTCAGCGGCAGCTGTTGAAACCAATGCCTTTAGTGATCGGTCCAGTGGGATGGCTCGCTTGCCCTGGGGCCTTGTGGCTCTGCTGATGGGATTGGGGTGGACAACTCCGGTGCAGGCGACGACCTGGAACCGCATCGCTCAGTTCCTCCAGATGATCGAGACCACTGGTGTTGAGGCCTTTGTTGCCAATGACTGCCCCGCTGGACTACTTGGGGCGTTTCATGACGGTCGACAGGTGATTCTCCTCTGCGGGAACAACCTTCCCGATGATCCAACCCCGGTCTGGGTGGTGCTCGCCCATGAGTCTGCCCATGTAATGCAGTCCTGCAAGGGTGGAACCCTGCTCCCCCCTGCTCTGCTCAGTTCCGGGATGGATGAGGCGCGCCGTCTTCAGCCGGACGCCTTCCAAGACCTAAATCTTTATCACAGCGGACAGCACCATGTGGAGGCGGAGGCCCGGTTGGTGCAGGCCTTGCCTCCGGATCAGGTCGTGACTCTCTTTCAGACGCACTGTGCCTCCCGACTTGAGAGGTGATCCGCTCCCGGTTCTATATCGGGATCCATGGCTCATGGTGGTGCTCAAACCATCCGGGCTTCTGAGTCAGCCTGGGCGTGGTCCCGAGTTGCAAGACTCCCTGATCAGTCGGATGCAACGCCATGAACCAGGCCTGCATCTGGTGCATCGCCTTGACCGTGACACCTCCGGTTTGATTCTGCTGGCGCGCAGCAAGGACAGTCTGCGGCGTTGCGGTGAATTGTTCGCCAGGCGCCGTGTGAGCAAGCTCTACGAAGCGGAAGTGGCGGGTCGTCTGCAGGGAAGCGGGCGGATTGAGAACCGTCTGGCCCGATTGCAGAGAGATCCGCCTCGTTACGGGCCCCATCCGGAAGGCCGCCCGGCCGTCACCCTGTGGCGAACCCATGCCTTGCTCAAGCTGTCCACAAAACTGTGGATGCGTCCAATCACCGGAAGATCCCACCAACTCCGATCCCATCTGGCGGAGTTGGGTCATCCGATTCTGGGTGATGCGATCTATGGGTTGAACGCCGTTGGACCGCTTCGGCTTCATGCCCGAGCCCTGGCTTTGCCGCACCCATTCACTGGCGGGCGTTTGCGTGTGTGTTCGCCTGGCTGGGGCTGATCGGATCAATGAAAACCCTGCATCTGGATGATGC
>CAJWZN010000016.1 GCA_913050105.1 uncultured Synechococcus sp.
GGTCGTTGGGAATGACGATCAGTGTGTCCACATGCTCGGCGAGCCGGGCGATGCCCTCATCGGCCTGACGCATGCGGCGGCGACCTTCAAACCCGAATGGTTTGGTGACGATGCCGACGGTGAGGGCGCCAACTTCCCTGGCCACTTCAGCGACCACTGGAGCAGCACCTGTACCGGTGCCACCACCCATTCCCGCTGCGATGAAGACGAGGTCCGAACCCTGCAACGCATCGTGCAGGTCAGTCCGGGATTCTTCAGCTGCCTTCTGGCCGATGGTGGGGTTGCCGCCGGCACCGAGGCCTCTTGTCAGGGTCTGCCCCAACTGAAGGCGATGTTGCGCCTGGGACTGGATCAGGGCCTGGGCATCGGTGTTCAACACCCGATAGGAGACCCCTTCAAGATCGCTGAGGATCATTCGGTTCACAGCATTGCTGCCGCCACCTCCGACCCCGATCACTTCGATCTTGGCGCTTTGACTGGGTTGAATTCCCATTGCCTCGAAAGACGTGCCGTTCCCCATCTCCATCTTCGAGGCTGAACCCGTGACATTTCGCTGCATTATGTCCTGAGTGGCCGAAAGCGTCTGCGATCAGGCCAAAACCGATGTTTCGTCAGCTTCCGACAACCGTTGGTCAGGATGTTGCTTTTGCAGGTAGCTGAATTTCAGGGCGGTCGGGGTTGCTGAGATCAATCAGAGCTTTCTCACCGGCGATCACGGCCTTGGGAAGGTTGAGGCTCAGTTGCTCGATGGCATCGATCTGACGATCGAGCAAAGCGATGTTGCGACCAAGGTCAATCTCGCCCAGTTGCCCGCAGCGCAGCTGGATGGCGCCATCGGAGCGCAGAACAATCAGCTCGAGATTGTTGTCAAGCAGCGATTGCTCGCTCAGCAGCGTCGCGATCGCGTCCCTGCGGGATCGACTCCAACCATCAATAACGACCTGGGTCGTCGGTGGAGGCAAGGAGACCGAGGGGTCGGGTTCAATCCAATGCCCTTCTGAGTCCACCAGTCCAAGGGAGATGCCTCCAGGGATGCGCCGCGTCGCCCTGGCAACTGGGTTTCTCGTCTGCATCTGAACCTCGAGCCGTGCTGGGAACATCAGGCGCCGCACCCGAACCGATTGAACCGGCAGATCGCGATTCAGCTGACGTTCCAGTTGTGCGGGATTGATCTCCAGCAGTGGTTTGGGAAAGCTGAACTCCCCGGCAGCAGCCACACGCTCCGGAGCCAGCCCACTGTTGCCGAACACCATCACCTGACTTGTTCCTTCCAACGTCCAACCGAAGCGCAGGAGCATCCATCCCAGGCTGCCGCTCAGCAACAGAAGGACCAACGTTCGCCAGCTGTTGCCCAGAAGCTCCCCTCGCTTCTGGCGGCGCAGAGCCCGACGTCGTTCCAGCTGGGGGGAGCTGACCTTCAAAGGTCGCAGCGCGCCCGCGCCATCAGCTCGTCACCCCAGTTTTTGGCGCGCTGGGCATCGGAGAAGGGCACATCCATCTGCAGATCTTTCCCGACCAGACGGAGGCGACAGCGTCCCTGGGATTCATGGGTGAGCGGCGCCTCACCGGAGGCGAGCGCCATCAGTTCCACCAGCTCCAGCCGGCAGATATCAAAGTCGCCTTGTTCCTGAAAACGACCCGCTTCAAAGGAACACCAGAGCAGATGTCCATCTTTCAACTGGGCCCCCCCGCAGCCGTCAAGCTTCATCAGTTCAGCACCAGTGGCCCAGGTGCGGAACAACGACTGACGTCGACGCTCCAGCCATCCAAGGGATGCGAGCAGCACGAAAACCAGAAGCAGTGGTAACCAGAGCAGACCGTGAAGCATGCGTCAGACCTGACCAACTCTCATCTTCCATTCATTCTCCGGCGCTTTGCACCAGTTCATGCACGAGCTGTTCGAGTGTTACGCCGGTGGCGGCCCACAGCATGGGGTACATGCTCTGGCTGGTGAATCCCGGCAGGGTGTTGATTTCGTTGATCCAGAGCTGGTCGTCGGCTTCGTCGTAAAAGAAATCCACGCGTGCCATGCCTGTCACACCAACCGCTTTGCAGGCCTGGATCGCCTGTTGCTGCACCCGTTCTTGCGTCGTTGCCGATAGGGGCGCGGGCACCAGCGTTTTGCTGAGCCCTGATGTGTATTTGGTCGTGTAGTCGTACCAATCGGCATCAAAACGAATCTCTCCGACCACAGAAGCCCGCAGCTCTGAGGCGCCCAGCACGGCGCATTCCAGTTCACGCGCTGCAACGCCTTGTTCAACAACCAGGCGAGGATCGAGCTTCGCGGCCAGTTCAAGCCCCGCCTCCAACTCCTCACGATTTCTTGCTTTGCTGATTCCCACCGAAGAACCGAGGTTGGCTGGCTTCACGAAGCAGGGGTAACCCAGATTGGTTTCAATCGATGTCACCAACGTCTCCCGTGCGGAGGCACGACTGAGATCAGCTGCATGAGCGCAGACGAAAGGAACCTGCGCCAGGCCGGCTGCCTGGAATGCCGCCTTCATCGCCTGCTTGTCCATGCCCATGGCTGATCCAAGAACGCCAGCTCCCACATAGGGCAAGCGCATCAGCTCAAACAGACCCTGCACCGTGCCGTCCTCGCCGTTCGGTCCATGCAGAACTGGGTACCAGACATCCACGCTGTCGGCCTCAGCCGGACAAGTTCGAAATCCTTTGACCGGTAATGGCTGGGGCAGATCCGATGGCTCCGGAGCGACACCCGACTTCAGAATGGGAGCTGCAATTTCGGGGCCCCACCAGCGACCCTCTCGGTCGAGGTAGATCGGAACGACGGTGTATCGGTCTTTGTTGCTGCCGCTGGTCAAACCGGTAAGAACGGTTGCAGCCGAGCGAATCGAAACGTCGTGCTCACCGGATCGACCTCCAAAGATGAGGCCGATCGAGGTGCAACGGGGTGGCATCAGGAGGCGCGTGGATCGGGCGGAGGCGCCAAAGGTATCAGTGTTGTTCGCTGATGGGCAGGGGGGTTCCGGTCAGGGAGAAGGAACGCACCACATCGATCCGCACCTTCACCAGATCTCCCGGTTGGTATGCATGGCCTGCCTCATCTTCGGCATTGAAAAAGGTGAGCCTGTTCGTGCGGGTCCTTCCCATCAGCTGATTGGGATCCTTGGTGTTGATCCCTTCCGCCAGCACCTCCTCAATGCGACCGTCGTACCGGGCATTGCCCTGACGGGCACAGCGTTCCACCAGAGCGTTGATCTCCTGCAGACGCGCCACCTTCACCTCCTCGCTCAACTGGTTGCTCCATTCCGAGGCGGGGGTGTTCGGCCGCGGTGAGTAGGCAGCTGTGTTGACCAGGTCAAAGCCGATGTCCTCGATCAAAGCGAGTGTGCGTCGGTACTGGGCATCCGTTTCCCCTGGGAAGCCGACAATCACGTCGGCACTTAGGGAGGCATCGGGCATGAGTTCACGGATGTAATCGATGATCCGCCGGTAACGCTCAACGGTGTAACCACGGGCCATGGCGCGCAGCACATCGTTGTCGCCGCTCTGGAATGGGATGTGGAAGCTTTCGCACAATTTCGGCAATTCAGCGCAGGCGTCGATCAGGCGGTTCGTGAAGTACCGCGGGTGACTGGTGGCGAAACGGATCCGTTCGATGCCCTCCACGTCATGGACGTGGTGCAACAGATCGGTGAGCGTGTGTTTGCGGCGACCCTCTGATGTGATGCCGGGCAGATCACGACCGTAGGCATCGATGTTCTGGCCGAGCAGGGTGATCTCCTTGAACCCCTGAGCAGCCAGTCCTTCCATCTCCAGCTTGATCGCCTCGGGCAGCCGTGACTGCTCCCGGCCCCGTACGGAGGGCACGACGCAGTACGTGCAGTGTTCATTGCAGCCATAGATCACATTCACCCAGCCACAGATGCTGCTGTCGCGCCTTGCCGTTGTGATGTCTTCGAGGATGTGGTGCTCTTCAGTGGCTACGACCTGCTGACCGCTGTCCACCTTGTGGAGCAGTGTTTCGAGCCGGTTCGCATGCTGGGGGCCCATGACCAGGTCCAGTTCGGGCACACGGCGCAGGAGAGATTCACCCTCCTGCTGGGCGACGCAGCCAGCCACCACCAGGGTGAGATTGGGATTTGTGCGTTTCCGTTGGGCCTGGCGGCCGAGGTAGCTGTAGACCTTCTGCTCAGCGTTGTCTCGGATTGTGCAGGTGTTGTAGAGAACCAGATCGGCGTCCAGCTCGGCTTCCGCTTCCCGATAGCCCATCTCTTCGAGGATTCCTGCCATCCGCTCGGAATCTGCCTTGTTCATCTGGCAGCCAAACGTTGTGATCCAGTAGCTGCCCCGCCCGCGGTTCGCGGTGGCTTCGACGGAGGCCAGGGGGGCGGTGGTGAGTGGGGCGGAGGTGACCAAGGCACGGGACCAAGCCCTCTCAGTCTGATTCACAGCGGCGTTGTGTCAATTTGATGATTGGAGAGCTGGTGGCCATCATCCGGGCCCTGAACCTCCCCTGCGCGGATCCCATGCGCTGATCTGGCGAACCCCTTTTGGAGGCTGTTCGGAGAAGCTGAGAAAAGTGAGGGCGAGCGAGGGGATTCGAACCCCCGAATAGCGGCGCCACAAGCCGCTGCCTTAACCACTTGGCGACGCCCGCCGCGTCGATGAGAATCTACCAATCCACGCCCCATCTGGTTCGGTGAAGCCTTTCGGTTCTCAGTGGCGCTTCCCTGTTGCCGGTGCAACGGTGGCTCTGATCGGCAGCGGGTGTGCCGTTGTTCTCATTCTCACCAACCCCAAACCCGACGACTATGCAGATCATGCTGGGCAACAACTGGTGGGTTTCCTGACCCAGGAGTTGTGCCGATCAGATGGACTGCCGATGCTGCTGCAGATGTGGGTTCGTGACTGTCCTCAACTGGTGGCGTCACAGCAGCAGGCCCTGGCCCACCTGGCTGCTCGATTCACCACCCGTCTCGATCTGGGCGTCGCCAGTGTCTACACCACCCGACTGGGCGGGCAGGACCTGGCCCCCGGGTTCACTCTGCCGCGCTTGAAGGCCGTGACTCTCGCCGCTGCCGGACAATTTGTGATGCTGCGATCTGAGAGTGACAACGGCAGCCTGGAGTGACGGCACCATCCCAAGACGGTTCAACATCACAGGCCGAAAGACTGCGGGCGTGGGTTCCACGCTGCCTGCTGGAACTCTCTCCAGGAACCGGGCCAACACCGGTGAGCCAGGAGGGTCTGACTCCGGTTCAGTTCACCTGGAGAGACGGTCGGCTGCTGCAGCTGAAATCGCTGCAGCTGGATGCGGCACCTCAGCTGATGGTGCTGCCACGGCTGGTGGATCCGCATGTTCACCTCGATAAGGCGTTCAGCTGGCAGGATCACCCCAACCTGAGTGGCACCTATGACGGTGCTCTCGCAGCCAATCTTGAGGAACATCAGACCCGATCAGAAGCAGCGGTGCTGGCTCGGGGTGAAAGGGCTCTGCAGCGAGCCTGCCGTCATGGACTTCGAGCCTTGCGCAGCCATATCGACAGCGTCGGCCCCGGTGCAGAGCCGAGCTGGCGAGCGCTCCAGCAACTGCGGGAGCGCTGGAAGGGGTCCATCGACCTTCAGCTGGTAGCGCTGGTTCCGCTCGCCCACTGGCAAACCCCCGCTGGCGAGCGCCTGGCTGCTCAGGTGGCCGACTGGGGAGGAATGCTTGGTGGTGTCTTGGCACCTCCCTGTGGCGGTTCGGCGGTTCGGCGGCACCTTGCAGCTTTGCTGACGCTGGCCGAACGATTTCATTGCGCTGTTGACTTACACATCGATGAAGCGGATCGGGATCCAGCGTCTGGTCTGAAGCAACTTCTGCGGGTTCAGGAGCGCCTTCACTGCCGCCAGAGGATCACCTGCAGCCATGCCAGCAGCCTGTCGCTGCTCCCACCAGCCTCGCTTCGAAAGCTGGCCGAACGGATGGCTGCTGCCGGACTTCAGGTTGTGGCCTTGCCTCTGACCAACGGATGGCTGCTCGGTCGCGTGCCGGATTCAACCCCCGTTCAACGGCCATTGGCGCCGATTCATCAACTTCAGCGCTGCGGCGTGCGGGTGGCTGTTGGGGGCGACAACGTCGCAGATCCTTGGTTCCCCGGGGGTGATTTCGATCCTCTGGCCTTGATGGCGGCCTCGATCCCGCTGGCTCAGCTGGCCCCTTGGCAACGTCTTGGCCTTGCGCCCTTCACCACCGCCGCGGCGGAAGCCATGGAGCTGAGCTGGAACGGTGTGCTCTGTGAGGGAGCCCCTGCCGATCTGGTGGTGTTGCAGGCCGGTACCTGGTCCGAAGCCCTGCGTCGGCCACCACAGCGGAGGGTCCTGATCGGAGGTAGCTGGTGGCAGCCCTCTGGGCGTTAGACCTCAACGCATCGGTTGAGTCGTTGTGATGCCATCTCCTGCTGCCATGGACGCCTTGATGGAGGACCTGCGCCAGGTCGCTGGTCTTGAGCTGCTGCAGAAGCCGTCAGAGCTCCAGCGTTTTTCGCGCGATGCCTTCGACTACTCGCCGGTGCTCAATGCACAGCTGGATCGTTGTCAGGCCGATCTCGTGGTTCGTCCCCTGAACGTTGAGGCGGTGGCGTCGCTGGCTGCAGCATGTTTCCGCCATCAGGTGCCTCTGACATTGCGAGGTACAGGCACCGGAAACTATGGCCAGTCCGTCCCGTTGGAGGGAGGGGTTGTGATGCTGACCAGCGCTCTGAACAAGGTGCGTCACATCGACCGTCAGACCGGGACCGTGACCGTCGAGCCGGGATGTTCGCTGCGCGATCTGGATCAGCAGTTGCGGAATGAGGGGAGGCAGCTGCGCCTGTTGCCAAGCACCTGGCGCAGCGCCACGATCGGCGGCTTTTTGGCGGGTGGTTCAGGTGGAATCGGTTCAATTCGCTGGGGATTTCTCCGCGATCCCGGGCATCTTCTGGGGATGGAGATTGTCACCCTGGAGCAGCAGCCAAGACGGTTGCAGCTGGATGCAGCCGAAGCCGAAGCCCTGAACCACGCTTACGGCACCAATGGGATTGCGACGGCGATCACTTTGGCGACAGCACCAGCTGTGGACTGGCATCAGGTGAGCTTTGACTGTGAAAGCTGGGAGGCGGCGGTCCTGTTGCTTCAGCGTTGTGCCCGGTCCGCCATTCCGCTGCATCTGGCCACGCTGCTTGAGCGACCTCTGCTGCAGCACTTACCGCCCTGGAGCGGCCCCGAGGGGAAGGTGCATCGTGCCCTGCTGCTGGTGGCTCCGGACGGTGTGAGCAGCCTGAATCGTCTGGTGGCCGATGCCGGAGCCGTGATGCACGACCTCGGTCCGGAGGATCTCAACCGTGGCAATGGATTGAGGGAGCTCACCTGGAACCACACGACTCTGCACATGCGCGCTGTCGACCCGAGCTGGACCTATCTGCAGATGCTGTTGCCGGAGCCTGAGCTTCCAGCGATGCAGTTGTTGAAGCAGCGTTGGGGGGACAATTTGCTCTGGCACCTCGAGCTGGTTCGTCAGCAGGGAGCTCAGCGAATCGCTGCCTTACCCCTTGTTCGCTGGAGTGGTGAGGATCAACTTGATCGTTTGATGCACGAGTGCCGTGAGGTCGGGGCGGTGATCTTCAATCCCCACGTCATCACAGTTGAGGACGGCGGCCTGGGGGTGATCGATGGCGACCAGGTCGCCGCAAAGCAGCGTTTTGATCCTGCAGGTCTGCTCAACCCCGGCAAGTTGCGCGGCTGGCAGGCCTGAGACATCAGTCCGCACTCAACAGCCCAGGCTGTCCCGTGTGGCGATTCCCGTCAGCGGATTGATGCCGTCTGCATCGCGGCAGAGAAGACGCTGATCGTCGCGATCGAGCAGAGCATCGCTGAAGTCCGCTCCTTCGATCTGTGCCTTGCTGAAGCTGCTGCCGGAGGCGATGGCACCGCTCAGGATGGCTCCACGCAGATCTGTGGCGACGAAGTCAGCCCTGTCCATCAGGGCATCTGACAGGTCGGCGCCGCGGAAGTCCGCTTCAGCAAAAGCTCCCTGGGTGAGGATCGCGCCATGAAGGTTGGCGTCCCGGAAATCGGCCCCACGCCCCACCGCTCCAGCGAAGGAGGTGTTGGCGAGGTTCTGGCCATGGAAGTCCCCACCGCTCTGATTGGTGAGGGTGTAGTCGACGGTTTCCTGAAACAGGGCCCGATCCTGCAGACCAAAACCGGCCGAGGTGTCCAGCGCGTTGGAGGGAGTGGCCAGCAGCAGCAGAGGCATCAGCAGAGAAAGCAGCGTTCTGAGCATCAGGCCGGGTGCAGGGGGTTTCACTCTGCCGTGACCACAGCTCGGGCGAGCAGATCACCGATCAGGTAGAGCGATCCTGCCAGCACGGGCACTGCGCTTTTTCGCTGCTCTGGGGTGTTGATCTGAACCAGCGCTTGCTCAACGCTGGATGCTGAGATCAGTTGATCCGTCCACTGCGGCGACCGTTGGAGCAAAGCCTCAAGGGTCCAGCTGTTGTGATCAGGAACCGGCACGATCCAAGCCCGGTCCTGCGGTTGCAGCAGGATCTGAAGCATTGCGATGGCCTGTTTGTGGGCCTGGATTCCCAGGATCCAGTTCACCCCCGCCTCCTCTCCGGGCCAATGCCGGCGCTCGAGGTGGAGCTGTTCCGCTGCAGGAGGGTTATGGGCGCCGTCCATCAACAGAGGTTCATTGCGCCAGCGCACCCTCTGCATCCGCCCGTTCCAACGCGCTCGCGCGAATCCCCCCCGCAGGTCGTCGTCGTTCAGGCTCCACCCATGGGCCCCCAGCGCCTGCAGGACGCCCCTGGCCACCGCTGCATTGCGTCGTTGCAGCTGTCCAGGCAGGCCCAAATTCCAGCTGTCATCCAAAGGGCTCACCCAGCGGAGTTCTGCGCCTTGTTTGTGGCAGCTGTCCTCAAGAACAGCTCGCACGTCGGGATGTTGCTCCGCACTCACCACGCAGGATTCCGGGGTGATCACCGCGGCCTTTTCCGTTGCGATGGCCGTAAGGGTTGAGCCCAGATGTTCACAGTGGTCCAGCCCGATGCTGGCCATTGCGATCAGCGGTCGCTTCGGATGGGCGGTGGTTGCATCCAGACGGCCACCGAGACCCACCTCAAGCACCAGCAGGTCAACGTTTTCGCGATGGAAATGCACCAGAGCCGATGCCAGGAGTTGTTCAAAAGGCGTCAGCTGGAATGTCTTGCAGACCGATGCCTGCTCATTCAGGAGTCTGCGCAGATCCGCCAGTTCAATCGGCTGACCGTCGATCGCGATTCGCTCGCACCAACTCACCAGATGGGGTGAGGTGGTGACGCCGCTGCGGATGCCGTTCCAGTGCAGTGCGGCGCTGATGAAGCTGGCGATGGATCCCTTTCCATTTGTCCCGGCGATCTGGATGGCAGGGACGTCGCCACAGGGGCTTCCGAGATGCTTCAGGGCGCCCTGCATGCGATCCAACTGCAAATCCATCCCTCGCTGATCAAATCGAGGGATCAAATCCGAGAGATCGTCGATCGTCACGCGACCGGTTTCAGGCTGCAGTGGCGAGGGTGGCATCCAGGCGCTCAAGCAGCTGTTGCACCTCTCGACGGCTGATGACCAGGGGGGGGACCATGCGCAGGACTCGTGGACCGGCTGCCACAAGCAGCAGCCGCTGCTCGATCGCTGCTGCTGCGAGTTGAGCTGCATTGCGTTTGCTGTTCTCACGCAGCACGAGACCTTGAAGCAAGCCCCAGCCACGGGTTCCCTCAAACAGATCGGGGTAGCGCTCGACCAGGAGTTCCAGCCCTTCTCTCAATTGAATTCCCCGCTGTTCCACGTGCTGAAGCAGGCCCCGGCGTTCGATTTCCCGGGCAACGGTGAGTCCTGCCCGACAGGCAAAGGGATTACCCCCGAAGGTGCTGGCGTGGTCCCCAGGCTTGAACACATCGGCCTGCGCATTAACCAGAAGCGCACCAATGGCATGGCCTCCTCCCAGACCTTTGGCGAGGGTGAAGGCATCGGGTTCGATTCCCAGCTGTTCGTAGCCCCACAGCCGGCCGCTGCGGCCCATGCCCACCTGAACTTCATCCAGGATCAACAGGATGTTGCGTTCGCTGCAGTGTTGACGCAATGTCTGAAAGAAAGCGTGATCACCGGGGTTGACGCCACCTTCCCCCTGAAGGGGCTCGATCAGCACAGCAGCAACCTTCGGCCCCTGCGCCTCATGCTTTTGAAGTGCTGTTTCGAACGAGCGGATGTCGTTGTAGTCGAAGTAGTCAAAGCCCTCGACAACAGGTTCAAATCCCTGGTGATATTTGGGCTGGCCGGTGGCGGTGACGGCGGCCAGGGTGCGTCCGTGAAAACTGGCTGCTGCCGTGAGGATCACCGGGCGCTCGATGTTGCGTCGTTGGTGGCCATGTTTCCGGGCCAGCTTGATCGCGGCTTCATTGGCTTCAGCTCCGGAATTACAGAAGAAAACGCTGTCAGCGCAGCTGTGTTGCACCAGCCAGTCGGCCAGTTCTTCCTGTTCAGGAATTCGGTACAGATTGGATACATGCTGGATCCGTCGAAGCTGCCGGTGCAGGTTCCGGCGCATCACACGGTCGCTGTGTCCCAGGGTGTCAGTGGCGATTCCAGCGACGGCATCCAGATACCGGTGCCCCCTGTTATCCCAGACCCAGCAACCCTTCCCACGCACCAGGGTGAGCGGAAATCGGTTGTAGGTGTTCATCACAGCGTTGGCTGACGCCGTATCCGCAGAAGGTCTGGTGACACCAACTGTTCTAAGGGCTGTGTCGACCAGGCCTGTCATTTCGCCGATGCACGGATCAGACCATTTTGAAATGCCGTCGCTGCAGCACGAACTTTTTTGCATCTCTACTTGCTGAAGACACAGCCGCCGCCACAGTCTTCAATCGGTGTCTTAATATTTCTTCATTGTTTCTTGATCGCATCATGGCTCTGCCGCTCCATGAGCAATTTCAGAAACAGACGTTGGCAAACGCCATTGAATCGGCCACAGACATGGCCGAACTCAAAGGCGTTGCTTCCTTGCTGCTGGATCTCTACTTCCGGCAGAAATCAGCAACGATGGACATCGTTGAAGGAAAGATTTAACTGAACCAGCAGTTGACTCTGAGGCTCAGAACAATCCCCAGGGAACTAGCGATTGATTGGACAACGCTGACCAGCTGGTCACGACGATGCCTGTTACACAGGCTGTGACACCGAAAATAAAAACAGTCGTTTCCAGTTGTTCGTTTCTGGTCTTAATCGGCTTGGAACGAGCCATTGATTTCCTTTGTCTGGGAAAAGGTTGCCATGGGCATGTTGACTGTGCTGGCAAAGCAAACACTCTTCATTAAAAGTGTTTCGAAGGATTGCGGATGGAGCGAGAAACTTCATGAAGATGTCTTCATGAAGGCGAAGTAGTTGATGGATGTGATCATTGATTTACCAATTAAATATTATAGTCTTAAAAAAATTGGATGCAAAAATATAAAACTGGCAAGTAATGAAATGCAGGCTGAATCAGAGGAAAATCTGAATCTCAGAGAAAAATACAGGCGGCGAGACTTGAACTCGCAAGACCGAAGTCGGCGCATTTTGAGTGCGCTGCGTCTACCAATTCCGCCACGCCTGCGTGGGGACTTTTATTTTACACTCCAAACAACGCGTTTAGCAACACTGCAGGCAGATTTCACGTAATCAAGATAGATCGATCTCTTGAAATCTGAATGGATGGTTATTCAACTTTCTTTATTTTATCTGTAAGTCGAATGTCTTGTCGTTCGATCACAGCCCCAGCGGAACTTAATTTCCGTTCAATGTTGTCATAACCGCGATCCAGGTGTGACAGGCCGGACACATGAGTCACTCCCTTGGCTGCAAGCCCTGCTAGCACCATGGCGGCAGATGCTCTCAAGTCACTACCCGTTACTGGGGCTCCACTGAGTTGAGGGACGCCTTCCACGATCGCAGTGCTGCCCTCAACACGAATTGAGGCACCCATCCGCTGCAACTCGGCAATGTGCTGCAAGCGATTTTCATAAATTTTCTCGGAGATCACACTGGTTCCCTGAGCCACTGTCATCAAGGCCATGAATGGCGCCTGAAGGTCTGTTGGGAATCCGGGAAAAGGTTGGGTTGTGATATCAACAGCCTGTAATTGACCAGGGGTGATCATTATCCCGGCATCATCAATCTCAAGCCGACAGCCGCAGTCGCGCAATTTTTGAAGAACCGCATTGAGGTGTTCGGGGATCACCGGCTCCACGCGCATCGGTGATCCCGTGATGGCGGCTGCAATCAAAAAAGTACCGGCTTCGATCCGGTCCGGAATGACCGAATAATTCCGCACACCATGTAATCGCTCAACACCTCTGATGGTGATCACAGGTCCACCGGCACCTGTGATGTCAGCGCCCATGGCATTGAGCAGCTGGGCCAGGTCCTGCACTTCGGGTTCCTGTGCCGCGTTTTCAATGGTTGTTGTGCCGCGGGCCAGCACCGCAGCCATCAGAACGGTTTCTGTGGCGCCAACACTGGGACAGTCGAGAATGATGGGGGCTGCTCTCAGGCGAGGTTGAGTACCGGGAACGGCTGCATTGACACTGCCATGTTCAACGCTGACGTGAGCTCCGAGAGCTTTGAGCCCCCGGATGTGTTCGACCACAGGACGTGCTCCGATGCGACATCCACCCGGCAGCGGCACCTTGGCCTGCCCAAGTCGACCAAGCAGAGGTCCAATGCTGAAGAAACTGGCCCTCAAACTGTTAACCAGTTCATACGGAGGTTCAGCACTGCTGAGCGAATCAGCCTGAAGTTGAATGCGATCCCCGCTGCGTTCAACCCTCACCCCAAGGCAGCGGAGGATGTCGACCATTCCTGCAATATCGGTTAACTCGGGAACGTTGCAAAGTTCCACAACATCACTTGTCAGCAAGCTGGCCGTCATCAGAACAAGAGCTGAGTTCTTTGCGCCACTGACCTTCAACGTGCCCGAAAGCGCTTGCCCCCCTCGAACGGCAAGGCGCTCTTTGAGACTGTTCTGAGATGCGGTTGCAGGGCCCGTCATCAACCGCCGACTCCTAATGGCGTCATTGTGACGTCGACCCTTGAGACCGTCTAGACGGCCGCCATCAAAACTGGTTTCAACAGTTACATTTTTAGAGGTCTTCTTCCGGATGGTGATGCCGTAATGTCATCACGTCGCTTGAGCGACCAACGCCAGCGGATGTGGCGGAATTGGTAGACGCGCTAGTTTCAGGTACTAGTGGCAGCAATGTCGTGGGAGTTCAAGTCTCCCCATCCGCATACTCTTCGGACAGGTTTCTCAGGTCCGAAATGATTGTTCTCAAAATCTCGAACGCTTCGGAAGTTGTTGCTTCCAAGGTTGGGAAGTTTTTAGAGAGACTGACGCCTGATTCCATCGACCACGCCACAGTTGAAGATCAGGTGATCAAGAAGATGATTGAAAATCTTGCAGCTGAAGGAATCAAGGGAGAAATTGCTGCCATCAATGGTTTGGATCTAGAGGGTGAAGATCTTTCCGTACACAAGGAGTTGAAAGTACGTAAACACTCCACCTTCTGATCGGTTTTCGAGTGGTCTCCGACCTTCTGATCAGCAGCCGTCGTAATCCCCTGGTGCGTCGGCTTCGCTCTCTGACGACCCGTGCCGGGCGGGACAGTGAGGGAATGGTGCTGCTGGAAGGAACTCATCTCCTGCAGGAACTGCTGCTCAAGGGGGCTTGGCTGCAAGAGGTGATTGCCACGGATCACTGGATTGAACGCCATCACCAGCTTCTGGAAAACCTCGACCAACGGATCCCGATCCGTCGTGTCACCGAAGAGGTTTTGCGGGCGGCTCTCAGCACGGTGACCCCCGACGGTGTGGCCTGTCTTTGTCCACTGGAATGTTTTCCATCACCTTCGCCTGAAGCCAGCTTTCAACTGCTGCTGGATCGGATCCAGGATCCCGGCAATCTCGGCACGTTGCTTCGAACGGCCCTGGCGGCGGATGTTGAAGCCGTATGGCTGGGGGCTGGGGCCGATCCCCTGAGCCCGAAGGTTTTAAGAGCATCCTCGGGAAGCCTGCTCCAGCTTCCGCACCATCGTTTTGGACCGGATGGTGAGAAAGCCGTTCAACAAATGGAGCAGAAGTTGACGGAGCTGGCGCTCCAACAGGTTCAGGTGGTGGCAACCCTGGTGCCCGACTCCGGGGGGATGCTCCAACCGATTCCGTACTGGCAGCTCGACTGGACACTCCCAACCGCTCTGGTTCTCGGGACGGAAGGAGCAGGCCTGCACCCCAGGCTTCAGGCGTGCTGCACCCATGCCGTGACACTTCCGCACAGCCCTCGGGTTGAATCCCTCAACGTGGCGGCTGCAGCGGTGCCCCTCCTGCTGGAGCGTCGGCGAGCGACAATGGCCTCCACAATGCAGCGGTCCGGGTGAGCGACGCCAGTTTCGACTACGACGTCATTGTCATCGGCGCAGGTTATGGGGGGTTTGATGCCGCCAAACACGCCGCCGATCATGGGCTCAAAACGGCGATTATCGAGTCGCGCGACATGGGCGGCACCTGCGTCAACCGTGGTTGCGTGCCCTCCAAGGCTCTGCTGGCAGCAAGCGGCAAAGTGCGTGAGCTGGCCGATGACAGCCACCTCGCCAGCTTCGGAATTCATGCGGCACCGGTGCGTTTTGAGCGTCAGAAGATCGCGGACCATGCCAATCAGCTGGTTCAGACGATCCGGACCAATCTCACCAAGACTCTGGAACGGGCTGGGGTAACCATCCTGCGCGGCCATGGTCGGCTTGAAGGTGCTCAACGCGTCGGTTTGCGCGAGCCAAGCGGTGTTGACAGGGTGCTCAATGCCAAGGACGTGATCATTGCCACGGGCTCGGATCCCTTTGTGCCGCCTGGCATTGAGACGGATGGACGCACTGTGTTCACCAGTGATGAAGCGATCAACCTCGAGTGGCTGCCCCGCTGGATCGCAATCATTGGCAGCGGCTACATCGGCCTCGAATTCGCAGACGTGTATACGGCCCTGGGTTGTGAGGTGACGATGATCGAAGCGATGGACAAGGTGATGCCCACCTTCGATCCGGATATTGCAAAGATCGCAGGGCGACACTTGATCGACAGCCGCGATATCGATGCCCGTTCCGGCCTGTTGGCTCGCAAGGTCACTCCCGGTTGTCCTGTTCAGATTGAATTGGCTGACTTCAACAGCCGTGAGCTGGTGGAAACTCTGGAGGTGGATGCGGTTCTGGTGGCCACGGGACGTGTCCCCAGCAGCAAAGGTCTGAATCTGGAGTCACTTGGCATCGAGACCAACCGCGGTTTCCTCCCGATCGACGACACCATGCGCGTCCTGGTGAATGACCAGCCCGTGCCGCATCTCTGGGCTGTGGGTGACGTAACCGGAAAGCTGATGCTGGCGCACACCGCTGCCGCTCAAGGCTCCGTTGCCGTCGACAATATTCTTGGTCACCAACGCCAGATTGATTACCGCAGTATTCCCGCTGCGACCTTCACCCACCCGGAGATCAGCTCTGTTGGCCTGAGTGAGGCCGATGCCAAGACACTGGCGTCGGAGCAAGGGTTCCAGCTTGGATCCGTGCGCAGTTACTTCAAAGCAAACTCAAAGGCTCTGGCTGAGCTTGAAAGCGATGGTCTGATGAAACTGCTGTTCAACAAAACCAGTGGTGAAGTTCTGGGTGCACATATTTATGGGCTGCACGCCGCTGATCTGATTCAGGAGGTGGCGAATGCCGTCGCCCGACGTCAGAGCGTCCGACAGCTTTCCACTGAGGTTCATACACACCCCACCCTCAGTGAGGTGGTGGAAGTTGCTTACAAGCAAGCCGCATCTCAGCTGGTTGCCTGAGTCGTTCCCTGTCCCTGTTCCCGTTTCATCCGATCGATTCATGGAGATCCGTCGCCGCCCACCCAATCCGAAGGTGCGTGTTTCTTATCTCGAGTACGCCGTCCCACACGATGAGGAGGAACCAAGGAACATCCTCGAAAAGATTGTCTGGGAGAAGGATCGGGAGGTTGAGATTGCTCGGCAGAAGGTGCCGCTGGACAATCTCAAACGACAGATCGCTGATCTGCCGTCCACCAGGGATTTTCTGGCCGCGTTGACTTCGGCGCCGGTAAAACCCGCAGTGATTGCTGAAGTCAAAAAGGCCAGCCCCAGCAAAGGAGTGATCCGTGAGGATTTTGACCCTGTCGCGATTGCCAGGGCCTATGCAGCCGGAGGCGCCAGCTGTCTGTCGGTGCTGACAGACAGAACCTTTTTCCAGGGTGGTTTTGATGTCCTTGTGGAGGTCCGAAAAGCTGTTGACCTCCCCCTGCTCTGCAAGGAGTTTGTTTTAAGCCCTTATCAGCTGTACCAGGCCAGAGCTGCCGGCGCCGATGCGGTTTTACTGATTGCAGCCATTCTCAGCGACCAGGATCTTCGCTACCTGCGGAAAGCGGCGGCTGCCCTGGGTCTCGCCGTGCTGGTCGAAGTCCACGACGCTGATGAGCTGGAGCGTGTGCTCAGCATCGGTGGCTTTGATCTGGTCGGGATCAACAACCGGGATCTGTCGACTTTTGAAACTGACCTGGGCACGACCGAGCGCCTCACAGCCTCTTTCGGGCAGCGTCTGAAGGATCAGAACACTCTGCTGGTGAGTGAGTCGGGGCTGTTGACCCGTACTGATCTGTCTCGGGTGCAGAGCGCCGGCGCTGCTGCCGTGCTGGTCGGGGAGGCTTTGATGCGTCAGAACGATCTGGAGGCCGGTCTGCGAAAGCTGATGAACGGCTGAGTCGTCCCGCTCCGGCAGAATTCATTCACTGAACCACTGAACTGTGCTGATC
>CAJWZN010000017.1 GCA_913050105.1 uncultured Synechococcus sp.
TCTGGCCTCTCGGAGCCGGAGATCACCGGGTGAAGTTGTGGAAGGACGGCGTCGGCTGCACCGTTCTTGAGCCTGGTGAATGCTGTGTGGTGCAGCAGGCCCGACATCATGCTCAGATGGTTTTGCTCAACCAGAGCCCCTCGTATTACAGAACCCTGGCGACCAAACTGCATTGGGCCGGCAGCCTCACGGCTGCGCAACCCTCTCACAACTGAGCGATGGCTCTTGAGATCGAACGTCGCTTTCTGATTGCGTCCCAAGGCTGGCGTGTTGTGGCCAGCAAGCCTCAGCCGCTTCGCCAGGCCTATCTCGCCGCCAGTGCCGATGGAGTGACGGTCCGCGTTCGTCTCGCTGGGGAGGATCAGGCCTGGCTCACCCTGAAGGCAGCCGCGGATACCTCCGGTCTCGTTCGCCACGAGTTCGAATACGCCATCCCCGTGAAGGATGCCGAGGCGCTTTGGTCTCTGGCGCCCCATCGCCTTGTCAAATCCCGCCATGTTCTCGATCTGGACGGCGGGGACTGGGTGGTGGACTGCTTCGAGGCGGAGAATTCTCCTCTGCTGATCGCGGAAGTGGAGCTGCCTCAGGCGGACAGCCCTCTTCGAATTCCGGCCTGGTGCGGCCAGGAGATCACCGGAGATGGTCGCTGGTCCAACGCGCAGCTGGCGCATCACCCCCTTCAGCATTGGTCACCTGAAGATCGTCGGCGTTTCGGTTTTCTCTGACAGCCAGTTCGGACTCTTGTGTCTATGAATGAGACATAAGTCTGTTCGTGGCTCTGATGGTTGCGCTGCGTGGTCATCGTTTCTCCCTGTTGCTGATCCTGGTGCCATTGCAGGTGCTGGCGGCACCGGTGCCTTCGACGCCAGTGGAGCGTCTGCTGGAACAGGGGGCTTGCCCAGGCTGTGATCTGCGGCGCGCCGTGTTGAAGGAGGCTCATCTGATCGGCGCCGACCTGCGGCAGGTTGATCTGCGCGAGGCTGATCTTCGCGGAGCGAATCTTGAGGGGGCCGATCTCAGTGAGGCCAGGCTTTCCGGGGCTGATCTGCGTGGCGCCACGCTCACCAATGCCGACCTGACTGGTGTGGATCTGCGCAGGGCTGACCTGCGCCGTGCCGTTGTGATCAATGCCTTTTCCCCCGACGTTCGAACGCAGGGCATTCGTTATGCAGGGGCGGACCTCACGGGGAGTGACCTGATCATCGGCGGCGACAACTGATCGCCGTCTTCAGAGGGGGAGATCATCGTGGTTTTGCCCCCCAAGGAACCAATCCGAGGGGGCATGAGGAACAAAAGGCACTCCGCTGCCGTCGAAGTCGAAGTCGTTGAGGCGGAAGCGCACACCGCCCACCCCTTCGTACGGGTTGAAATAAACACCAAGGTCGTAGCTGCGGCGTTGCCAGCGCAGTTCGATGTTGGAGTTGATGACGTCTCCGTAATAGCTGGAGCCAGGGTCCATATTCACGTTCACTCCGGTGCTCAGAAGCAGAGGACCGACGATCTGCTGGGTGATGCCGATGCCGAGAGTTCCGAAGTCAACAACCCGGTCGAACTCGAAGGGGCTGGCCCCATTGCGCAGGGTGCCACCACCGATCAGCGAAACCTGGGTGAAGTCCAGAAAGGACTTGCTGAAGGTGCCGAGGGTGAGGGTCGGACCGCCACTGAAGCTGAGGCTTTCCTGGTGATTGCTCGTTCCATAGATGGCTGCAGTGGCGTTCACATTGGTGTTGAGACTGATGCCTGGCACCACGGCAACGGGTGAATAGCGATACGCCGCGAGGGGTGTGAGTTCCGCTGTCGAGCCGGTCCAGAGGGGGATGGTGCTCGTCAGGGAACCGAACAGGCTGGCGCGACCGGATTGCAGCAGGCCATCGCTATTGAAGCGATCGGATTTGTAGTCCCCCACAGCGCCGCGGAACAAGTAGCTGTGGCGGGTGTCGCCCTGCTCCCAATCGCCGCGTTTCTCCCCATACACGCCATAGGCGCCCTGGATGTCGGTGCTGCCAAGCGATCCGTTCCAGGTGCGGTAGCGGTAGGTGCCGAACAGGTTGGTTTTCACCACCCCAAGCCGTCCAAGTTCGAAGTTGCGCCCGAACGACGCCCAGTAGCGGCTGTTGTCGAGGAAATCGACGCCACTGAAGCTGCTGATGTCGGCTTCAGCACTGAGTCGGTAGTCGCCGTAGCGGCCCAACAGCTTGGCTTCGAGGCCGAACAGATCGCCTGCATCGTCCGGACTGCTGCCGCTGCCCGCATCGATCGCCCGCTGCAGCATCAGCTGGGGTTCGAGCCCCAATTCCGTTGAAACACCAAGCTTGATCGGTTTGAGGTTGCGCCCGATGTAAAGACCGTCTCGATCGTCGTTGTCGACCCCCAGCACCCAGCGGTTCTCCACCTCCTCTTCTTTCTGGATCAGTTGACGGCGGCTGACCGGGACCGGCAGCCTGTCCTCAACAATCAAGCTGTTGCGCCGCGCCGAAATCAAGACATCGCCGTTGGCCAGATCCCGGGCAATCACGCCCTCGGCGTCAATACGGGTCTGAGCCGGTGTGAACGGATCATTGCTGAATCCCATCCGCTCAGCGCGCCAGCCGTTGGCTTGCAACGTGATCCGATCGGCCTGCACACGCCAGCGGCTGATGGTGCCGTTGATCAGCTGGGTGCTTCCCATTCTTTTGAGCTGTGGCACCTTCACCACGCCGAAACGGTTTTCGTCCCGCACGCTGGAGTTCAGTCGTCGTACTGGGATGCCACTGCGACGTTCGATCGAGAATGTCCCTTTGAGATCAACGGATTCAATCCGCTGGTCGATTTCGGCGATGGCATCGCTGCGGAGTTTCTGTTGCTCTGCAGGTGGCAGCGGTGATGTTGCGCCTGGGTCTGGACTGGCAACGTGGAGAACTGTGGAACCGCCGTCGCCCAGGGCCACTGATTCAAGTCGTTGAGGCAGCGATGTGGCGCGGACCCGCCCGTCGCGATCGGGATCGGGGCAACCGACCGGGGGCGGCATTGCGACTGTGGTGTTCTGGTCTTGCTCTTGTCCCCAGCGGTAACGCAGGCCTAGCAGGTAGGCGTTGCTGCCTTCGGTGACGCCATTGAAGGTGCCGAAGGCCCCGGACCTGTGGTGGATGCGGCCCACCAGGGAGACATCGGGGGAAACGGCCGCCTCCACCTCGAAGCCCAGGTAATTCAGCAATTTGCTGTAGTTATCGCGGAATGTTTTTTCGTACAGGCTGACGTCCGAGTTGTAACTGATGCCTTCAAGGAAGCTGAAGCTCAGCCAGGGCTGCACCCACAGCCGGGCGCCGATACCTACAACTCCCTCCGCGAAGCTTTGGGATTGAAGATCGGCATAGGGAGTGCTCTGGTTGTATTCCCCACCGCGCTGCTGTTGGGCGATGTGGCTGAACAAATCCGCCTCCAGTTCGAGAGACAGGGGACCGGCGCGCCAGATCCTTCGTTGCAGACCGATGCCCAGTACGGCTTCCGGTCGCATGTCCCCGTCAAACAGAAAGGTGTCGCCGAAAGCGGCGTCAACCATCTGACCGCCCCAAGCAGTGACAGACCAGGGATGGGGATGCCAGTCGGGAACCGGAGGCAGCAACGGTGGGCATGCCAGCGGTTGGGGTGCCGCAGGGGCGGTTGCAACAGGCTCTGACGGGACGTCTCCTCCCAGGTCGATCACGCCATAGACGTCATCGAGTTCCCCTTCCTGCAGCGCCAGGTTGTATCGCAGTGATGAAGCCTGAAATGACTGAGCTCCGCGAGTGACACGTACAGCTCCTCGCGCATACAGGGTTTTAAAGCCGATATCGAATTCAACCCTGTCGGCTTGAAGCAGGGATGATCCGAGGTGGACGCTGACATCACCCTCGGCAACGGTGACGTTGCGTCGACTGTCCAGAAACTGGCGATTGGCCCGCAGCTTGAGGCTTTCGGGAACCTTCTGAACGTCAGACGACTCAGCAACAGCTGAACGGTTCGCAAGCAGATCCACTGAACCTGCCGTCAGCAGTCCAGCAAAAATCAAAGCAAGGCGAGTCGCCCCCAAGGGTTCCGATCAGCAGCCAGGATCCTGACAGCTTGAAACCATGGATCGGCAGGAGGCGGACCAGTGTCTGGCGCGGTCTGCCCTGGCGGTTCGCGTCAGTCTTCCAGATCCTTCCGACTGGGGGTCCGACTGGGATCGCTCGCCAGGAAACCGAAGACAAAAATTCCTATAAAGAAGAAGACGACCGAGTAAACGGAGATCTTTAGGGCAAGCATGGAGACCGACCGTCGTCTGTGACTGCGACAGCATCCTATGGGGCATGACAGCGGTACATGGGGGGAGGACCCCCTGCAGGCCAGGCGAACGGCGTGGATTGAAACGTTTCGCAGTCGCACGCGCCGTGATCTGAGGCCCGCATGGCGTCGTTGTGGCACTCCTGAGCAGCAACGATTTTTTGAGGACGACTGGGGGGCAACCCACCGCCCTGACTGGGCTGAGCGGGGTTTGTTGATCTGGCCCCGGGGTCGTCAGTGGTTGCGGTTGGAGCAGCGTCTGCATTGGCCTGAGGAGTGGCGGGATGGGAATGGCAGTCGGGGTCGACTTTGTTTGAGCTGGTGGGCTGAAGTGGCCCGGCTCTGGGTGGATGGCGTCCTGGTGCATGAGGGGGATCTGTTCGATACCGCCTGTCGCTGGACACTTCCGGAGCGCTGCCTCAGCGGTGCGGCTCTGGAGCTGCAGCTGGAGCTCTGTAGTCCGCTGCATGACGACGGAGCTCTGATCAGCAGCACGCTGGATCGGGAACCCTGGCGTCCAGCCCATGACCCGACTGGGATCCTTGTGCCGGAAGCCCTGGAGCTTCATCACGCAGCCGGTGGAGACCTTCCCACTGACTGGCAACAACTTGATCCGCTCGAGACGGCTGCTGTCGATGCCGTCTCCCACCAGCTGGCCGCGGCGCCCGCTCCGCCGGGCGCGGTGCACTGGCTGGGCCACGCTCATCTCGATCTGGCCTGGCTCTGGCCGGTCGCGGACACCTGGCAAGCGGCTGAACGAACATTCCGATCCGCCCTCAACTTGATGGAGCGCTGGCCGCAGCTCCGTTTCGCCCATTCCACGCCCGCTCTGTACGACTGGCTCCAGCGGCATCGACCGGAACTGTTCGCCTCAATCCGCCGCGCCAGTCAAGCCGGTCGTTGGGAGCCGATCAATGGCCCCTGGGTTGAGAACGATTGCGTGCTGATCAGCACCGCCTCTCTCTGGCAGCAGTTCAGCGAGGGGCAGGCCCACAGCAACTTCATCTTCCCGGAATGGAGCCACCATCTGGCCTGGCTGCCCGACAGCTTCGGTTTTTCCTCGGGCTTGCCTGCGGTGGCCAACCGAACCGGGGTGCGCTGGTTCTGCACTCACAAGCTGGCCTGGAATGCATCCAATCCTTTCTCTCATCGCCTGTTCCGCTGGCGGGGAAGAGATGGATCTGAGTTGCTCAGCCTGATGCTGCCGCCGATCGGTCGCCGTGGTGATCCACTTGAAATGCTTCAGGAACAGCGCTCCTGGCGGGAGCAGACCGGTGTGGATGAGGCCCTCTGGATTCCCGGTGTGGGTGATCACGGCGGCGGCCCGACCGAGGAAATGCTTGAACAGATGGCCTTGTGGCAGCCCGAACGGGTAGCGCTGCCCCAGCAACCTGGATCACTGCGCAGCTATCTGGAGGGTCTGGAGCCGCTTGCTCCGAAACTGCCCGTCTGGCGCGATGAGCTTTACCTGGAGCTGCACCGGGGATGTGCCACCAGCAGGCCGGATCAGAAGCGGCACAATCGCACCCTTGAACGGTTGTTGAGGGAGCAGGACACCGTTGCCACCCTGCTGGGCTGGGTTGGGCTGCCAGCTGTTGCTGCGGACTGGCGACCGTTGTTGTTCCAACAGTTCCACGACATTCTGCCCGGCACGTCGATTCCTGAAGTGTTTGATCAGGCGGAACCGGTTTGGCTGCGAGCCCGTCGCCAGGCCCGCAACGAACGTGATGCCGGCCTGCAGCGTTTGTTCCCTGAAAAGCCACAGCCGGCACCAGATCTGATGCCCTGGCTCTGGATGGGCTTGCAGCCTCTGGCGCGTTGGTCACCCCTGCTGCGCCTTCCGGCAGGTCCATGGCATGTGGCTCATCGGCTGCTTTCTCAGCAGCCCTGTTGTTCCGGTGGGGTCTGGGTGCAGCTTCCAGCGCAGGAAGGCATCAGTTGCGTCGCTCTGGACCCATCCCCTCTTCGGATGTCCGAGTCATCGAGAGCGGCCGAATTGCAACCGCGGCATCCTGTGGTGGTGGATGCCCAGACATCCGGAGGCTGGCGATTCAGCAATGGATTCCTGACCTGCCGAATCTGTCGAGATGGATTGATGTCTCTCCAGGGTCCCGACGGCATTGAGCAGTTGTCAGGTCCGCTGCAATTGCGCCGTTATCGCGATCGGGGTGAGTTCTGGGATGCCTGGGATCTGGCTGCCAATTACCGCGAGCATCCTCTGCCTCTGAGGTCACTGGGCCCTCCGGAGCTGCGTGAATCCGGCCCGCTGATGGTGCTGGTGGTGCAGCGGTTTCAGGTGGGTACCAGTGAGCTGCGTCTGGACCTGCGGCTGCGGGCTGATTGCCCCTGGGTTGAGCTGGTGGCCAGTGTCAACTGGCAGCAGAGGCATGAAGTGCTGCGCCTGGAGGTTCCACTGGCTCGGAAAGCTGTGCGACTGGCGGCTGACACCAGCGGCGGAGTGATCGAACGCCCGGCCTTGCCGTACACACCGCAGGAGCGTGAACGCTGGGAAGTCCCTGTAATCTCATGGTTGGCATCCCAGTCAGCAGCGCCCGGTGGGGGGCTGGCTGTGTTGCTTGACGGGCCCCAGGGCGTTGATGCATCCCCCGAACGCATGGGAATCTCGTTGCTGCGCGGAGCGACCTGGCCTGATCCCTCAGGCGATCAGGGTCGCCATCGGTTCAGGGTTGCCCTGCTTCCATTGCAGGGGGGGTGGGCCCAGTCAGGGGTGCCCCAGGCATCAATTGCCTTTCGCGAGCCGGGTTGGCATGGCCCGATTCGTGGTGCAAAAAGTCGCAGTTGGCTACCGGCGCTCCCAAGACAACTTTGCCCTGTAGCCCTTAGATCCGGACCCGACGGAGCGATGCTTCGGCTGCTCAATCCAGGAGCATCACGATGCACCTGGACCCCTGGTGATGGCTGGCAGATGGGGAGCGATTCTGATCGGATGGAGTCCGTCGAACTGGGTCCGGGCGAACTGGTGGAATTACAGCTGTTTCAGTCTTCGTGATCGTCAAAGGGATCATCCAATCCCTTGGAAGGCGGACCGAACGATTGATAGACGCCGAACCCAGTCATTCCAAATAAAACAGCGAGGACGCCGATGGCGACCGACAGGGCAGGTGAGGTGGTTTCCATCACATCTCTCGACAGGATCGGCCCCTAACCGGAGCTGGCCCCTACAGTACCCGGACTTCTCAACACCTGAGACCCAAGCGTCGTCATGGCTCAACGCACCCGTCTGGGAGACCTCCTCCGCCCGCTTAACTCCGAGTACGGCAAGGTCGTTCCTGGCTGGGGCACCACCCCTGTGATGGGCATCTTTATGGTGCTGTTCCTGGTGTTCCTGCTGGTAATCCTTCAGCTGTACAACAAGTCATTGATCCTTGAAGGAATCAATGTCAACTGGAACGGTCTTGGCTGATCGCGATCCATGAATGTCTTCGGCGTCGGCCTCCCCGAAATGGCGGTGATCGGTGCCGTTGCACTTCTGGTGTTTGGGCCGAAGCGACTTCCTGAACTTGGTCGTACCCTCGGGAAAACCTTGAAGGGTTTTCAATCCGCTTCCAAGGAATTCGAGCGGGAGATCAATAAAGCGATGGCTGAGCCCGAATCCCTGTCGGGCTCTGAATCGAATGGAGACGACGAGACCCCTCCCAGCGTCTGAACTTCGATGGCAGACGGGCTGAAGATGGTTGTTGGTCTGGGTAATCCAGGCAGCAAATACTCAGGAACACGACACAACATCGGCTTCATGGCTCTGGAGAGGATGGCCTCCTCAAACGGAATCACGTTCCGACAGCAATCCAAGCTGCACGGCCTTGCTGCAGAAACGGGAGTGGGTGATCAACGACTCAGGCTGCTGATGCCGCAGACCTATATGAACGACAGCGGTCGTTCGATCCGAGCCGCCCTTGACTGGTTCGGCTTTTCACCAGAGCAGCTTCTGGTGCTGGTTGATGACATGGATCTCCCTCTCGGCCGTCTGCGGCTGCGTGCGCAGGGCGGTGCCGGAGGCCATAACGGATTGCGCAGCACGATTCAGCACCTGGGCTCTCAGGTGTTTCCCCGCCTGCGGATCGGGATCGGAGCGCCAGCTGAAAACCCCGAAGAACGCCGCGCAAAAACCGTTTCTCACGTGTTGGGTTCCTTCAGTAAGTCGGAACAGAACAGTGTTGATGCGGTACTCGATGGCGTTTTAGAGGCCGTTGTTCGGATTCAGCGGATGGGTCTGGATCGAGCCGGCAACTGGATCAACGGCTTCCGCTACCCCGCGCAGGAATGACGCCACTGCCTGCCACGAAGGCTCACCTACGTGTGGACCGCCAATGTTTCCAGGACCAGTGCCTTGAGGGGGAGGTGTCCGCCGGGGGATATGAGTGGACGTTCCGCTGGGCATTTGATCGCGGGGAACTTCGCGTTGAACCCTCTCTGGGCCGTGCCCTGATCGAAGACGCTCTGCTGCGTTTTTTGGTGCGTGCGGATTACAAGCTGGAACCTGGGGGTGATTACAACTTCACGGTTCGGGCTCGCTTTTGATCTGCGGGGTGGTGGTTGGCCAGCGGCACGTGATCTTCAGCGACTCTTCAAGCATCACCAGAGCGGCCAGAGCATCCAGATCGCCAGGGGGCAACAACATCCCACGGGGTACCCAGCGTCTCCAGCCCTGAGGTGGCCAGAGCTGCCAGTAGCGATCACGGGCCCGCAAGGTTGTGCCCGTTTCATCCACAAGCTGCACGGGTGCCATGGTCTGCAAACGATGCAGCCATTCGGCTGAGCTGGTGCCATCGCCCAGCAAGATTCGATCCACACCAGCGCTGTCGTTGCACCAGCTGCTGAGCAATGTTTCCACGCCGGAAGCGAGCCGAACCCCGCCTGCCACAACCAGCGATCGACCCACGTCCACAAGCACAAGCCCGCATTTGGATCGCCCAGGATCCACGGCGACAACACGCGTCATGGTGAAGATCGAATCCTCACCATCACTGGATCGGCTGTATCTGAGGCACGTATGGCGACCACAGACAGCTTCACCACAGAGTCCTCAGGGCGTTCCAACAGCGAAAGGCCAAGCTGGTTCAGGGCATTGCCATCGAACTGAAGCCCCTTGGTGAGCGACCCACGGCGTTGCACTTCAGCGAACGCTGAAGCCAGCAAAAGATTGAGGCGGTTGCGAATTGCCTCCGAACTCCTCTCGTTCGACTTCAGCCGTGTGGTGGCCAGCACGTCATCGCTTTTGGTGATGGTGCGGTTGGCACGAACATCGGGGAACCCATAAACCACCGATTCACCTCGCAGCACGTTCCCAGCGGAGCGGATGGAGATCACCCAGGTGCCCCGTTCCTGAATCGACTGTTGCAGCCGTTCCACATCACCGCGGGGCACAAGCAGGATCTGGCGTTTGGGGGGTTCGCCTGGGCGGACCCGCCCGAACGCCTTGAGATTGGCCTCCTGCAGAAGTTTGTCGACGACTGCTTTGGCTTGATCTGGCCGCTCCAGACGAACGGTGGCGGTGGCCAGGTCCTCTCCGCTTTGCAGAACGACGGAACCCTTGCGTAGGGCCAGCAGGTTCTGCTCGAGGGAGGCCAGTTCCTGCTCCCCGGCCTGAATTCTGTTGCGCACGCTGCGGAGTTCCTCCCCCGTGCGTTGAATATCGGCATCGCGTGCCTGAACATCCTGTGTCAGTCGTTCGCGTTCCTGTTCCAGTTTTTGCTTCTGCTTCCGCAGCGGGTCCAGTTCCTCCGCTTCGATGCGTTGAATCGTTGCCCTGGCGCTCTGTCGCTCGGCCTCGGCGGCATCCAGGTTTCTGCGGCTGTCACGCAACCGTTCCTGAAGGGCATCGAGCTCGAACAGGCCAACACGCAACTGGCGGCTGACCAGCAGCAGCAGTCCCAGTGAGAGGGCGCTGATCAAGCTGCCGGTCAGCACGGTGATCACGACAGCGGTGCGTCGGGGGCGCAGGTTGAACAAGCTCAGGCGTGCTTTGCCAACACGGCTTCCAAGCCGATCCCCAAGGGTGGAGAGGATTCCACCAAGGACCAGCAGCGCCAGGATCAGCAGCCAACCGCTCATCAGCCGCCACCCCAGCTGCGGAGGTCAGCTGAACCGTTTTGCCAGGGCGATGGGATCGAGCACGGTGATCTTCTTGCGGTCAATCTGAACAAGCCCTGATTGGCGCAAGTCTCCCAGCAAACGGGTGATGGTGACCCGCGTCGAGCCGATGGCTTCAGCGATGGATTGGTGTGACAGACGGAGGTCGATGGTGATGCCAAGTTCATCCGGAACCCCGAAATCGCGGCAGAGCACCAGTAAAAAACTGACCAAGCGGGAGGACATGTCCCGGTGAGTCAGGGTCTCAATCATCGTTTCGGTCTGAAGGATCCTGCTCGAGAGACCCTGCAGGAGGCGCAGACCCACGGTTGTGTCGGCCTCGATAGCGGTGCGCACTGAGGCTGCGGGAGCGGTGACCATTTCCACCCGCGTGAATGCGACAGCGTGATAAAACCGATCGGACCGATGACCGGTCAGCAGGGACAAAACCCCGAAAAGACTGTTCTCCCGGAGCAGAGCCACGGTGATCTCTTCACCTGATTCGTAGACCCGCGAAAGGCGTACAGCGCCCCGGCGGATCAGGTACACCCGTTCAGCTGGATCACCAGGGAAGAAGATCGTTTTGTTTCGATCGACCATCTCCGTGCTGGAACCGTCCAGATCACGGATCACATCAAGCAGAGAACGGGCCCGTTCAGGTTGTGCGTTCGTGGACGCAACCTGGGGGGCGTATCGACTGAAACCACTGCTGCTCACCATGGTTTCTGTGCGGATGCGAGAAAGTTACGAATGAGTCATGCCTACCCATGTAGCCGTTATTACGGAACCTGAGTCCGCTGGGTCAGAGCGTCCCGTTGGCATTGCATCAGTTCCTGCACACCAGGCTCAGCCAGGTTGAGCAGATCGTTCAGCTGTTGGCGGCTGAACGCTTCTCCCTCGGCTGTCCCCTGAATCTCCAGCAAGCGTCCGTCGCCGGCGATGACGACATTGAGATCCACTTCGGCCCTGCTGTCCTCGCTGTAGTCCAGGTCCAGCAGCGGGATGCCGTCCACCAAGCCAACAGAGACCGCCGCAAGTTGGTCGCGGATCGGGTCTGCACTGATCAGCCCACGGGATTGGAGTGCGTCACAGGCTTGACGCAGTGCCAGCCAGGATCCCGTCACGGCGGCTGTACGCGTCCCGGCATCAGCCTGAACCACGTCACAGTCGATCAGCAGAGTTCGCTCACCAAGGGCTTCCATATCGAGCACGGCTCGCAGGCTGCGACCGATCAAACGTTGAATCTCCTGGGTGCGGCCCGACAATTTCATCAGCTCACGACGCTGCCTCTCGGGGGTTGAGCCAGGCAGCAATCGATATTCGGCACTCAGCCAACCCTTCCCTTCGCCTTTGCGCCAGCGGGGAACGCCCTCTTCCAGAGAGACACTGCACAGCACCGCTGTCTTGCCGGTGCGGACGATCAAGGAACTGAGGGCAAACCCCATGGGATCCCACTCCACACGGAATGGCCGAAGCGATGAAGCCTCTCTGCCGTCATTCCGCAGCGCTAATGACGCGGACATCGCCTCGGAGTGATTTCCACAAGTCTGACAGGCGGGCCTGGGCGTTGAAGGAATGTCACACCATGGATGGTGTTCAGATTCTTGATTTCGGCTTCACCACCGCTACATTCGAGGTGTCCCGGGTTTAACCGGGTGATCGGAGTTGTGATGACCGCAAGCCTGACCTCTCATCAGTCCCCGCAGGAATCCTTCGGTCAGGATCATCTGGCGCTTCAGCGGGCGGGTCTGCGCCCTCTGGTCCCAGCGCGGCCTCCACTGCATCTGGTGGAGCCCGAAGGGCAGCTTCAGATCCATACCGCCTCGTTCCGAGGCAGCTTTTCGGATGTTCTCAGTCAGTCCGTCCGTTCGGCTGGGTTGGGTCGTCGTGTGGTGATCGCCCAGTTCCTCAAGGGAGGTGTTCGTCAGGGCCCTGAAGGTGAGGTTCAGCTCTGTGGTGGACTCAGCTGGCTTCGTCCGGATGTTCCGGCGTGTGTTTCCGAATCGGGTGAGTTGAATACTGCAGACGCAGTCAATGCCATCTGGCAGATCTGTAGCCGCCATCTGCGTAGTGGTGAAGTTGATCAACTCGTGCTCGATGAAGTCGGCCTGGCGGTGGATCTTGGATACATCGCCGAAGCAGATGTGTTGTCTTCACTTCAGCAGCGCTCCACAGCATTGGATGTGATCATCACTGGGCCTTCCATTCCGCCCAGCGTGATGGCCATGGCCGATCAGGTCACCCAATTGCGCCGAGGATTCTGAATGCTCAAAAACGATCGCTGGATTACTGAGCAGGCCGCTCAGGGAATGCTCAAACCGTTTCAGAGCGGTCTGGTTCGTCATCTGGATCCCGAGAATCAGCAGCGACCGGTGCTCAGTTTCGGATGTTCGTCGTACGGCTACGACCTGCGCCTTTCACCGCAGGAATTTCTGATTTTTCGCCACGTTCCGGGGACCGTGATGAATCCAAAGCGGTTTAATCCGGCCAACCTTGAACCGACTCCCCTCCATGAGGATGAGGACGGGCGTTATTTCATCCTTCCAGCGCATTCCTACGGGTTGGGTGTTGCCCTTGAAAAGATGCGGGTCCCACCGAACATCACGGTGATCTGCCTGGGCAAGAGCACCTATGCCCGCCTTGGCATCATCGTGAACACCACACCGGCCGAGGCCAGCTGGGAGGGGCATCTGACTTTGGAATTCAGCAACAGTTCCGGTGCGGACTGTCGGATCTACGCCGATGAAGGCATTTGTCAGTTGCTCTTCTTCGAAGGTGACCCCTGCGAAACCACTTACAGCGATCGCCAAGGCAAATATCAACATCAGCCAGAGCGCGTCACCCTGGCGAAGGTTTAGGACCTGCCTGGATCAAGGGGCGAGCCTTGCTTTGTGCAGTCGAGTCTTCTCATACCAGGCTGCAAATTCCGGTGCCCACTCCACCATGTGGGGCCACATCAGATCGCAGAGCTGTCGGATCTCGAGCTGGGCATCCTGTTTGGCTCGCAGATCCATGAAATGGAGAAACGCTCGCAAACTGAAGCTCGCTATGAAGTGCTGGCGGTAATCGAAGGGAAGAATCCCGCGGGCGTGTTCTTCAGAGAATCCTGATCGCAGCAGATCGCGATAGCGCTCGGCTGATCGCTGACAATGCTCAAGATCAATCGAGCGTTGTTCCTCGGTGTAGGCGTACTTGTTGCCGACGCGTGCTCTGTATTCACCCACCGGACGCAGATAGAACACCTCTTCCAGATCAAGCGCTCCATCGGCTGCGCGGCAGATGCGTTCACCGGTGTAACGCATGGACTGCACATCGAAGCTGACGCCGACCCTGTGGGTTCGGGCTTGTTGCATCACGGAATGGGGGAACCAGCCCACGTTCAGCATGATCAGCGCATGTTCAAAGGGGCCGAAATGTCCCCGATCCCCCGCCACAAGGCGCTTAATGCAGATTTCTCCAGCACGCGTCTCATCGGGCCAGTTCTCGCGGTCCCCAGCGACGAAATCCTCGCTGTAGTCCTGATGCATGGCCGCGTATACGCATTGCTGCGGGTTCGGCGTTGCAGAAATCAGGTCAACCCTGAAGCGGTCCATGGATGACAGCCGTTATCCAGCAGAAGCTAGCCGTGGCTGCGTGGCCCCGCTCCCGCACCGGAGGCAACTGTGCCGGCGGTACGAACACTGCTGGAGCCAATCCCCTGAAGTTGCGGCAGAGGTTCGCCATCGATCAGGGAAGCCGCGAGCTGTCTGAGCTCTTGTTCGCGACGCAGGCCCACCGAACGACCCACAGATTGGCCCTCCGCATTGAACAGATTCAACTGGGGGATGCCGTTGACGTCATAACGATCCACCAGGTCCTGCCAGCGTGGATTATCGACATTCACCATCACCACGTTCAGACGGTTGGCCTGGGCCTGCTCAAGCTGCAACATCGCCGGTGCCATTTCACGGCACACCTGACACCAATCCGCATAGAACTCGATGATGGTCGGCCTGCCATTGCTGAGGGCCGCTTCCGGTTCCAGGGATCGCCGGGCGAGCTGATCCAGGGGAGAGCCGCTCTGCAGACCACCGCGAGCCAACGTGAGTCCGATCGCCAGCGCCACAGCAGCGATCACGAGCACCGTCCTTTGAACTGGTCCCAGCAGAGACGATTGGGGACTGCCGGTCATGCTCCAAGCTCTGTTACCTGCACTCTGGCAGTCCTGCATTGGCGATGGGGCTAGCGTCTGCCCATGGAATGGATGCGCTGGTTCAGCCTGCCGTTGCGGGCGCCTTTGTTAATCGTTCTGTTTGGCGTTTCTGCCGTGATGGGCCATCAGTGGACCCTTCTTTCACCACGGTTCAGTGCTTCCAGCGGCCTCCCTTTGCCCTTGTTGTTCGGCCTGGAGGTGTTGCAGCTGTTGCTGGTTTTGATCCTCTGCACCATGCCGGATCTGCTGATGCGACGTGTATCGCTGCTGATGGCTTCCAGTCGCTCGATGACACTCCTGGTCACGCTCCTGGTGGTGATTGGCGCAGGTATCTATCTTTTGCGGCTGAATGTGCTGACTGACGTCCTGATCATTGCTTCAGCGTTGTTGCTCGCGAGGCTGGATCTGGTTCGTATAGGCCTGGATGCGACACCTGTGACGTCAATTCTCTTACTCGGCACCCTGCTCTTTGGCGGAGTTGTTCTCGGTCATTCCCTTCCCCATCCCAGTTTTGTCGTGGTCACACCGCCAGGCTGATCGGTTCGAGTAGCTCAGCAGGTTGTCCAGAACTTTCTTGGTGTAGTAGCGGGTCTCTGGATAAGGAATCCGTTCCACCCACAATTCGATCGCTTCGTCCTCACTCGGTTGTGGCCAGTTCGCCACGGTTGTGGGGCCTGCGTTGTAACTGGCGATGCTGCGATAAGGATCCCCATCCCAGAACTCCAGAAGCTCCACCAGGTAGGCCGCTCCCAGTGGAATGTTGACGGCTGCATTCATCAGGTCGGCCTCGTTCAATGGCTGTTCGCTCAGCGAGGCGGCTGTTGATGGCATCAGTTGCATGAGGCCAACGGCTCCAGCAGTGGATCGGATGGTGGCCGAGAAACGCGATTCCTGTTTGGCGATGGCCAGAAGCAGTTCCGGACGGATCATCTCCCGTTGCGCCACCTCCTTGATGATCCGGAGATAGGCCAGGAGGTTCTGGCTGCGATGCAGCTCGCGCCGTTGCTGACAGCTCGGTGCTGCCCAGCGCACGTTGAGCCGCCACAGCTGATCAAGGCCGTTCCATGAATCGTCGACGCCGAGTCTCAGCTGTCCTTCCACCAGTTGCTCTTCGGGCCGCAATTGACGATCCCTGGGCCGCTGATGCAACCAGGCGTCCCAGGCCAGGTCGTTCAGCCCCAGCCTCCACAACTCGTCGACGTCGGGCAACCCGCTGTGGAGCGGCGACCAAAGCGCCTCCAGGTTGGCTGCTCCTCCACCGCGAAGATCAAGCGATTCGCTGCCCTGCAGCCGGATTGATGCTCTCCAGCGGTAATAACCAGGGGGGTGGTGCCTCAGCAGGGTCTGCCAATGCCGCTGGGCTTCTGCTGTTTGGCCCAGCTCGGATTCACTGAAGCCGAGCCAGAAGAGCCGCCTGGCCTCAAGGGGCGGCGGCAGGCTGTTGGGTGGCAGCGCTTCAAGTAACTCCCTGGCTTTCCCCCAACGCTCGTTCAGCAGTGCATTCCGTGCTTCATCCCATTGCAGCTGCCAGCTGTCTCGGTCTTCCGGCCAGCGCTCCAGTACACCGAGAGTTCCCTTCCCTCCATTGAGCCGTGCCCTGGCCGCGGCCACAGCGGCGGACCGCTCGGCGATGGCGCGTGGGATGGCCTCCAGCAGGGTTGGATCGGGACGAAGCGGAGCCATCAAGAGTCGTATGGCCTCCGTAGTGGCGGGGTGTTCGGGTTGGTCCTGGGCGAGCCGCAGCAGCAGGGCTTCGCCTGCCCGCCGTTGATCAACTGCTCCGTTAAGAAGGGCTCGGCCAACGGCCAGGGCAGTTTCCGCGGATGCAACGGCGCCGCGCAGACACAATTCCGCCGCGCTTCCACGTCCGAGCATTCCCAGGGCCCAAGCCAGCTGTTGCCGCTCATCGGGTGATGCTGTCTCCATTTCGCAGGCCTGGTTGATCCTTTTCGCGGCTCCCACCCAGCGCCAGCCCCAACGCGCCAGATGCAGCCCCCCCTGGTGGCTCGTTGAGTCGACGGGTTCCATGGCCACTGCTGTTGCCAGCGCAGCCGGGTGGCCGGGTTGCAGCGCCAGCAACTCCTGATGTCGTTCGGGGAAGCGTT
>CAJWZN010000018.1 GCA_913050105.1 uncultured Synechococcus sp.
AGCGTCAGATCAATGGCCACAGCGTGCAGGCCGAGCTGGATAACGCGATCAGCCAGCTTGATCCACACCGCCCAATCCAAACATTTGCGGCAGGACGAACAGACGCTGGCGTTCATGCAGCGGGCCAGGTCGTCCACTTCGATTGCAGCGAGCGGATTCCCCCTGGGAAATGGGCACCAGCACTGAACGGACGCTTACCGAAAACCGTACGGGTGCGTGAATCAGTATTGAGGCCGGCTACGTGGCACGCCTGCTACTCGGCCTGTTATCGCCGGTATCGCTACACGATTCACAACGGACGACGGCCGAATCTATTCCTCAGCCCATGGAGTTGGCATCGCTACAAATTCCGCCTGGATGATTCCCGCATGCGGGCTGCCCTGAACGGCATGGTGGGATTGCACGATTTCACAGCATTCATGCGAGCCGGCAGCCGTCGCTCCCATGCACGCACCACAGTTCAAGAGGTACTGGTGAATCGCTCAGGCGATCTGATCGACGTAGAAATCCAGGCCAGCGGTTTCCTTTACGGAATGGTGCGGCTGCTGATGGCTCAACTGGTGGCAGTGGGGGAACACCGATTGAGCGTGGCTGGCTTCGAACAAAGATGGCGGGAACGACGACGCCACGAGGTCAGGGAAGCAGCACCAGCGCAAGGGCTCTGCCTGCTGCGGGCAGGATATTCACAGTCGATATTCACCAGGGCAGGCTGGTACGATTGCCAACCGCGGTTTTTTCTGGCAGAGAGTGATCCACCTCCGGATCCTCCGCCGTTGCTGGAACGAAACGGCTTCGACCTCTGAAATGATTTTCCGCAAAGGAAACCTCATCGAAGAGTAGGCTCGTTCACTGAGCTTCGGTTTAGTCCCGTCAACGGACCAGACCATTCCTGACCAGTTCCACCTTTCAGGTGGGGCACCTCCGAACCGGCCTGCCGGCGAGATGAACAAGACCTCCATTCCCCAGATCGATTCCATCGAACGCCAGTGGTATCTGGTCGACGCTGAGAATCAAACCCTCGGCCGCCTGGCCACTGAGGTTGCTGCCGTGCTTCGCGGCAAGAACAACCCCAATTTCACACCTCACCTCGACACCGGCGATTTCGTCGTGGTTGTCAACGCCGACAAGATTCGGGTGACTGGCAAAAAGTCCACCCAGAAGCTTTATCGGCGTCACTCCGGTCGTCCAGGGGGCATGAAGACGGAGACCTTTGAAGCTCTGCAGGAACGCATCCCAGAGCGGATCGTTGAAAAGGCGATCAAAGGCATGCTTCCCCACAACGCCTTGGGACGTCAGATGTATCGCAAGCTGAAGGTCTACAAAGGCAGCGAGCATCCACACTCCGCCCAGAAGCCTCAAGCCCTCGAGCTCTCCTCTTCCGCTTCCGCCAAATGAGCAGCAACTCCGTCGTCTACTGGGGCACTGGCCGCCGCAAAACCTCCGTGGCCCGTGTTCGCCTGGTCCCGGGCAATGGAACGATCACCATCAATGGTCGTCCAGGTGACAACTACCTGAATTACAACCCCGCATACATCACCGCGGTCAAGTCGCCTCTAGAGACTCTCGGTCTGACCGGCGAATACGACATTCTTGTCAATGTTCACGGCGGTGGCCTGACCGGGCAATCCGGTGCGATCAAACAAGGCGCAGCCCGAGCCCTCTGCGAGCTGTCCGCGGACAATCGCAAACCGCTCAAAACAGAAGGGCATCTGAGCCGTGACCCACGCGCCAAGGAGCGCCGCAAGTACGGTCTCAAAAAAGCCCGTAAGGCCCCTCAGTTCTCCAAGCGCTGATTTTTCTCTGATGCCAAAATCCGACATTCACCCCACTTGGTACCCCGATGCCAAGGTCATCTGCAACGGCGAAGTGGTGATGACCACCGGCTCCACCCAGCCCGAGATTCACGTCGACGTCTGGAGTGGCAACCACCCCTTTTACACGGGCAACCAGAAGATTCTCGACACAGAGGGTCGCGTTGACCGCTTCATGAAGAAGTACGGAATGGGAGCCAAAAAAACGGACGAAGACAAAGCCGATTCAGAATCCTGAGTTGAGACTGGGGCATGGACGCCTCGACTCTGATTACGCGGTTAGAAACCGCGACGGCCAGTTTCCGCAATCTTGAGCGGCAACTGGCTGACCCCGATGTGGCCTCAAATCCCAAGCGTCTTGAGGCGATCGCCAGAGAGCGCTCACGTCTTGAGCCACTCGTTCTCGATTACGAAACTCTCCAATCCGTCGACGCTGAACTCGATCAATCCCGCCAACTGCTGAAAGAAAGCCGAGGGGATGCCGAGATGGAAGGTCTGGCTCAGGAGGAGCTGAAAGACCTAACCACCCGCCGCAACGCACTTGTGGAGCGGCTCACTCTGGCGTTGCTACCGCGGGACCCTCGGGATGATCGCAGCGTGATGCTTGAGATTCGTGCCGGAACTGGCGGAGATGAAGCCTGTCTCTGGGCCGGTGATCTGGCGCGAATGTATGAGCGTTACAGCCAAAAACTGGGCTGGAGCGTTCAACCAGTCAGCAGCAACGAGGCTGACCTCGGGGGCTTCCGTGAACTCATTCTTTCGGTGAAGGGCGACAGCGTCTTCAGCCAGCTGAAGTTTGAGGCCGGCGTACACCGTGTGCAGCGGGTTCCTGCTACGGAATCCCAGGGTCGGGTTCACACCTCGACAGCCACCGTTGCAGTCATGCCGGAGGCCGACGCTGTGGAAGTGCAACTTGACCCCAAGGATCTTGAGATCAGCACTGCACGCTCTGGAGGTGCTGGCGGTCAGAACGTGAACAAAGTGGAAACCGCGGTGGACCTGCTGCACAAACCCAGCGGTATCAGGGTGTTCTGCACTCAGGAACGCTCCCAGCTTCAGAACCGCGAGCGGGCGCTGGAGATTTTGCGAGCAAAACTGCTGGAGCGAGAGCAGCAGGAAGCTGCCGCACGTGAGAGCAGTGACCGCAAAGCACAGGTGGGCAGTGGCAATCGCTCGGAAAAGATCCGCACTTACAACTACAAGGACAACCGCACCACAGATCACCGACTGGGCCGCAATTTCTCACTTGAGCCTGTGCTCGACGGCCAACTGGATGATCTGATCGGGGCCTGCGTTGCAGAGGAACAACGCTCCAAACTTGAAGCTCTCAGCAAGCAGGACGACGTCTAGACGTCAGGACCCGATCACGTATTTGGCCCACTCGCTGTGACGACCGGAATGAATGTGGCGCGTCGCTTCAAAACTGAAGCTGCTCAGCGGGCGATGGGGGGCGCGGTGCAACGGCATGGATGCTTCTTTTGGTGTGCGGTTGCCCTTGCGCACGTTGCAGCTGAGACAAGCGGTTGTCACGTTTTCCCAGACATCAGTTCCACCGCGGCTCCTGGGCACCACGTGATCGATCGACAGAGGCTGATCGCGGGATCCGCAGTACTGACAGGTTTGATGATCGCGTTGGAACAGATTCCGGCGGGTCAGAGGAAGCTGCCTGAATGGCACATGCACGTATTGCCTCAGCCGGATCACAGTGGGCAGATGAGTACCACGGCGAATCTCCCGGCTGGTGTCCTGCTCAAGACTCTCTGCCTTGCCCTTGATCATCATCACCATGGCCCGACGCCAGGTGGTGATATTCAGGGGTTCATAGGACGCATTGAGAACGAGAACCTGGCCCATGCCAGCTCCCTAGATACAAGTCATGCTAACGAGCGCGCCAAGTTTGGTTCGGTTACGCAGAACACCCCTCAGCCATGTCGGAACTGAGTCCATTCCAGAGGGCCTGGGTGGAGGTGAGCCCAGCTGCGATTGAGAGCAATGCCCGCACGTTGCTCAGTCACCTGAAACCTGGAACACAACTGATGGCGGTTGTGAAGGCCGATGGCTACGGCCATGGTGCTGTGACTGTCGCGGTAGCCGCCCTCAGGGGTGGTGCGAGCAGCCTTGGAGTCGCCACTCTCCAGGAGGGTCTTGAGCTAAGAACAGCTGGCATCAACGCCCCGATTCTTCTTCTGAGCGCACTCCACAGCGCGGATGAGCTGACCCGTTGCCACGCGTTTGGATTGATGCCGACGCTGAGCAGCTTGGAGGAAGCCAGCCTGTGTGAGCGAATCAGCGCCGAGAAAGGTGGCGATCCATTCCCCGTACAACTGAAAGTGGACACGGGGATGAGTCGTCTCGGTGCGGACTGGCGCGTCGGCGCTGAACTCGTTCAGAGCATCCGCGCTATGCCCAACCTTCAACTCGTTGGGCTGTACAGCCATCTGGCCTGTGCAGACGTTGAAGATGTAGCAACAACGCGGTTGCAGCACGATCGGCTCAACGCCGTTATCAACGCACTGCCTGATAAGGGCCGGACTCTGTGCTGCCATCTGGCGAACTCAGCCGGCACCCTGCATGGACACGAGCTTCACCTCGACATGGTTCGGGTGGGTCTCGCCCTTTACGGCCAGCGACCGGCCCGGCATCTCGGAGCAGAACTGCGATTGGAACCGGCCTTGGCGGTCCGGGCCCGGGTCAGTCTTCTCAGGGATGTCCCCGCTGGGACGGGAGTGAGCTACGGCCACGGCTACATCACAAGGGAGGCAAGCCGACTGGCCGTTGTCGCAATCGGCTATGCCGATGGGGTGATCAGGGCTCTCAGCGGCAGGATCCATGCCTTGCATCGGGGCAGCCCACTGCCTCAGGTCGGGGCGATCACCATGGATCAGATTGTGCTGGATGCCAGCGAACACCCCGATCTCAAAATCGGGGACACCGTCACGCTGCTCGGCCGTGATGGAGAAGCAAGCATTGAACCCCAGGAATGGGCACGCCAATGCGACTCCATCACCTGGGAAATTCTGTGCGGGTTCCGCAAGCGTCTGCCCCGCGTCGAAGTCTGACCAAACGCCCAGCACTTGGTATTCTGGTGACGCTGCTGGAGAGGTGGCTGAGTGGTTGAAAGCGGCTCCCTGCTAAGGAGTTACAGGAGGCAACTTCTGTCGAGGGTTCGAATCCCTCCCTCTCCGTTCCAATCCATTCCCTGATCCGTCAGCCGCCCTCCAATGGCGAGCCTGAATACAGGAGGCGTGCCAGTTCAGGAAGCAGACGCTGATCCTTGGAGCGGTCCGTCCCCGTTGAAAACACCACCAGCAGCGTTGGAGGCTGACCTGACTGATTGAACCAAGCGGCGTCGTGGCGGGCCTGGCTCATCCAACCGGCCTTGCTCCACAAGTGGCAGTCCAGCGGTAATCCTTCCCCCAGAAAACCATCCACCTGATTTTCCGGGTCGGCCCGGCGCTGAGCTGCATCCAGCGACCGACTCAGAAGCACCCTCAAACGCCTGCATGCCGGTGGAGACACCACAGCACCGGTCATCACAGCTTCAAGCATTCGGGCGGTGGCTGCCGTGCTGAGGGCATTGCGATTGGCGTTATCAGCGCCATAAAAGCGGCGCTCCCGTCCATAGGGTCCATCGCCCCATGTCTTCTGGCAGCAGTTCACTCCATCCAGCTCCGGCCAGTTGAGCTCGCTGAGCCACTCGTTCACCAGACGACGTTGTCGTTGCCATAGCGACCAGCGCTCTCCATGCAGCTCCGGACCGCTGCTGGTGCCACTCAGCAGGTCCACCACGAGGCCGGTGGCGTCGTTGCTGGAGTCGGCAATCATGTCGCTTAATGCTCGCTGCAGCTCGTCGCCGTCAGGGATGAGATCCCGCTGCAGCCACTGTTCCACCGCCACGGCGTAAATCAGTTTCACCACGCTGGCCGGGTAAAGGCAGCGCTGTTCCCCCCAACCGGCTCCGAACCCCTGACCACACTCAGGCACTACCTCGGAATAACGGATCCAGGTGAGCGAAAGGCTGTTGCGCAAACCGGGGCGACCTTCAGCATCAAGCTGATCCAGCACAGCTTCCAGGCGCGACGCCATGGCGGGATCGGGGCGGTAGAACGCCAAGGCAAGAGCAACAGCCATGGCGACGTTAAGCACCCTGCTGTCTCCCGACCTGTTAACCCCCGAGAGCTGTTGGACACTGCTGACGGATGTGAATGGCTACAGCCATCCGGACGGCCTTGCTTTGACGACACAGGCTTGTCACGGCCGCGGTTTCCGACTGCTGGACAGTTTTGGGGGGCGACTTTGGGTGCAACTGCTGGAAGATGGCTACCGCTGCTGGATCGATCGCGATGCCGTTCTGGGCCGGGCCGTGGTCCGTGAAGCCTGGCAACCTTCGTTGCTGGCAGCGGATCAGATTCGACAACGGCTACCTGCGGTGCTGCGCTGGAGCGAACACGCCGAGCAGCAACCCAACAGCTACCTCTGGGGCGGTACCACTAAACCCAACATGGACTGTTCGGGCCTGATGCAGATGGCTTTTGCCAGCGAAGGCATCTGGATCCCTCGGGATGCTTATCAACAGGAGCGATTCTGTGAACCGGTGGCAACCCAGTTGGGACAGCTGCAGCTTCTGCTGCCCGGTGACCTGATCTTCTTTGGCAGCCCGCAGCGTTGCAGCCATGTGGCTCTTTACCTTGGCGAAGGCTTCTATCGACACAGTTCCGGCAAGGAGCATGGCCGCAACGGCATCGGCATCGACAGCCTCCATCCCAATGACAATCACCCCGTAGGACGTCATTACCGGGCGGAGCTGCGGGGAGCCGGACGAGTGGTGCGTTGCCATGACGGCAGCACGCTGGCCTGAGATCAGCTGCAGCCGCTTAAGTTGCCCGGATCAGTGGAACAGCAGGCATGAGCACCCCCTTGAACCTGTCGGTGGTGGTGCCCCTGTTCAACGAGGCGGAAAGCGTGCCTCATCTGGTGGATCAGCTGCTCGAAGCCCTGCGCCCCAGCGGCGAGCACTTCGAGCTCGTACTGGTGAATGACGGCTCCAGCGACGGTACGGCCGCTGAACTCGAACGGCTCAGCAGTGAAGTTCCCGAACTAGTGGCTGTGCTGCTGCGCAAAAACTACGGCCAGACCGCCGCTATGGCCGCAGGATTCGATGTGGCGCAGGGAGAAGTGATTGTGAGCCTGGATGGAGACCTTCAGAACGACCCAGCCGATATTCCAATGCTGTTGAGCAAGCTGAGGGAGGGATACGACCTGGTGAGCGGCTGGCGGCATCAGCGCCAGGACGCCGCTCTGCAGCGGAAACTGCCCTCGCGCATTGCCAATCGGCTGATTGGACGGGTGACGGGCGTGCGCCTGCATGACTACGGCTGCTCACTGAAGGCCTACCGCCGTGAAGTCCTGGCGGACATGCGTCTCTATGGGGAGCTGCACCGTTTTCTCCCCGCGCTGGCGTTCATCGAAGGGGCCCACATCACCGAAGTGAAGGTGAATCACCGGGCCCGCCAGTTCGGCAGCAGCAAATACGGCATCGACCGCACCTTCCGGGTGCTGATGGACCTCCTGACGGTGTGGTTCATGAAGCGATTCCTGACCCGGCCGATGTACGTCTTCGGCTTCGGAGGATTGCTTGCCATCGCTGGAAGTGCAGTTACCAGCAGCTATCTGCTGATGGTGAAACTGATGGGTGGTGACATCGGCAACCGGCCGTTGCTGACGCTCGCGGTGGTTCTTGCACTGGCCGGCATCCAGCTGTTCTGCTTTGGGTTGTTAGGCGAACTCCTGATCCGTACGTATCACGAAAGCCAGGGGCGCCCCATCTACCGCATACGCGCCACATTGCGGGGTGGTCGCGTGGACTGATTGCCCTGCTGCCGAGTCGCGCCACGGAAGGGTTCGATCGCGTGTGCTGCTGCTTGAACAACCCTGCAGTCGCTGTCACGCAGAGCCCGACGCAGCAGTGGCAGAACCGAACGATGCCCCCAGAGAGCGGCTTCATGAACCGCTCGCAGGCGTTGATCAGGTCCATCCGCCATGGCTTGGCGAAGCCGATGCTGGAGCAGGAGGCGTTCCTGCTCCGTGCGAGGCGAAGCCCAACCAGCAAGAGAATCCGGCTCGACGCGATCCGCATCTGATGGCTCCAGAACCCGCTCGAGTTGAGCGCGATTGAGCTGAGCAATGCCGCTGGTATCGGCGTTGCTCAGGAAGGGTTTGAGCTGCTTACGGCGCAACCAGAACACCAGAGCCAGGACAGCGGCAGCACCGGGGAGGAGAACGTTCTGCATGCGGATTGAATTTTTATGTCGCCGTCAAGGGCTAAGAGAAGCCGTCTGGGCGGTCCTCCGTACAGTAATCAGGAAGCTTTTGGCCACGACATGACTGGAGATTTCGCTGCTGCCTGGCTCCCGGCAATCTTCGTGCCGATCACGGGGATCGTTTTCCCCGCTGTGTTCATCGTGCTCACCGGACGTGTGATAACCGCCTCCGAGTGATCGCGGTTTGCGGAACGTCCAACCCCTCAGCCCTCGTTTCCAATGACTGTCACCCCCGTTTCTGACCCCTGCGTCGGCAATCTCGCCACCCCGGTCAACAGCGGTTATTTCATCAAGGCTCTGATCAGCAATCTGCCCTTCTACAGGCCAGGCATTTCACCGAATTTCCGAGGTCTGGAAACGGGGGCTGCCTTCGGCTACCTGCTGTACGGGCCTTTCACCATCTGCGGCCCGTTGCGCGCAACCGAGTACCAGCAGACAGCTGGACTGCTTGCTGCCATCGGTGCCGTTCACATCCTGAGCCTGTTGTTCCTGCTGTACAACCAGCCTGGGAAACAACCCCATATCCCTCCCGCTGACGCCACAGTCGAGCTTCCCCCTTCGGACCTTTTCACCAGAACCGGTTGGTCCGACTTCACCAGTGGTTTCTGGTTGGGAGGTTGCGGTGGCGCCGTATTCGCCTGGTTCCTCTGCAACACAGTTCACGTTCAAGATCTTTTCAAGATCGCTGCCGGTGTCTGGAGCGTCGCCTGACATCTCCCGTTAAAGGAGGAAATGCCTGACACCCCTCGAGCGTGGGATCCACGCCGAGGGGTTTTTCACTGGCAGGATTCTCTTATCTCTGAATCGCCCCGGTGCGGTCGATCTCCCAGCCGTTTCTGCGGCGGCCGGTTTTCACCATCGTCTGCAGCCTGCTGATCCTGCTGGGGGGCTTAGTGGCCCTCACTGGATTGGGACTGGAAGACCTCCCCCCGTTGGCCCCGACGCGAATCAGCGTGAGCGCCAGATTTCCTGCCGCATCTCCCGAGGTGGTGGAACAGAGCGTCACTGCTGTGCTCGAACAGCAGCTCACCGGCCTCGAGGGACTGGACAGCATCAGCTCCAGCAGCCGCCAGGGTGGCGCCAGCCTCAGCCTCCGCTTCAGCAGTGGTGACCCCGAACTGAATGCGATCAAGGTCCAGAACGAGGTGAACCTGGCCGCCCGCCGATTGCCCCAAACCGTCAGTCGTGAAGGACTGCGGGTACGCCGCTCATCCAACGATCTGCTGATGATCCTGGGCTTCAGCCACCCGCCGGGTCAATATGAATCCACATTTCTGAGCGGCTGGCTGGGGGAGACCGTCCGCGACTCTTTGCTGTCCATCCCTGGTGTTGGAGATGTTCAGGTGTTCGGCAGCAGCGAGCTCTCCTTTCGCGTATGGCTGGATCCGAACCTTCTGGAGCAGGTGAATCTCACCAGCTCAGATGTCAGTAGGGCCCTGGGAGAGCAGAACGTTCTCGCCGCCATCGGCAGCCTTGGCGCAGCCCCAGCCGACAGCACGCAGCTGATCAGCCTCCCGGTGGAAGCTGAAGGTCGGCTTCGAAGTCGTGGTGAATTGGAGAACCTGGTGCTGCGACAACTGGATAACGGCGGCCTGCTGCGGTTGAAGGATGTTGGACGTGTGGACCTGGGGCAGCGCAGCTATGGCAGCCAGGCCATGAATCTTGATGGTGAGCGATCCGTTGCAGTCGGGTTGTACCAACGCGATGGTGCCAATGCCCTGCAGGTGAGCCAAAGCGTTCAACAGGAACTGAAGCGTCTCGAGCGGAGCTTTCCTCCAGGCATCGAGGTATCGATGATCGTCGACGCTGCCGACACCGTTGAAGACAACCTCCAGCGCACTGCCACAACACTGCGTGATGCCGTCTTGCTGGTCCTGGGAGTGTTGGTGCTGGTCCTCGGACGCTGGCGTTTGGCGATGATCCCTGGCATCGCCGTGCCAGTCGCCCTGATCGGAAGCCTCACGCTGGTGCGGCTGAGCGGCAGCAATCTCAACAGCTTGATCCTGTTTGGCCTGGTGCTCGCCACAGGGATCGTCGTCGATGACGCGATCGTGGTGACTGAAGACATCGCCGGGCGAATTGAGCGGGGAGCCGATGCCCAGCAAGCGGCAGACGATGCCATGGAGGAACTGGCAAGCCCCGTGGTGGCCACCTCGTTGGTGCTCGCGGCAGTGTTCATTCCAGTGCTGCTGATTCCTGGCTCGATCGGAAGGCTCTACCAACCAATTGCCCTCGCCATCGGCGGCGCCATCCTGTTTTCCACCTTGAATGCGCTGTCATTCACGCCCATGGCCTGCGCCAGGGTGCTGGGACCAAAAAACGGTCGTCTGCCAGGCCCACTGCACCGAATCAGCACGCAACTGCAGTTGGCAATGCAGACCCTGCAGAGGCGTTACCACCAGATGCTCAAGCAATGGTTGCGGCGAGGCTCCCTGGTCGCCGGCCTTCTGATCACAGGGCTGCTGATCACTGCCACTGGCCTGGCGGTGATGCCAACGTCCTTTATTCCGAATGAGGACCAAGGGCAAATCCGTGGTTACTTCACCCTTCCGCAAGGCGCCAGTCTCGAGCGCAGCGTTGCGGTGATGGACAGCATCCGCCAGGTGGTGGCGAAAGAACCACTGGTCCGCACCGGCAACTTTTATGCCGGCAACTCCTTCGGCCAGAGCGGCGAAGACCGTGGATCGTTTTATCTGAGGCTCCAACCACTGCAGCAGCGACCTCGCAGGGATCAAAGCAGCGAAGCGGTGAAGCGCCGTCTGGCAAAGGAACTCGGCAACCAAATCGACACAGCCCAGGTGGTGGTCACCACGCCACCAACGGTGCGCGGGTTCAGCAGTGAAGCCGGGTTGCAGCTGGAACTGATGGACCGCAGCAGCGGACGCCTGAGCCTGCCGGAGTTTGAGGCGTTGGCTCGACGGTTCATCCGCGTGGCCGAGGCAAGCGATCGATTCGAGCGAGTGAGCACACGATTCAATGCCAGCGCACCCCGTTGGCAGTTGAAGTTGGACCGTGACCAGATGGCTGCTCTGGATCTGGATGTGGGTGCCACGCTGCGGGATATCGGTACAGCAATTGGTGGCCGCTACATCGACGACACCTTCGAGGGGGGACAGATCCGAAGCATCGTTGTGCAGCTTGACGGTCAGGGTCGAAGTCAGCCGACCGATCTCTCAGGACTGATGGTCCGCAATCGCCAGGGAGAGCTGCTCTCAGTGAACAACTTCGCCAGCCTGGATCGCACGGAGGGTGCCAACAGCATCCGTCACTACGGTCTCAAGCGGGCCATCAACGTGACCGCGGTGCCTGCGGCAGGAGTGAGCAGCGGAGAAGCCCTTCAACTGCTGAACCGCGCCGGCGAGCAGGTCGCTGGCCAGAACATCGGCTTGGCCTTCACTGGGCTGGCCCGTGAAGAGAGCAAAGCCGCTGGCGTCACATGGCAGCTGTTCGGCCTGGGGGTTGTGGTGGTCTACCTGCTGCTGGCCGGGCTTTATGAGAGCTTTCTCGATCCATTGATCATTCTCCTGACCGTTCCGATTGCGTTGATGGGGGCCTTGATCGGACTGAAGTTGCGCGGTTTGCCACTGGATGTGTACGGGCAGATGGGCCTGTTGGTGCTGGTGAGTCTTGCGGCTAAAAACGGCATCCTGATCGTGGAATTCGCGAATCAGCGACGGGCTGCCGGAATGAGGGTTCAGGAGGCGATTCTTGATGCTGCCGCGAACCGAATTCGTCCGATCCTGTTGACGGCTGTCACCTCATTGGCGGGATTCCTGCCCCTGCTGCTGGCCAGCGGAGCCGGAGCTGCCAGTCGGATCAGTATCGGCACGGTGGTTTTCAGCGGACTGCTGGTGTCCTCTGCGTTGTCGCTCTTCGTGGTTCCACCGGTCTATGTCCTGCTCAAGCGTCAGGAATCTGGATGAGCCTGCTGGTCGCAAGAGTCAGCAGGAACGGCACCAACAGTCGCAACTGCTTCAGGAGCTCGCACATTAAGGTTCACCGATAAAGCGTCGCTGACGCGGTGTCTTGGAAGCGAGATGACAGTGACCAGGCAGGCGGGAACTCCCACTAGTTCCCAGGCCCAGTTCTTCGACTACAGCTCGGCTGCCAACCCTCTGCAGAAGGGGTTGATCAGCAGAATCCCCTATCGCTGTTTTCCGGCCAGCTTCTTCGATCAGGCAGGCACAGAACTCAAGCCACTTGATCTGAGCGAGGAACTTGAGTGCGAGGGGCCTGCCACAGGACCCTCTCTATGTGGCAACTTCATCCGACTGGATGGAGACTCGCTGCGGACCAGTGCCGATGCCACCAGCCAGCTGTTCTTCGTCGCGCGAGGCGAAGGCAGGAGCCAAGCCTGCGGGCAGACCTTCCACTGGACGGCCGGCGACACCTTCGTTCTGCCGGCAGGTGGAGAAGCGATTCACAGCAGTGATTCAACTGCAGGTTTGTACTGGGTGCATGACGCACCTCTGTTGAGATACCTCGGCGTCAGCACCGTGAAACCGATCTTTGAGCCTTGCTTCTACAGCCACCGTGACGCTCGCGCTGAACTGGATGCCATCGCTCGAAATCCCCGGGGGGCGAATGCCAACCGTGTGAGTGTGCTGCTCGGAAACAATGCATTCCCGCAAACGCGAACTGTGACGCACACCCTTTGGGCGATGCTCGGCATTCTTCCGTCGGGGCAGGTGCAACGCCCGCATCGACACCAGTCGATCGCCCTGGATTTCGCCGTGGCCTGCAAACCTGGCTGCTACACGCTGATCGGGACGGAGCTTGATGACGACGGAATGATTTGCAATGGGCACCGGGAGAACTGGGTTGCCGGAGCCGCCTTCGTGACCCCACCTGGGTATTGGCACTCCCACCACAATGAATCCGGCGCAGATGCCTACGTATTGCCCATCCAGGACGCCGGTTTGCACACTTACCTGCGGACTTTGGACATCGCCTTCAGTCGGTCGGGTGGCAAGAGCCAACCTTCCAATCATCCCTGAATGCATCTGGACTCATGCTCGCGTCAAGAGTTGATGGTCAGCGCCAACCCAGCTGCCATGCAAGTCGTAACGCCGAACAATTCTTTCAATTCGATCGGGACCGGCACACCACCAAGCCTCAATGTCCACTCCTTTCTGATCGCCCAGAGTCTTGGGCGCTCGAATGGCCCCACCATCGGGAAGAGCGATCAGGCCATCAAGATCCTCCGCTTCCACTGTCATGCCACGACGGATGACGTTGGAATGGTCCTCACCATGTCCTGAGATCCGATTGGTCTCTTCCAGCAACCACTCACCCGAAAGCATTTCAGGCTCAAATGCCGGCCGCTCCTCAACATTGCAACCGGCACGAAACTCACGAATCAAAACGATTCGATCCAAACGCCCCGACCCATCCCAGAGCAGAACGAGGCGATGACGCCTGTCTTGGAAGAGAAATCCGAATTCAGCAAATGGACGCGACCAGACCTGTGGGACAGGCGCAATGAAGAGCGACCCTCGGCAAAAACTCCCTGTCGGAAAGAAACAGAGTTCAGGTTGAAGGCTGCTGAAGTGTTGGCCGATCCGCTTGACCGGATCACCCGATTGCGAAGCAATGCTGACTGAGTCCTGCTTGGGCCAGAAGAGCAGCGCCAGTTCAATGCTCGATCCAGACGGAGCCAGAGACAACGTCAGCTCGGAGGGCTGAACATGCTGCAGCTGCAGCTGCTGATCGAACGTGGTGAAACATCCCTGCCAGACCCCGAGATTCCTCTGAAACCGGGTCCACTGATCCGACATGAAATCCCTTTTGTAACCCTGAGCATAAAAAAACCCGTCCGGTGAACCGGACGGGTAAAGACGAGGAACGACTCGTTGATCAAACAGTTGAGCTGAAAATGATCAGCCGAACTTGCCTGAGGTCGACGCGATCAGGAAGGCCGCGTACGTGAGGACATAGCCGACAGTGAAGTGGGCGAGACCAACAACACGTGCCTGAACAATCGAGAGAGCAACAGGCTTATCGCGATAACCCATCATGTTGGCGATGGGGCTGCGCTGATGAGCCCAGACGATGGTCTCAATCAGCTCCTGCCAGTAACCCCGCCAGGAGATCAGGAACATGAAACCAGTTGCCCAAACCAGGTGACCGAAGAGGAACATCCAGGCCCAGACAGCAAGGTTGTTGCTGCCGAAGGGGTTGTAACCGTTGATCAGCTGGGAGGAGTTGAGCCACAGGTAATCGCGGAACCAACCCATCAGATAGGTGCTGGATTCGTTGAACTGGGCAACATTGCCAGACCAGATGGCCAGGTGTTTCCAGTGCCAGTAGAAGGTCAGCCAACCCACGGTGTTCAAAGCCCAGAAGACGGCCAGATAAAAGGCATCCCAGGCTGAGATATCGCAGGTGCCGCCACGACCAGGTCCATCACAGGGGAAGGAGTAGCCAAAATCCTTCTTGTCGGGCATCAGCTTGGAGCCACGGGCATCCAGAGCACCCTTCACAAGGATGAGGGTGGTGGTGTGCAGACCCAGAGCGATCGCATGGTGAACCAGGAAGTCGCCAGGACCGATGGGAAGGAACACATCGGTATTGCCATTGATGGCGTCCAACCAGTAGTGGTCACCAGGAATGTTCTGAGACGCCAGGCTGGCGGAGCTCGATGCACTGGAAAGGAGCACGTCAAAGCCGTAGATCGCCTTGCCGGAAGCGGCCTGAACGAACTGAGCGAAGACGGGTTCCACCAGAATCTGCTTCTCGGGGGTTCCGAAGGCCACGACCACATCGTTGTGAACGTAAAGGCCGAGGGTGTGGAAACCGAGGAAGAGAGAGACCCAGCTCAGATGGCTGATGATCGCTTCCTTGTGCTCGAGCATCCGGGCCAGGACATTGTCCTTGTTGGCTTCGGGGTCGTAGTCACGAATGAAGAAGATCGCACCGTGGGCGAAGGCACCGCACATCAAAGCGATGGCGATGTACTGGTGGTGGGTGTACAGAGCTGCCTGAGTCGTGTAGTCCTTCGCGATGAAGGCATACGACGGCATCGCATACATGTGCTGCGCTACCAGGCTGGTGACCACGCCCAGGGAGGCGAGAGCCAGACCTAGCTGGAAGTGCAGGCTGTTGTTGATGGTGTCGTAAAGACCCTTGTGGCCAGCACCAAGGTCACCAGGGGTGCCCTTGGGTGGGTTGTGGGTTTCAAGAATCTCCTTGATGGAGTGACCAATTCCGAAATTGGTCCTGTACATATGGCCGGCGATCACAAAAAGGCAACCGATGGCCAGATGGTGGTGAGCGATATCTGTGAGCCACAGCGCTTCACTCTGCGGATGGAATCCACCGAGGAACGTGAGAATCGCGGTACCAGCACCTTCAGAACTGCCAAACGCCTGAGTCAGTGAATCAGGGTTCTGGGCATAAACAGCCCAGTTGCCGGTGAAGAAAGGTCCAAGACCGGCGGGATGAGGAAGAACGTTGAGGAAGTTGTCCCAACCAACGTGCTGCCCGCGGGCTTCAGGGATAGCGACGTGGACCAGATGACCGGTCCAGGCAATCGAACTGAAGCCGAACAGAACGGCTAGGTGATGGTTCAGGCGCGACTCAGCGTTCTTGAACCATGCCAGGGAAGGGCGGAACTTGGGCTGCAGATGCAGCCAACCGGCAAACAGAGCCCAGGCCGACAGGATCATCATGAAGATGGAGCCCTGATACAGCTCTGTGTTGGTGCGCATGCCGATCGTGTACCACCAGTGGTACAGACCGGAAAATGCGATGTTCACCGGAGAAGAGGCTCCCGCCTGAGTGAAGGCCTTGATGGCGCCTTCACCAAAGTGGGGATCCCAGATTGCGTGAGCGATGGGGCGCACGTGCAGAGGGTCGGCGACCCACTGCTCGAAGTTGCCCTGCCAGGCGATGTGGAACAGGTTTC
>CAJWZN010000019.1 GCA_913050105.1 uncultured Synechococcus sp.
TGGGGTTCGGCGGCCTTCAGCGTGATGTATCCGATCTATGCCGCCAAGCGTTGGCATGGGCACTCCCACAACCTTCCGCTAGAGCTGGCGATCAGCCACGGATTGCCGGTGGCGCTGCTGATCACGGGCACGGTGTTGGCACTGTTGGTGCTGGCGCTTCGATGTGACATCTTGCAGCGGGCTCCTCTGGAGCGGGCGTGGTGGACCTCAGCGCTGGTGCTGCTGGCGATGCACATCACCGATCTGCCTTTCTTTGACGCGCGGTTGAATCTGCTCGGCTGGATCCTGCTGGCCGGACTTTGTGCCTTTATTCGGCATCCCCAGCCAGTGCCAGGGCCTGATCGTGATGATCCCGCAGTCGTTCCGGCGTTAGCGGACCCCTGAGATGGCTCCAGGGCAGGGTTCGTGTGCTGTCCCATGACTCCTGGGTCACCTCCGCCCAGGGAGGTGGCATTGGAAGGTCGGGGCCCGGCATCGGCTCCAGCTCGCCGTTGAGGGCCGCGCGGTAGGTCTTCTTCCAACCCCCCATGCTTTCTCTGCCTTCACCCACCGCTGCGATCACCGGTGCCAGTCGTCGGTCACTGCGCGACAGCAGTGCCTGGATCACACTCCAGCCATAGCTTTCGGGTCGGAACTCGATGCCCTTGGGCTTGAGACGTTTGGCCAGCCGTTTCAGTCGTTTTTCGGCTTCTGGCCTGACGCCTTGCCATTGAAATGGTGTCTGAGCCTTGGGAACAAAGGTGCTGACGCCGAGGGTGAAGCGCAGGCCAGGCGTTCCTTTTTTCAGTGTCAGCAGCAGGTCGGCGGTGGCTTCTACATCTGCATCGGTTTCGGTTGGAAGGCCGACCATCCCGTAGAGCTTCAGCCCGGAGAGGCCGCCTTGTTTGGCGTGGCGTGCTGCTTCATGGATCGCCTCGGTGGTGAGTTTTTTGTTCACCACAGTCCGCATCCGTTCGCTGCCGCTTTCGATCGCGATCGTGAGCGACCTGCTGCCGCGTTTGGCCAGAATCCTTCCAAGTTCCGGCGTCACGGTCGCGGCTCGAACCGAGCTGACGCTCACGCGGGTGTCATCAAAGCGATCCTGATCCAGCCACTGGAGCAGATCACTGAACTGGGGGTGCTGGGTCACTGAGGCTCCAAGCAGGCCCAGCCGTCGTGTGGCTTTCAGACCTTTTTCCACGGCGGGAATCAAGCCGTCATCAAGGGAGGAGGTACGGAACGGCAAAGTGAGATAGCTCGCCAGGCAGAAGCGGCAAAGTTCCGGACAGCTGCGCACCACCTCCACCATGTGGATGTCTGGCCAGGCTGCATCCGGGGTCACCACTTTTGAATGGCTGAGCGTGTTGCCTCGCCAGGTTTGCTTTTCCACCAGTGGGGGTACGTCTGAATCCACCGGTTCCACACCAATCAGCGCGCCCGTCGCGTCGTAACGCGGGATGTAGAGGCTGGGCACATAGACCCCCGCCACCATGGCCAGTCGTCGCAATCGTTCTGATCGTGGAGCCCTGCGGCATTCCTGCAGGGCATCGATGAAGGCATCCAGCAGCAGTTCGCCATCGCCCAGCAGCACAGCATCAAAAAATGGTGCCAAGGGCTCGGGGTTGGCGGTGAGAACCGGCCCGCCACCGAACACGATCGGGTCGTCATCGCCACGGTTTTCGGCCCAGATCGGAATGTGCTGGTTCTGCAGCAGCTCAGGGAGGACAGGTCCATCCAGCTCCCAGCTCAGAGAGAGTCCGAACAGGTCGCAGCGTCGTGGCAGTGGATCTCCCTGGTCGGTGAATAAACGACGAACATCGACATCGCTGCGTTGGGCCAGCGTCGCCCAGACGATCTGATATCCCAGGCTTGTAATTCCCACGGAATACGTGCTCGGAAAGGCCAGCACTGCCTTGAGAGCATCGTTGTCCGGCTGGACCGGATCGAACAGCAGCGTTTCCTGATTCAGCTGAGGTCTCCTTTGGAGGACTGTGGGGGCATCGGCGCACTGAACGGCCGGCGGTGACGGTTGAGTTGTTTTTCCATTCGCTCCTCGGAATCAAGTTCCATCCCCATCTGACGTTCATAGATCGAATGGGGATGGAACAGTCGTGCCACAACGAAGCTGGTGAGGCTGGTCACCAGAATGGGTTTAAGGATTAACAGATCTTTGGTGAGAGCGAACGCCAGAAACATCGCTGAGATTGGCGTGCGTGAGCAGCCGGCCACGAAGGCTCCCATGCCTGCGAAGACGTAGGTGGTAGGCACATAGCCCGTGAGGGATTGCATCCATGTACCGCAGGTCAGTCCGAGGGCACCACCGAGGGTGAGCATCGGCATGAACAGCCCGCCGGGTGCCCCTGACCCCGCAGCCAGGCCGGTGCAGAAAAACAGCACCACAAAGCTCGACAGTGCCAGGTTGATGTCGGCTTCTCCGGCTCCGATCAGATGTTTGAGTTCACTGGGGTTGTGGAAGGTTTCCGGCAGGGCGGCGTAGACGCAGCCGAGCACAACGCCACTGAGGGTCATCCGCAGGATGAGTCGGTCACCGAACCAACGGCTGCCCTGGCGCTGCATTGTGAGCACGTATCGGGTGTAGAGCTCCGCCAGCACACCCACTACCACCCCCAGGGCGATCAGGTAGATCAGGTCGATCGGAAGGAAACGCACAAGTGGGGTGTATTGCCTCTCCAGCTGGAAGCCGATGGTGCTGCTGAGGCCCCCTCCTCCCATCACGTCGGCCCAGGTGTCGGCGGAGAAGGTGGTGATCAGCACCAGAAGCAGCACCACCGGCCGGGCTGAATGGAGTAGCTCCTCGATCGCATAGATAAAGCCACCGATGGGTGCGCTGAAAACAGCCGCGATGCCGGCACCACCGCCAGCGGCGACGATCACGCGGCGGAACGCCACCGGTGCTCTCAGCCAGCGCGACATCTTCCAGGCCACTGATCCCCCCATCTGCACCGCAGGTCCCTCTGGTCCAAGCGGAAAACCACAACCGATGGCAATGATCCCGGCGACCAGCTTCACCAGCCCCACCCGCAACCCCATCGGCACAGGTCGGTGCCGCAGAAAGCCCATGATGTGAGTGATGCCGGCACCACCTGCTGCTGGTGACAGACGGGTCACCAGCCATGCCGACACCATCCCGCCGAAGCCCCCAAGGGCCGGCAACACCAGCCAGGCCGGCAGATCATCCAGTAGGTCGAGTCGCCAATCCCGCAGGAGGTTGACGCCACTGGTGAACAGCAGCCCTGTGATGGCCGCGCCCAGCCCGGTGAGGGACAGAGCCAGCACCACAACCAACCAGCGGCGTTCCAGCATCCGGCTGATGCTGCGGCTGGAGCTCAGAAGGTGTCGTCGTTTTTTTGGTTCGCTTAAAGAGGGCACAGACGGTTTGGTTTAGGCCTGGGCCAGAACGGCAGCTTCATCGGTGCTGCTGATGACCCTGCCCTGATCTTCAAACCCGTCGATCTGGTCGAAGTTCAGGTAGCGATAGAGCTGATCGGAGAGTGGGTCGATTTTCTCGGCCGCGATGCTCCGATATTCGTCTGGTGTTGGGATGCGGCCCAGCTGAGCGCAGACGGCCGCCAATTCAGCACTACCGAGATAAACCTGAGCACCCTTGCCAAGTCGATTGTTGAAGTTGCGGGTGCTGGTGGAGAACACGGTGGTGTTGTCGTCAACCCGGGCCTGATTGCCCATGCACAGGGAGCAGCCGGGCATCTCCATTCGTGATCCTGCTGCTTCAAAGGTGGCGTAGTAACCCTCAGCCTTCAGCGTTTCCTCATCCATTCGGGTTGGTGGACAGACCCAGAGTCGCGCTTCGTTCTGGCCCGCGCCTTCCAGCACCTTTGCGGCAGCTCGGTAATGGCCGATGTTGGTCATGCACGATCCGATGAACACCTCCTGGACCGGATTCCCCGCCACCTCGCTGAGCAGCTTCACGTTGTCGGGATCGTTGGGGCAGGCCACTACCGGTTCTGTGAGCTCGTTGAGGTCGATTTCAAGCACTTCGGCGTAGTCAGCATCAGCGTCTGCGGTGAGAAGTTGCGGGTTGGCGAGCCAGGCTTCCATCTCCTTGATCCTTCGAGCCAGGGTGCGGGCATCGCTGTAACCCCGGGCGATCATGTTCTTCAGCAGTGCCACGTTGCTGCTCAGGTATTCGCTGACGGTCTCTTCGGAGAGCTTGATCGTGCATCCGGCGCAGGAGCGTTCGGCACTGGCATCCGTGAGTTCAAAGGCCTGCTCGAGCTTCAGGTCGGGGAGCCCTTCGATCTCCATGATCCGGCCATTGAACAGATTTTTTTTGTTGGCCTTTTCAACGGTCAGTAGGCCCCGCTGAATTGCGATCCAGGGGATGGCATTGACCACATCCCGCAGGGTGACTCCCGGCTGCAGAGAGCCGCTGAAGCGCACCAGCACCGACTCGGGCATGTCCAATGGCATGGCACCGATGGCCGCGGCGAAGGCCACCAGGCCGGATCCCGCGGGGAAGGAAATGCCCAGCGGGAAGCGGGTGTGGCTGTCACCGCCTGTCCCCACCGTGTCGGGCAGCAACATGCGGTTGAGCCAGCTGTGGATGATCCCGTCTCCGGGGCGTAACGCCACTCCGCCGCGTTGTGCGAAGAAATCGGGGAGATCCTTCTGGGTCTGCAGATCCACAGGCTTCGGATAGGCCGCGGTGTGGCAGAAGCTCTGCATCACCAGGTCGGATGAGAACCCGAGGCAGGCGAGTTCCTTCATCTCATCGCGGGTCATCGGTCCAGTGGTGTCCTGGGAACCGACCGTGGTCATCAGTGGTTCGCAGCTGGTGCCTGGATGCACACCAGGCAGGCCGCATGCCTTGCCAACCATTTTCTGGGCGAGGGTGTACCCCTTGCCGGTGTTTTCCGGTGCGGAGGGTCTGATGAACAGATCCGACGGAGGCAGTCCGAGCTTCGCCCGTACCTTGTCGGTCAGTGCACGACCGATCATCAGGGGAATCCGGCCACCGGCACGCACCTCATCACCAATGGTGCTGGGATTGAGCTGGAAGCGGCTCACCACCGTGCCATCCCGCTCGATCGTTCCAGCATGGGGCCGGATGGTGATCACATCACCGGTATTCAGGATCGTGACATCGCACTCGATCGGCAGCGCGCCGGAGTCTTCTGCGGTGTTGAAAAAAATCGGTGCGATCTTGCCACCGAGGATCACACCGCCGGCCCTTTTGTTGGGCACATAGGGGATGTCATCACCGGTGTGCCAAAGCACGGAATTAATGGCGCTTTTGCGGGAACTTCCTGTTCCCACAACATCACCCACATAGGCCACGGGATGTCCTTTCTCCTTCAGGGTCGCGATTGTGTTGAGCCCCTCTGGATCGCGGGTTTCCAGCATGGCCAGGGCGTGCAGGGGAATGTCCGGCCGCGTTGTGGCGTGGGTGGCGGGGGAGAGGTCGTCGGTGTTGGTTTCACCCTCAATCTTGAACACCGTGACGGTGATGCTCTCGGCCAGTTTCGGTTTGGATGTGAACCATTCGGCGGCGGCCCAGCTCTCCACCACCTGCTTGGCGAAGCGATTGCTGACCGCCAGCTCCATCACTTCATTAAAGGCGTCGTAAACGAGCAGGATGCGACTGAGTCCAGCGGCAGCGCAGGCCGCCAGTTCTGTGTTGCTGTGTTTCAACAGCTCGATCAGAGCGGCCACGTTGTAACCGCCCACCATCGTTCCAAGGAGTCTGGTGGCGTCCAGTGGTGACACCAGGGGGCTGTTGACATTGCTCTGGGCAACCGCGCTGAGCCAGGTGGCTTTGACATAGGCCGCTTCGTCCACGCCCGGCGGGATGCGCTGACTCAGCAGATGCAGCAGGGTTTCGTCTTCACCGGATGGAGGGTTTTGCAGCAGTTCTGTGAGCCCCTGCGTCTGCTCAGCAGTCAGAGCCAGAGCAGGAACGCCCTGGGCTTCCCGTTCTGCGGCCAACGTGCGGTAAGCGCTCAGCATGGGATGTAGGTGCGGGGCTTCACACCATTCTTCCGGACGGGCCTCTGTTGCTTCTGGGCAAGGTGCGTAGCCTTGGATCGATTCAGTGCTTAGGTCATGGCCTCCACCTCAGATCTGCATGTGGTGGAAACGCGCCCGCTCGTGGCTCCTGCGCTCCTGCATCGTGAGCTGCCCATCGATGCCGCTTCAACCGAGACAGTGGCTTCCGCGCGTCGACGGATACAGGCGATTCTGCGGGGTGAAGATCTGCGCCTGCTGGTGGTGGTGGGCCCGTGCTCCGTACACGATGTGACGGCTGCGCGTGACTACGCCAAGCGTTTGGCTCTGATCAGGGAGCGGTTGAAGGATCAGTTGGAGGTGGTGATGCGGGTGTATTTCGAGAAGCCTCGTACAACCGTGGGTTGGAAAGGGATGATCAACGACCCACATCTCGACGGTTCTTACGACATCAACACCGGCTTGCGGCGTGCTCGCGGATTGCTGTTGGACCTGGCTCGGGAGGGGATGCCGACGGCTACAGAACTGCTAGATCCTGTGGTTCCCCAGTACATCGCTGATCTGATCAGCTGGACCGCCATCGGCGCCAGGACCACTGAAAGCCAGACGCACCGTGAGATGGCATCGGGTTTGTCGATGCCGGTCGGTTACAAAAACGGTACGGATGGCAGCGCCAGCATCGCTATCAATGCGATGCAGGCGTCTGCCAGGCCCCATCATTTTCTTGGCATCAACGGGGAGGGTCATGCCTCGATCGTGAGCACCACAGGAAATCCACATGGCCACCTGGTGTTGCGCGGCGGAAATGGCGGCAGCAACTATCACCTGGAGGCTGTTCAGGCTGCGGCGTCTGAGTTGAGCAAGGCCGGGTTAAAGGAACGGCTGATGGTGGACTGCAGCCATGCCAACTCCAACAAGGATTACCGCCGTCAGTCCGACGTTTTGGCTTCTGTTGCCGATCAGCTCAGGGCCGGATCGCAGCATGTGATGGGTGTGATGATCGAAAGCCATTTGGTGGAAGGTAATCAGAAGTTGACGGCTGATCTTTCACAACTCACCTACGGCCAGAGCATCACTGATGCCTGCATCAGCCTGGAGACCACAGAACAGCTGTTGCTGGATCTGGCTGCTGCGGTGGGCGAACTTCAACCGGCAGTTCCGGCCTGATTGTCACCTCATTGCACCCTGAGGGTCTGTTGGATTCGACGCGCTGACAGTGTCTTCCTTCGCACTAACTTCGGAACGCAATGCTTTGCTTCAACTCAGCGTTGCAGCCCAGAGACAACCCACCACCATGGGAACGCTGAGGTTGTCGATTCCGGCTGGGCTGATCTGTTCCAGCCCTGTGGCGACAGCTGCCAACAGCAGGGCACCTGTTCCGTTGGCACCTGAGCCGCTGGCGATGGTTAAGGCCAGCAGCACCCCAAAGGACACCATCAGCATGGTGGCTGTTCCCACCAGAGATTTCGTTTGGCCGGCAACCGACCAACTCGGTGATGTCACGGCGCGACCGACTAGCCCGGCCAGACCATCACCGCAGGCCATCACCAGCACTCCTGCGCTGACAGCATCTGGTCGATCCGGCCAGAAGAGCACCAGCAGTGAGGTGATGGCCAGGCCGTACGCGGTTGTCCCGTAGCTGTTGCGGTCAACATCTTCAATGGCGGGGACCAGTCGCCATCGCTGGTTGATTGCCGTTGCCAGTGTGACGATCCCAGCAAAGGGAATTGCGATTGGGGCTGGGATGGCGAACCACCAGGCCATGGGAATCACAGCACCTGTGCCGATGTGCACAATCTTTCTGCTGAGTTCGCGTTGATTGGGCCACTGACGACGCGCCAAGAGCGCTGTCCCAAGAACGATCACCATCCATGCGGTGATCGTCAGGATGCCACTGCTTGAGGTCGAAGTGATCAGGCGGCCTGCTGGTGGTTGGTCATGGCCCGCAGCTTGAGGATCGCTTTGGACTCGAGTTGTCGGACCCGTTCGCGGGAGACATTGATCTGACGACCGATTTCCGCCAGCGTCAGAGGCTCTTCACCACCGAGGCCAAACCGAAGCTTGAGGATCTTCTGTTCTCGCTCGTTCAGCTGTGAGAGCCAGCCGCCCAAGTGCTCTTTCTGAATGCTGCGGTCCATTCCTTCCATCGGCTCCTCGCCGTTGGGGTCAGGAATCAGTTCACCAAGAGTGCTGCGATCCTCCTCCCCTCGGGCGTGCGCGTCGAGGGAAGCGCATGGGGCGCTCTGAGAGATCAGGTCTTCGAGATCACGGGGTTCGATCCCCATGGCACTGGCCAGCTCCAGCCGGTTGGGCTGACGGCCAAAACGGTGTGAGAGCTCCCGAGAGATGCGGCGCATCTTGGATAGCTTTTCGCTCACGTGGATCGGCAGGCGAATGGTGCGGGCGCTGTTGTCAATCGCCCGGGTCATTCCCTGACGGATCCACCAGTAGGCATACGTCGAAAACTTGTAGCCCATTGCGGGGTCGAACTTATCGACGGCGCGCTCCAATCCGATTGCACCCTCCTGAACCAGGTCCAGCAATTCCAGCCCCTGGTTCTGATACTTCTTGGCGACGCTCACAACCAGGCGCAGGTTGGCGGCCATCATTCGGTCGCGAGCACGTTTGCCCATGCGGATCTTGTGCCGCTGGCGGGAGGTGAGATCATCCTCTCCAACGTCCTGAAGCTGTTTCATCGCCTGCACATGATGTGCAAGTTCGATTTCTTCGGCGGCAGTCAGTAGCGGAATGCGGCCAATGCTGCTCAGATAGAAGCCAATGGAATCAGTGGCTAAACGTCTGCTTTGGCTCGATGTTGACCGACGTCCGGTGGACGGCAGTGCAGGTATCTTCCGAGAAGACTTTTCAGCCTTGCCGGAAGAGTCCAGAGGGATCCCCATCACCCTGGTCTCCTGAATAAATTTGAGCTGAACTTAGCACTCAGTGTTGAGAAGGAACGGCGCAAAAGCGAAAACTTTCAGCAGCTGAACTTCGCTGTCTTGAGATCTCTCAGAATTTTCACCTTTCTGGTAGAAAATGCATCAAAATCAACGCTTTCGCCCGTATCGAAGGAGACAGATCAAGACAATTTTTAATGATGAAGCATTACAAGGTCGTGAGTCCCTGGCTCCATGCATTAATTAATTCGATCTGTGAATTGCTCTCCGGTTCATCATCTTTGGGCTTGCGCTGGGTGAAGCTGCCATCGCTGTGCATGTCCCAGGCTCCACGATTGTCGTTGAGATAAAGCGACAAGAGTCGTTCCAATTTCTCCTGCAAGGCAGGTTCTTCAATCGGCGTTACAGCCTCCACGCGACGATCCAGATTCCTGGTCATCCAGTCAGCACTGCCGATGTACACCTCTGGCGTTCCACCGTTGCTGAACCAGAAGATGCGCGAGTGCTCCAGAAACTGGCCAATGATGCTGATCACGCGGATGTTGTCGCTCAGTCCTTTCTTGCCTGGAATCAGGCTGCACATTCCGCGGATGATCAGTTCAATCTGGATGCCCGCCTCGGATGCTTCGTAGAGCAAGCTGATGATCTCGGGATCCACCAGCGAATTCATCTTGGCTCGGATCAATCCTGGACGTCCTTCCTGTGCATGGTCGATTTCGCGGCGGATCAAAGCCTTCATCCCCTTCCGCAGAGTGACGGGTGCCACCAGCAGTTTGCGGAAGCTCTGCTGCTTTGAAAATCCCGTCAGATAATTGAACAACTCCACCAGGTCCTGTCCCAGCTCGGGGCGGGTGGAAAGTAGTCCGAGGTCGGTGTAGAGCTTGGATGTTTTCGAGTTGTAATTGCCGGTGCCGATGTGCACGTAGCTGCGCACTTGGTCCTGCTCTCGGCGCACCACGAGCACGATTTTGGTGTGGGTTTTCAGGCCGAGCACGCCATACACCACGTGAACGCCTGCTCGCTCAAGTTGCCGCGCCCACTGGATGTTGTTGTCTTCATCGAAGCGGGCTTTGAGCTCCACCAGGGCCATCACCTGCTTGCCGTTTTCGGCAGCGCGGATGAGCGCTGCGATGATCGGTGAATCCTTCGATGTTCGGTAAAGAGTCATCTTGATCCCCATGACCTGGGGATCATCTGCAGCTTGATTGATGAATTCCTCCACGGTTGTGGAGAACAGGTCATAGGGGTGATGCAGAAGGATGTCCTGCTGACGCATCACCGAAAAGATGTCGTCAAATTCCTCCGGGTTGACCGTTCCTTCATCGACCAGGTGCTGCTGCGAGCGCGCCAGAAGATCGGGGGTCTGACCGTTATGGGATCTGCTCTTCAACTTCGATAGCGGCAACCCCACCAGTCCGAACAGATCGTCGAGGCCCAGGAGCCCATCAATTTTGTAGAGGTCTTCCTCTTCAACGGCGAGTCCCTGCATCAGCATCGCCACCACGTCGTCGGGCATCTCGTTGGGTACTTCCAGACGCACCACTTCTCCGCCCACCCTGCGTTTGCGCAGTCCTTTTTCCAGCGCCAGCATCAGATCGTCTGCCTCAAGATCCCTCAGCTCGAGATCTGCATCACGGGTGACGCGGAAGACGTAATGCCCCTCCACGGCCATGCCGGGGAACAGCAGGGCGAGGTTGTAGGCGATCATCTGCTCCAGCGGAATGGCGCTGTGGATTGGAGCTGGATCGTGATCGCTTAGCTCCATTGGGATGGCCATGAAGCGGGGAAGATTCTTCTGGGGAACCTTCAACCGGGCGAACTGGCGCTGGTCTGTTTCTGGATCACGAATCACAGCCGCCACGTTCATGCTCAGGTTGCTGACGAACGGGAAGGGATGGGCCGGATCCACTGCCAGGGGTGTCAACACCGGGAACACCGAGCTTCGGAACGTGTCATCCACCCACTGCCGCTGGCGATCGTTCAGCTGGTCGTAATCCAGAAGCTGCACATGGTGTTGCTGCAGTTGTTTCTTGAGGCGTAACCGGAAATGATCCTGCTGTTGCTGCAGCAGGGGCATCAATTGTTCGCGGATGGTGAGCAGCTGTTCAAGAGGCGTCTTGCCGTCTTCGCTGGGCTTGGTGATTCCGGCTTCCACCTGAGACTTCAGCGATGCCACTCGCACCATGAAGAATTCATCGAGGTTGTTGCTGAAAATGGCGCTGAATTTCGCCTGATCGAGCAGGGGTGTGCGTTGATCCAGCGCCTGAGCCAAAACGCGCTGATTGAATGCAATCCAGCTCAGCTCACGGTTGATGTAGCGATCCGGACTCAGCACATCGGAACTCATGGGATGGCTGGTGGCACTGATGTAGTCAGATTTGCAACGTAGCAATCAAGTTTGGTGTTCCAGCTGACCTCCCTGAGGACGGCCAGCCACCAGAACAGCAACCCCCATGAGCACTGCGGCTCCGATCCAGAACGGACTGGTCTGGCCCAGGCGGTCGTAGCTGAAACCGGCGGCAGAAGCCCCAAGAAATGTGCCGAGGCTTTGCAGGCCCTGCAGACCTCCCAGAGCGGCGCCTTGTCCATCCCGGTTCAGCTTTCTGGAAATCAGGGCTCGCAAACAGGGTGTGACCAGGCCGGTTCCCAGTGCCAGCAGGGCCACAGCGCTGTAGATCACCGGCATGGATGTTTCCACGGTGGCCATTGGCACCAGCACACAACCCACCGTCAGTAGACCGAGGCCAGTCAGGGTGAGGCGCAATTCTCCAAACCGCTTCACAAGGGGACCGATCAGTCCCCCCTGCACCACCATGGCGATCACCCCAACCAGGGCGAAGGCAGCGCCTGCCATGCCTTCGGTCCAATTGAAAGAGTTACGGAGATACAGCACCAGAATGGTTGTGAAGCCGTTGAAGGCCATGAAGAAGCCGAAAAAGGCCATGGCCAGACGCCGTACATCGGCCTGAGCGAAAACGTTGCGCAGCAGCGATACGGGATTGAGAGCCCGTTTGCGCGGCAGTGGTTTGCGGGCTTCCAGCGGATGGGTTTCCGGCAGAAGCAGGCTCACCATCACCAGATTCACTGCGGCGAAGCCGGTGGCCCCCCATGCCGGAAATATGCGGTTCATTTCTCCGAGCAGGCCTCCCAGTCCAGGGCCGAGAGCGAAGCCCAGCCCGAAGGCAACGCCGATCAGTCCAAAGGCTTTGGCCCGGTTTTCCGGTGTGGTGATGTCGGCAAGGACCGCTGTTGCGGTGGCGGCCGTGCCGCCGCTCATGCCATCGATGATCCGAGCGAGGAAGAGCAGGGCCAGTGGCAGGCCTGCAGCGGTGGCTCCCGGCCAGATGTCCTGCCAGGGCAGTGTCAGGGTGATCGCGAAGAGACCCATACCCACCACCGAACCAGCAACGCAGACCGTGATGACCGGTCGGCGGCCGAAGCGATCGCTTAAGGCTCCGATCAGAGGTGCCACCGCGAACTGGGACAGGGCATAGGTGCCCGAAAGCAGGCCAACCGTGCTGCCACTGCTGCTGAAATCCGCCAGCAGGAAGGGGAGCAACGGCAGAAAAATGCTTTCACTGAGCCGGTCGTTCAGCAGCGTTAGAAACGCGCTCAGCAAGGTGGGGATGCGGCGGCGCTGCAAGGCGACCAGCGGGCGGGTGAGACTCACATTCCCACAGGCTTGATGGCATGGCTCTGCGTCCGATTGGATCTGCCGATGCATCTCTGCTGCGTGGGATCTATGCCGATGCAGTGGAAAGTCAGGCCCCGGCTCTCTACTCCGATCAGCAGGTGAAAGCCTGGGCTGCTCTGGCCTGGTTGCCCGGGGTGCTGGATCGCACGTTGAAGGAGGGGAGCGGCTGGATCAGCGGTAACGATGCAGCGTTTGCCATTCGCCATCCGCAGGATCGACTGTCGTTGCTGTATTGCCGTGGTTGCGCGGCTCGGCAGGGGCATGGCACAGCGTTGCTCGAGCGGATCGAGATGGAGGCTCAGGCGGAAGGCGTCGAGCGGTTGTGCACGGAAGCCAGTCAGTTGAGTCGTCCGTTGCTGGAACGCCGGGGTTGGAGTGTTGTGGCACCTGAAATCATTGCAATTGCGGGTGTTCCATTCGAGCGCTATCGAATGGATAAGCCCTTGCGCCAGCCTTGAAGTTGCGCCAGTTGGGCGGCAGCCTGGCCCGTTTCCAGAATCTTCTTGGCCAGTTTGATCCCAGCCTCAAGGCTGTCTGTCCTTCCGGCAAACCAGAGGTATGCGGCAGCGTTCCAGCGCAGGGCGTCACTGAGGGGTCCACAGCCGTTCAGGGCTTCAAGGGCCTGGTCATGCCAGTGGTCAATGTCTGTCCATTCCGCGTCGGCGTGATGGCAACCGTGGTCTCTGGGATGGAGGATCAATCGCTCGGCTTCGCCATTGCGCACCCGTGCGGTGATACAGGCGCGTCCGATCGGCAGGTCGGTGCCTCCCTCCAACCCCTTCACGGTGAGAAGGTCGGTTTCTCCTGCCAGCTTCAGTGCCTCCCAAGCCCTGCTTTCGGTGGGTGGATGCACAAACCCGCTCACCAGAAGATGCCGGCCGTGGTGCGGTGTCCAGATCAGTTCCAAGCTGGCCACCGGTGGCCGCTTGCCCAACTCTTCCCGATAGGTGATCAGGGTTTCAGCGATCGGAAAGTGATCCGGTTGATGGATCAGCGCAAAGCCGTGGTGGTGGAAGCCCTCCTGCACTGTGTCCAGCTCAAGCCCTCTCAGATCAAGGCCGAGAGCCTGAAACAGGTCGATGGCGGTCACGCCGTATTTGACCGGCATGCGGTTGCTGCCCTGAAGCACCACGGGTTGACCACCGGCCAGCAGCACCAGGCTGGTGAGCGGATAGATCGGGGCTGTTCGCGTGCGTCCGTCGTAGGGCATCCCGAAACAGAGGGGAGCAGGTCGCCCGTCTCGGCTGGTGATCACCGGACCAAGCAACCGGTAGGTGTCCAACATGCCGGTGAGTTCCTGGGGCTCGGGTCGACGGATCCGATGCGCGATCAGGAAGGCACCGATCTGGGCTGGGCTTGCCTCGCCGTGCAACATCAGGTCGAGTGCATCGGCAGCCTCTTCGCGGGTCATGCCCTTGCTGGTGTGCTCTCCGCTGCCCACCTTGCGCAGATGCTGCTTGAAGCGCTCGCGACCGCTGGACAACGTGCTGGTCACCGGCTTCACCAGGAACCTTCGCAGTGTTCAGGAGCGCATGACCTTTAAGGCGTATTAATTGATACCAATTGACGCCAATTGACACCGAATTAAGCCTGTTCGATCACGGAGAGTCCATCAAATTTGCCGTGAAGGGGATGTCTGGAGTCGTGGCGCCCTTCGGCGTAGTACAGCCGCTCCAAGACGAGGGTCGCGGTGTTCGTGGCGTTGAGCTGCCTGCTGATCAGCAAGGTTGAAATTGAGCGGAAGAGGGAGCTCATAGGGTCGTGCAATGAACTTCAGTGTTGAGCAATTCGCGGGAGAATTGATGTGCTTAATACAGCCAAATTTCATGTTCAGTTTGGTCGCGATGAATGCATTCCTTCTGGTGTTACTGCCGGACAATTTCACTGCTGCTGTGACATTCCGAGGTGGGATGCTGTTTTTGAAGCGGCGATGATTTCTGCTATCCAACAATGACTATTTCTGCTGCGCCCAGCACGCCTTCTCTGGCAGCCCCTTCACAGGACACTGTGACTGCCACTTTGATGTCTGCGAAGAAGGCCAAGGGGATGAGCTTTGCTGATTTAGAAGCTGCCCTGGGCCTGGATGAAGTCTGGATTGCTTCACTGTTTTACGGTCAGGCCACAGCATCGGAGCAAGAGGCTGAGACATTGGCGGATCTTTTGTCGTTGGATCCAGCGATCACCTCGGCTCTGCAGGAGTACCCCACCAAGGGCAGCCTTGATCCAGTGATCCCGACCGACCCGCTGATCTACCGCTTTTACGAGATCATGCAGGTGTATGGCATGCCCTTGAAAGATGTTATTCAGGAGCAGTTTGGCGACGGCATTATGAGTGCTATCGACTTCACTCTTGATGTCGACAAGATTGAAGATCCCAAAGGCGATCGTGTGAAAATTACGATGTGCGGGAAATTTCTGCCCTATAAAAAGTGGTAATTCAACCCAGGATTGAGGGGATTTTGAAAGCTCAGCATTTGCTGGGCTTTTTTACGTTCTGAACTGTTCGTTGAGTTTTTGGCTGGCTAGTTTGCGCCGTGATTCATCTTCCAATGTTTGGCTGAGTTCCAAAAGGAACTGTTGGCTGTCGTTGGTGGCGATGCAACTCAGGGCCCGAAATGCGGCGTTGGCTACGCCGTCGGAGCCAACGCGACACAGCTCGGCCAGTCGTGCACTGATGGTTGTGCCGTCACGACGCTGCAGCACGCGGATGGCTGCGATGGCTACAGGTTCCCGAAAATCGTCGAGAGCTTCGCTGCAGAAGTCCAGTAGTTCGCTGTCTGTAAGGCGGTGGGAGCGGAATTCCAGCAGCTTGAGTCCGGCGAGTCGATGCTCTTGGCCTGGGTGCTTCAGGCATTCATTCACCACAGCAGTGGGCACCTCTGCGCCCCAGCAACCGAGGGCTTGAACTGTCACCAGATTGATGGAGTCGTTGTGGCGGCTGCGTTTCAGCAGATCCAGCAACCATTCGCGGGCTTCAAGTTGATGGCAGAGACCTGCGGCCATCACTAAATCGGGACGTTCGCCATGGCGTTGAAGCAATTGATGAATCACTGGCCAGCCACGATCGGCCAGCATTCCAAGTTTTTCGCTGAGGGTTCGGC
>CAJWZN010000020.1 GCA_913050105.1 uncultured Synechococcus sp.
CAGACAGCACCGGACTGACCGTGCGACGGCCTGTGAATCTGGAGAGCACCGCCCGCGGTGTTGCCCTTCTTGCAGGGATGCAGGCCGGCTTGATCAACGACCTTGAGGATCTGGTCCCGGAGCGCAACACGGGTGCCCAGCACTTCCATTGCCAGATCGACCCTCTGCAACGCAGCCGGTGGAAGAGTCGCTGGGACGATGCCGTGAACAGGAGCCTTAACTGGCATGGGTGATCATCACTGCGATCTCCTGGTGATCGGCGCCGGTGCCAGCGGAGCAACCGTGGCCTATGAAGCCGTTCGTCGCGGCCTATCGGTGGCTCTGCTGGAGGCAGGGGACATCAGTGGTGGCACCAGCTGTCGCAGCACGAAACTGCTGCATGGCGGTGTGCGCTATCTCGAGCTCGCCTTCAAAACGCTGGACATTGCCCAATTGCAGCTGGTGCGGGAGGCCCTCCTGGAACGAGGCCATTGGCTGCGGACTGTGCCGTTCCTGGCCCATCGGCTGGAGTTGGTGCTGCCGACCAGGAACTGGTTCGAAAAGACCTACTACGGCCTGGGCCTCGGGCTTTACGACACACTTTCAGGAGATACAGGTCTTGGGCACAGCCGCCGGCTCAGCAGAAATGAACTGGTTCAAGCACTGCCACAACTCTGTCCTCGCCAGGGTGGGGTGGCCTACAGCGACGGGCAATTTGACGATGCCCGTCTCAACCTGCTGCTGGCACTGACCGCAGAACAAGGCGGTGCAACACTGCGCCGGGGCTGTCGGGTGATCGGATTCGAACGCAATTCGGATGGACGACTGACTGCAGCCGTGAGCGAGACGGAGACCGGCCAGCAGGAGCGTTGGCAGGCTCAGGTCATCGTCAACACCACTGGAATCCATGCGGATGCGATGCGGCATCTGGCTGACCCTGATGCTCCCCCACGGCTGCTGACCAGCCGTGGGACACATCTGGTTCTGAAAGACAATCTCTGCCCGGAGGGAATGGGACTTCTGGTGCCCGCGACCGAGGACGGGCGCGTTTTGTTCATGCTGCCGTTTTTCGGCCACACCCTGGTCGGCACAACGGATCAAGCCTGTGGACAAAGTGAGGCTGCCATTCCCTCGGCAGAGGAAGAGGCCTACCTGCTGCGATATGTGCGGAAGTGGTTCCCAGATTTAAGTCATCCTGTCGTGAGCAGCCGCTGGGCCGGAGGCCGTCCTCTCTTGCAGCCAAGCGGAGGCACACGCAGCAGCAGCCAGGTTGTGCGCGAACACGAAGTGGAAACGCTGCCCTGCGGCCTGGTGAGCTTGATGGGTGGCAAATGGACGACCTGCAGGCCAATGGCGCTGGATTGCCTGACCGCTGTCGAACGTCAGCTTCCATCTCAGATGCAAAAGCCCAAAAAACTGCCGCTGTTAGGGACAGCCTCGAATCCCGACCAGACCTTGTCCGAACTGCAAGGGCAGCTAGCGGCCTTGGAGGAACTGCTTCCGAGCACACCAGAGCGTCCAAGGCAAATCGCCCATTTGCAGCACAGCTTCGGACTGCATGCTCCATCAGTCGTGGCGAAATCCACGTTTGAAGAACGTGAACCACTCAGCAGCGTGATTCCGATCTGCCGGGCCGAGATCCGTCATTTCATTCAAAATGAGCATGCCACCAGCGTCTCTGATGTGCTGGGTAGACGGTGTCGGCTGGCGATGGTCGATGCGGCAGAAGCTGAGCGGCTGCGCCCGCTCGTGGAAGACGAACTGGAACAGGTTCAGAGGCAGGGGCATTGAAATTGGAGCCTGACATTGTTGTATCAAGTGGACTAGCCAGTTAACGGATTCACTGCTCCATTGGTGGAAAACAATTGTCAAAAACAACAACACTGAAAGAATAAAAGTTCACCACGCACGACCTGAAGATAAAAAGGAATAAAAACAAAATCACCTGCCTAACCTGTGCTTCGAGATAATGGCCCTCACATCAAGGTAAAGTCAGGCTTCGTGGTTCAAAAGGTCGCGTGCACTGTCTTTTGGTCGAGGACCAGCAGATTCTGCTCGATTTGTTGGCAACCATAGTGGATGCCTTCACCGAGATAACCGCCGTTTCCAAAGCAACAGCCTATGCAGAAGCTGTTGCGATGAGTCAGACAATCACTGTTGATCTGGTAATCCTCGACCTCCATCTTCCGGATGGAGATGGCAACGATCTCGCAAAACTCCTTGCCAAAACAAATCCTGAAATTCAAATCATCATCCTCACGGGAGCACCAGAAGACTTTCGAAATCCACCTGAGCTGCGGGGATCAATCCGAGCTCTGATTGACAAACAGCAGTCTTTTGAAGCACTGCATTACACCTTGAGCACAATCCTCCAGCCGGCATATCAAACACTGACTCCGCGCCAGAGTGAAATTTTCGAGTTGATCGGAGCCGGAAAAAGCACCAAGGACATTGCACGAATCCTGAGCAGTGCCACCTCAACAATCGAGTCGCATCGCAAAGCCATTGCACAGAAGTTACGCCTCAGCGGTGCTGAATTAGTGCGGGAAGCTTCCTTGTACAGACAAATCAGCCCACGCCAATGAGTAAGCCCCAATCTCCAAGCCTTGGGCAGCGTCTTGTTAGGTCCACCGGGCTGCAGCTCATCCTGGTGGCGGGTTCATTCAGTGTTCTGACTTACACCCTTGGGCGAAACAGTGGCATTCAGCAAAGCGAAGCGCACCGCACAAATCTCACCATCACTCAGATCCGCGAACAGCTGAGCAGCAAGCTGCGCGTTCCGATGTTTCTTAATAATCTGAATGCCTCAGCCGTTGATGCACAGCCAGAACTGCTCCAGGATTTTGATGCTTTAGGGAGACGCTTCTGGCGCCAGCTCAAAGCCTTTCCCGTTGATTACATCAACTACGGGGCTCCAGACGGATCATTCATTGGCCTTGAACGAACCTTCTCTGGAACGTTGCTCCACAACGAAGACAGCACTCGCATGGGTCGAGGTCAGTTGACGATTTTTTCCCTTTCAGAGCGCGGAAAACGTCTGGAGCAAATCGACGTCATTCCAGGAATGAGTGCCACGCATGAAGAAGCCTGGTACGTGGACACCATTGAGACGGGACGATCGAGCTGGAGCAGCATCTATGCCTGGGAAGACCAGCCCGACCTTCATTCGGTTTCCTTCAACACGCCGCTTTTTGCCGAAGACGGCCGGTTGCTCGGGGTGATCGGGGTCGACATGGTGATCAATCAGCTCAGCAGCTGGCTCAGCGAGATCTGGGGAAGCCGCAGCGGCCTGGCCTTACTGGTCGAAGCAGATGGCCGTCTGATAGCAAGTTCCGACCCCGGCATTCCGTTGAACGGAGCTGGTTCAAGCAAGAGCCGCAGCAGCCTTCAAGACCTCGATCACCCTCTGGCGGCGATGCTGAACAGCATTCATCTGAAGCAGGACCCTTCATCGCGGCCGCAGTTTCAGCGCCACGACGGTGAAACCTTCCTCCTGCAATCCACAACCTGGGGACGCGATCATGGCCTCAACTGGATCCTGCTGACAGCCAGCAGCGCCAACCAGGAAGTCAACCAGGCAGGGCGAACGCTCTCGGTTGAAATCGGCGCTGCCGTCTTGGCCCTGGGATTGACCCTGCTGATCAACCGCAGCCTCATCAACAAGATTCTTCAGCCCCTGTCTGCCTTGAGGCAGGCCAGCCAGAACACCGAGCAACAGATCACTGCATCTGAGGAGTCACAACCCCAGACCCTTCATTATCGCTGCGATCTGAACCGTCAAAGCGGTCAGGAACTTCTGGACCTGAACATGGCGGTTCAATCCATGGTGAAAGCTTTTAATCAGCTCACGCATCAGCTGTCCACCAAGGAACAGCAAATCACCCGGATGTTCCAGGAACAGCGCGTGCGGGATGAGCAGGCCCTGGCCCAGATGAACCATCGCCTCAAAGTGAGTCTCGAAGCCGCGGCCATTGCCCATGAGATCAATCAGCCCCTGAGCATTCTTCGCCTGACTGCTCAGCGATTGCAGGATCAGTTCAGGGGAAGCGGCACTTCAAAGCTGCCCTCAGATCTGCTGAAGCACTTGCAGATCCTCGACGATCAGGCCACGCGCATCGGACGCACAACCGACCAGATGAAAGCCATCCTCCGAAATGCAAACACCAGCTTGTGCAAGCTGGATCTGCGGGAGGTGCTCGACAGCATCAGCTTGTATGCGGCCTCCAATCTGAGGGAGGCCCGACACTGGATCACCATTCAGCGGCACCAAGAACTGGAACAGGAGGGGGCATGGGTCGAAGGTGATGCCATCCAACTCCAGATCGCTGTGATCAATCTGGTTAAAAATGCAGTGGATGCCCTGACGGTTCAGTCCTCCACTGCACCGGAGATTGTGATCCACATCGAACGTCGGGCCCAAAACTGGGCGATCGTTGTCGACGACAACGGACCAGGGCTTGCGCATGACCCTGATGTGCATCTGCCGCTCAACAGCAGCAAGCCTTCCGGGAGCGGCCTCGGTCTGTTCATTGTGCGTGCCGCGATGGAAAGTCATAACGGCGAACTTGTGCTGAGCACCAGCCCCAGTGGCGGCACCCGTGCGGTTCTGAGCCTTCCGATGCACAGCTGACATCCCCAGGACTGGGTATTGCCATGGCTCCTGCAACAGCCAAAGATCGAAAAACATTGGCTTGAAGCATGGTTTCGGTCGATCAGCTGTGCTGTCTCGACGGCTTGATCTGGCTCCAGTCGGGGAATGCCGTTGGCGCGTTGACACGTCAGCACCAGACCACCGTCAGCAGAAATCAGAAAAAATGTGCAAAAACCCTTGGGGTCGATGTGTTGAAACGTGATGGCCGGTGGCAGATTGAAGGAGACAGCCAACTGCTTCAGCTGGAGCGTTCCGTTCATCAGACCGCCAGGCTTAAATCTGTCCGCACTCTTCGGCTGGAGGCCAGTCTCAGTGCCGAAACAACACTGCCGGAAGGCGCTGCATCTGAATGGGTCGTTGGGACTTCACGCATTCAAAATCCACAGCACCTCTCAACGTTGTTGAAGCAAAGGGTGATCGATGCATGGCTGACCCCTCGAAGTGCATCAGAAGAGGGGGACGTTGAACTCGCTTGGATTCCGCTGTGGGATGAACCAGAAGATGTAGGTCTCATCGTGCAGCGAGACCTCCGCAAGCAGCACCCCGTCCGTGTTCTTTCAGACAAACTCTCGGCTCAACATCTCCTGCGGCGGTTCGTTCTTCAAGCACCGGGGGGCTCGGACTCCACCTCACCGATCAACCACCAGTTGATTCCATAGGGCGGCAAGTTCACAAACCATTCCGGGCTTGCCGAAGGAAAATCACACCCCCACATCACCTCTCGGGTGCGTTGCTCCTGCCACTGAGACAAATCAAGACTGAACGACGCGCCGGCGGCGGTGACATTGGCTGCCACCAAAACGGTCATGGCTTCTGTGGAGCGCACGTAGGCCAGGGCGCCTGGATGGGTGCATTCCAGCAATTGGAAGTCGCCCTGATGCAGTGCTGGCAGCAAACGACGACAGGTGAGCATGCGGCGATGCCAGTTGAGCAGTGACCCCTGCAGCTGTTTCTGCACCTCCACGTTCACCACCCGGTAGTCATACCCAGGAGCGGTGATCGGTGGCAGCACCAGCAGCGGATCGGGAGCCGATGAGAAGCCACCGTTGCGGTCGGGCGTCCAGGCCATCGGAGTGCGGTTCGGATCGCGATCCCGCAGTCCAGGCCAGTCGCCCATCCCCAGTTCATCGCCGTAATACAGGCAAGGCATGCCGGGCAGGCTGTAAATCAAGCCGTGGAGCAACCTGTTGGTTCGTGGGTCCCCGTTGAGAAGCGGGGCGAGACGACGGTTGATGCCCCAGTTCAGCCAGTGCCCCTGCCCCTGGGTGAGGCCGACCCGGATGGTCTGGATCACCTCCTGTGAAATCAGATGGCCATCTCCCAGCCAGAGCTCGTCGTGGTTTCTCAGCGGCAGAGCCCAGCGCACCCCAGGGACAGCCTGCTCAGACTGAACCAGACAGGCCTCCAGCTGACGGGTGCAGCCGCCGGCCACCGCAGCGAACAGATGCGCAGTGAGCGCGAAATTAAACGCACCATGCAGCTCGTCATCAGCCAGATAGGGGGCAGCCTCCTCCACAGGCTGAATCGCCTCACCCAGCAACAGCACATCACGCTGGTGGGTTTCCACGCGCCGACGCAGGCGCTTGAGAAAGGCATGGGTCTCCGGCAACCCCTCACAGCGCGTGCCTTCGGCTTCAAACAGGAACGGCACCGCGTCCAAGCGGAACCCGTCAACCCCTCGTTCAAGCCAGAAGTCGACCACCTCCAGCATTGATTCCTGCACCGCAGGGTTGGCGTAATTCAGATCCGGCTGATGACGCAAAAACCGATGCAGGTAGTACTGCTCGGCCACGGGGTCCCACTCCCAGTTGGAGGATTCGAAATGACGGAACAGCACAGGTGCGTCGCTGTAACGCGTCGGGTCATCACTCCAGACATAGAACTCGTGTTCCGGGCTGCCCTTGGCTGCCCAGCGAGCGCGCTGGAACCAGGGGTGAAGATCACTGGTGTGGTTCAGCACCAGGTCGAGAATGACTCGCATCCCCTGCTCGTGGGCTGCAGTCAGGAAGCGGTGAAATGCCGCCAGATCTCCGAGATCGGGATGAATCCCGGTGAAATCGGTGATGTCGTAACCACCGTCGCGCAAGGGCGAGGGATAAATCGGCGTCAGCCACAGGGTCTTGACCCCCAGCCAGCGCAAGTAAGGCAGCCGGGACGTCAGCCCCTTGAAATCGCCGATGCCATCGCCGTTGCCATCGGCATAACTGCGAACGATCAGTTGGTAGACAACCGCTCCTGTCCACCAGGGCATGGTTTTGGCCATCCCCCGGATGCCACTGAACCACTGCTAGACCCGTCAGGCCCGATCGTCAGCCCTGTGTCCCTGTCTCTCGAACAGCTACGCCCGATGCAGGACCGCGTTGGCCGAGGAGAAACACGGCCTCTGGCCTGGCGTCTCGATCAGCTGCAGCGGTTCCAGGCACTGGTGGAAAACCACGAACAGGAGGTCCTGCAGGCTCTCTCAGAGGATCTCGGCAAGCCGCCGACGGAAGCCTTTTTTGAAGTGGTGGCTCTCCGTCAGGAACTGAAGCTGGCGCGGTCCAACCTGCGGCGGTGGATGCAGGCCAAGCCGGTTCCCGTGCCGTTGCCGCAGCAGCCTGGGCGTGCGGAACTCATCCCTGAGCCCCTGGGCTGCGTGCTGATCATCGGCCCATGGAATTATCCATTTTCATTAACGCTGCAACCGTTGGTCAGCGCCCTCGCCGCCGGGAATACCGCTGTACTGAAACCATCGGAGCAAGCACCGGCAGTGGCAGCCCTGATCAGCCGTTTGGTGGCGGAGCACTTTGCACCGGAGGTGGTTCGCGTGGAGGAGGGTGATGGTGGAGTGGCAGCTGCTCTGGTGGCACTGCCCTTTGATCACATCTTCTTCACAGGAGGTGGAGCGATTGGCCGCCGGGTTCTGGAAGGGGCTGCTGCCAACCTCACGCCGGTCACCCTTGAACTCGGTGGGAAAAGCCCCGCCTTGGTGATGGATGGAGCTGACCTGGATGTGAGCGCCCGCCGCCTGATCTGGGGTAAAGGGCTCAATGCCGGACAGACCTGCATCGCCCCTGACCACCTGTTGGTGCAGCCCCATCTCCAACAGCCCCTGCTCAAGGCCATGGAGGCCGCTCGTCAGGCGATGTATGGCACGCAACCTCTGCACTCCGAACAGCTGGCTTGCATCGTCAATACACGCCAGTTCGAGCGGCTTGAGGCACTCCTTGAGCAAGCCAGGCGAGAGGAGCGCATCCTGATCGGAGGCGAAATCAATCGGGAGCAGCGCCGCATCGCCCCGACAGTGATCCGCGTTGCGGACAGAAATGACCCACTGATGGCGGATGAATTATTCGGACCTCTCCTGCCGGTTCTGCCGCTGAATGATCTCAACAATGCACTCGCTGAGATTCGCCGGGGCCCCAAACCGCTGGCGCTTTATCTGTTCGGCGGCACGGAGAGGCAACAGCAGCTGGTGATCGAAACCACCAGCTCGGGTGGGGTCTGCCTCAATGATGTGGTGATGCAAGCGGGTGTCCCAGATCTGCCCTTCGGCGGCGTCGGCGGCAGTGGAATGGGGAGTTACCACGGCAAAGCCGGCTTCGACACCTTCAGCCATGCCAAGGCTGTGCTGAGGCGCCCTTTCCGTTTTGACTTCAAACTCCGCTACCCGCCCTACGCGCTGGATTTGAAACTGCTGAGGAAATTGGCGGGCTAATCGATTCAGCTTGATGGACATCCCTTCCACAGCAGTGGCTCTGGAGCACTGGCGCTTTGCTTTAAACACCGTATGGTTCGGGCAAAGACTGGTGACACATGCGCCGAACTGCTTTCGCCCTGTTGGTGCTGACTGCACTTCTGCCCCTGTCCGCCAACGCGGCAACAATCACCGTGCGTCCTGGGCAGACCTTGTCGGACATCGCTGATGACTACGGCGTGAGTGTGCGCCAGCTGATGCAGATGAACGGGATCCGGAATTCCGACTTCGTTGAATCCGGAAGCCGCTTAACCGTTCCGGGCCCCCATGTGAGTGCTGGGCCCGGTCGGCATCGCGTCACCCGTGGCGAAACATTGAGCACCATCGCGGCCCGTTACCGCGTCAGCAGCCGCGATCTGATGGTGGTGAACAACCTCCGCAATGCCAATCACGTTGAGGTGGGACAAACCCTGAAACTCCCAAGCAATGCTGTTATCGCCAAGGCCAAACCGAAGCCGGCACCCATCCGGGTGGTTCCGGGTGCAAACCAGCACACCGTGGACCGAGGCCAGACCCTGACCCAGATCGCCAGGGCTTACAAGCTCCCAGTCGCCACACTCGTTGACCTCAATGCCATCAGCGACCCCAACAACGTGAAAGTGGGGGCCACGCTTTATCTCAAAACTCCGGATCGGCCTCTTTCCGACTCCAGCTTTGACGCATCGTCGGAACTGGCCACCAGCTCATCCACGGCAACGCCCAAACGTTCTCCAGCGGCTATTGAACGGAAGTCGTCAGTGCAAACCCAGCGTGTTGAACCACGACCTGCCACCACGAAGAAAGCGGTGGTGAAACCCAAGCCCACCACAAAGACTGCAGTTGTTGCCAAGGGAGCTGAATGGAAAACCTATGGGCCATTGCAGGTGGACTGGGCCAACTGGCAGACCATGGGGGACAGTCGGGTGGTCCCGACCCTCAACGCTGCTGGCCAGCCTTTGTATCTCGCCGTCAACTGCGGTGCCCGGAAGATCAATGTCACCGGAGCCGATGGCAGCTGGAAAACCTGGGCCTCCCCGAGCAGCCGTTTTGAGAAGGAGTTGGTGAAGGACCGCTGTCAGGCAACCGGATGATTCAGGCGGCGTAATCCAAAGGCCAGGGGGCATCCAAAAAGCGTCGACCGCTGTCACGCAGATAAAGGCGTTGGACCCCATCGTTGCTCTCGCTGATCAACTCCTCCTGAACAAGACGTCGAGCCAACCAGGTCCAGCGATCACCCCGCCCGGATTCATTGAGGGACAGATGCTCACCTAGGCGTCTCATATCCGTTCCGTCCAGGTCCTGCAAATGGCTCAACAAGGTCTCTGCCTGTGTGGACCAGTCGCGGCGCTTCGCTGTCCCAGAGCAGCGATCACAGCGGCCACAGGGTTCCACCAACTCTCCAACCGCCAGCAGCAAAGCCTGTTCGCGGCAAATCTCACCCTCCGCAACAGCCTCCATGCGCCGGAGCTGCTGCTGCGCCAAATCCAAGCGCCGCTGGTCGTCGTTGGCACCTTTCTTACGGGCTGAAGCTTGCATCGCCCAGCCGAGACTGGTTCGATCGCCGGGAGAGAACAACACAAGGCAATGGGCAGAAAGCCCATCTCGGCCAGCGCGACCTGATTCCTGTAGATAACCCTCCGGAGTCGCCGGCAGGTCGAGATGGAGGACCAACCTCACATCGCCGCGATCCACACCCATCCCGAAGGCAACAGTGGCCACCAGCACCGGCCGCTTCTGCTCGAGAAAACGCGTTAGCGCCAACTGACGGGTCTCGGGATCAAGGCCGGCGTGATACGGCGTGGCATCAACGTCCTGCTCCTGAAGCCGCTCCGCCCATCGCTCTACGGAACGTCGCGTACGCGCATAGATCAACGACGCTCCTTGCGACAGGGCCAGCGCCTCAAGCACCTGTGGCATCGGATCCCTAGGACGCCGCTGCATGGCGTAGTGAAGGTTGTCTCTGCGTGCGGAACTCACCTGCACAAGAGGGCTGCGCAGGGCAAGCAACCGGATGATGTCGGCCCGCACCCGCGGAGCCGCTGTTGCACTGAGGGCCAGCATGGGAACACCGGGACACAGGCGACGGATCAACCCGAGGCGTCGGTAATCCGGGCGGAAATCATGGCCCCAAGCGCTGATGCAATGGGCCTCATCCACCGCAAGAGCCACCAGCCGCCCGGATTCGGCGTGATTTTCCAGCATGCGCTGGGTGGCTTCGCCCTGAAGCCTCTCCGGAGCCAGATACAACAATCGGAGGCTTTCATCGCGCAGATGAGCAAATGCCTGCTGTCTCCTGACGGCATCCAGGCCCGCATGCAAACAAGCCGCAGCGATACCGCGGCGCTGCAACTGAAGCACCTGATCTTCCATCAGCGCCACCAGCGGCGAAATCACCACCACCAGACCTTGGCGCACCAATGCTGGAAGCTGGTAACAAAGCGACTTTCCGCCGCCAGTGGGCAGGACAGCAAGGGCGTCGCGACCTTCGAGCACGGCTTCAACTACCGGGCGTTGACCTGTCCGGAATTCACTCCAACCAAAGTGTTGATGGAGAGCGGCTTCCAACGAATCCAAGAGCCACCACTACCTGTAGCGCCCACAGAGTAGCCACCACAAGATCTGGGGTCAGGGCAATGGTGGTGGTTCCAACTGGTCCGGGGACTCTTCCACCAACTGCAGGCGCACCCGTTTGCCCCCTGCAAGTTCCCCAAGGGAGACGCGAAGGGTTGCTCCGCTGAGGGATTGCAGGGCATTCAGCACATCCCGGAGATACGGAGTGCTGCTGCCGCTTTCCACCCAGAGTCGTTCCTGCAAACCTCCAAGACGGCGCCAGGACGTATGCAGCTTGAGTACGGCGGATTCAAGCGCCTGAGCCTGACCTACGGCATCGGCAAGAAGACCAAGGGCATCGAGGCGTTGTGCTTCCTGCATGGCTTTTTCCAGGTCCAACTCCCCCTGCTGAAAAGCCCGCACAGCCTCACCCGATTCAGTCGCCTTGGTGATCCATCGCGCTGTACTGGTCACATCCTTGACCCGGTCTAGCTCCGGCTCATCCCGCAACACCTTGCGAAGATCTTCTTGCTGCGCCTCCGGGAGCTTGGCGAGCTCACGCACCAGAGGAGCTACAGCCCGAGGAGGGAGCAGATTTTCCTGGGTTCGCTGGCGAATCTCCTCCGGCAGGAGAGGACTAGTGGCCGCCGTGAATTCATCGGTGAGTCGTCGAACCTGCTTGCGGGTGATTTCCTGACCTTCATTGGCCGCTTCAGAAATCATCAGCTGCACCTCTGGATCAGCCTGTGCGGTCTCCATGAAGGCTCTTTTGGAGAACCGATTCACGCTGGCTTCCTCCAGAACACCCTCGCTGAACATGTCCTGCGCTGATTCCGCAAGCTGGATCAGTCCGTAGGCCCTGGTTTTGCTGATCTCACGCTCCCGCAGCCACTGGAGGAAACCTGCTCCCCGCCCCTCTCCACCTCGTTTTTCGCGATCGCGCACAGCTTTGAGGATGCGCCCCCTCAGGATTTCGGTCTGAAGATCAAAGCGATCACAGACAGCCCAGGCCTGCTCCAGGCGGGCCAGAAATTCCAACGTGCTGATCTCATCGCTTTCGGGATCGGGGAGGTCAAGCTCCAGCGAGGGCAATTGATCCGGCACCTGGGGAGCGTTCAAGGGAATCCAACAACAGCAGGGACGACATTCTGTGACGCTGGAGGCTCCTGCTTCTCCTCGCGGGATACGCTCAAATTGCATCCCTTCCCGTCCAGCGATGGAGATCACCCGCGGCTCCAAAGTGCGCATCAAGCGCCCTGAGTCCTATTGGTTCAACGAGGTCGGCACCGTGGCCTCTGTCGATAAAAGCGCAGTTCGATACCCCGTCACTGTTCGTTTCGAAAAAGTGAACTACAGCGGCCTACAAGGCGTTGATGGTGGCCTGAACAGCAACAACTTTGCGGCGAGCGAACTCGACTTGGCCTGAGGGCTTTGCCGGAACTTCCTGAAGTCGAGACGGTTCGCCGAGGACTGGAGAACCGTCTCAAGAATTTTGAAATCGACCGTACTGAGGTCTGTCGAACCCGGGCGATTGCCAGCCCAGGAGGACCTCCCGTATTTGTTTCTGGTGTTGCCGGAAGTTGTGTAGGGGCGTGGTCACGTCGCGGCAAATACCTCATGGCCGCCCTGGAACCCGACCGAGGCACATGGGGAGTTCATCTGCGCATGACAGGCCAGTTCCAGTGGCACGAACGTCCCAACGATCCTTGCCCACACACGCGCGTTCGGTTCTGGAACCCTCAGGGTCAGGAGCTCCGCTTCGTGGATGTACGCAGCTTCGGAGAGATGTGGTGGGTTCCCCCAGGTCAGCCGATCGAATCGGTGATCACGGGGCTGCGCCGACTGGGGCCGGAACCATTCAGCGAGGCGTTTTCCACCGCTTACCTCCGAAAGCGACTGAAGGGCAGCCGACGACCGATCAAGACGGCCCTTCTGGATCAATCCCTTGTGGCAGGTGTTGGCAACATCTATGCCGATGAAAGCCTGTTTGTCGCTGGCCTTCAGCCGCTCACGGCAGCGGGAGAACTCAACCTCGAACAATTGAACAACCTGCGGAAGGCTCTCGTGAATGTCCTCACCATCAGCATCGGTGCTGGTGGAACCACGTTCAGTGACTTTCGCGACCTCGAGGGCGTGAACGGCAATTACGGCGGTCAAGCCTGGGTCTATCGACGTGGAGGAAGCCCATGCCGGCGATGCGGCACACCCATTTGCAGGGAAAAACTGTCAGGGAGGAGCACCCACTGGTGCCCCACATGTCAGGGCTGACGCCCAAGTGGAAGATCACACAGAAGGTCACGGTACGGAGGGCGGATCACACCGAATTCCGTAACGAGAGCTGTGATGAGATGAGCGGGGGTGATGTCGAAAGCGGGATTCCAAGCTTTTACCCCCGAAGCAGTCAACGGCTGCCCCCGCAATGTGGTGATCTCCTGAGGGTCGCGCTCTTCGATGGTGATTGCATCTCCATCAACAGTCGTCAGATCAATACTGCTGCCCGGTGCACAGACATAGAAGGGAATTCCATGTGCCCGAGCCACCAGAGCAAGGTTGTAGGTGCCCACTTTGTTGGCCACATCACCGTTAGCTGCAACGCGGTCACAGCCCACCAGAACCGCATCCACCTCACCACGACGCATCAATAGGCCACTCGCTCCATCCACGATCACTGTGCAGGGAACTCCCTGGCAGCCGAGTTCCCAGGCAGAAAGAGCTGCTCCCTGGAGCCGAGGACGCGTCTCATCGAGCCAAGCATGTCTGAGCAGACCACGTTGATGGGCCGCTGTGATCACACCCAGAGCGGTACCGACACCAGCTGTTGCGATGGCTCCGGTATGGCAATGGTGCAGAAGACGACAATCAGATGGCAACAGTGCAACGCCGTGATCAACCAAGCGTTGGGTCAGTCGGCGATCTTCAGCCTCTATTTCTTCTGCCAAGTCCTGCAGGGCAAAAGGATCAACGGGCGGATGAGCAGCTTCACAGCCACGCATCCGATCGAGAGCCCAGCCAAGGTTGACAGCCGTGGGGCGTGAAGCGCGTAAAACAGCAATGGCTTCCTCGAGATCATCCCCTGCACGAGCAGCCAGCACCACACCCCAGGCAGCGGCGACTCCGATAGCGGGTGCACCCCGTACCGCCATCGTGGAGATGGCTTCGGCCACATCACGCCAATGACGCAGGGAGAGGAAGGCAATCTCGTGTGGCAGGAGGCGCTGATCCAGCAAAACCAGCTGCTCACCGTTCCATCGCAAACTGGGAGGAAGCATCACCTGGTTCAAGATGCTCACTCTTCTATAGGAGAGAAGGCGAAACGGTCCTATGCGAAGCGATCAGGAAGAACGAGACGATCTCGTCAAGACAATGCAATTCCTGCACAGCCGGGGCTGGTGTGATGGAACGGGGGGCAATTTCAGCGTTCGACTTGCCCATGATCCACTGCATTTACTGATGGCTCCCAGCGGAGTCGACAAGGGAAACGTCAATGCAGAGGATTTGATCGTTGTTGATGCAGATGGAGCAGTCCTTGAGGGCAATGGCGGCCGTGCCAGCGCCGAGACAGAATTACATTTGTGCATCATGTGTTCAGTTGCTGCAGGCGCCGTGCTGCACACTCATTCCGTAGCAGCCACAGTGCTATCGCGTGTTCATAGGCGCGATGGATGCATTCAATTGGAGGGATGGGAGATGTTGAAAGGTCTGAATGGAATTCAAAGCCATGAGACCACTCTGGTCTTACCAGTAGTTGCCAATAATCAGGACATGCAACAGCTTTCTAACGCTGTGAGACCCCATCTAAATGGCACGACACGGGGGATTCTTGTAGCAGGTCATGGACTGTATGCCTGGGGTGACAATCTGGAACAGGCCAGACGCCATGTTGAAATCATTGAATTTTTACTTTCAGCACATCTGCAATACCAGCAACTTTGCACCATGACGAACAAAACCGACTCATGAGCATTAATCACCTACTGCTTGACATCGAAGGAACAACCTG
>CAJWZN010000021.1 GCA_913050105.1 uncultured Synechococcus sp.
CGCGTGAGGGACAAGTTGCATCCGCCATGACGAGCCCGGCGACGGGAGAGGATCAGAACAGCCGCAGCGATCCATGGACTACAAGAGTGCCGGCGTGGATGTTGAAGCCGGTCGGGCTTTCGTCCAGCGGATCAAAGAGTCCGTGGAGGCAACGCACCGCAGCGAGGTGGTTGGCGGCCTCGGGGGCTTTGGCGGAATGATTCGGCTCCCACTTGGAATGCGGCAGCCCCTGCTCGTATCAGGGACCGATGGTGTCGGAACAAAGCTCGAACTGGCGCAGGACCATCGCGCCCATCACGGCGTTGGCATCGATCTTGTGGCCATGTGTGTGAATGACGTGATCACGTCCGGCGCTGCGCCGCTGTTTTTCCTCGATTACATGGCCACCGGCGCTCTGAGCCCAGATGCCATGGCGGAGGTGGTTGAAGGAATCGCTGATGGATGCCGTGCCAGTGGCTGTGCATTGCTGGGCGGTGAAACCGCCGAAATGCCTGGCTTTTACCCTGCCGGTCGATACGACCTCGCTGGCTTCTGTGTGGCGGTGGTCGAGGAAAGCGAACTGATCGACGGCCAACGCATCCGACCGGGAGATGCCGTGATCGGGGTGGCCAGCAGCGGTGTACACAGCAATGGCTTCAGCCTTGTGCGCAGTGTGCTCGAAAAGGCTGGTGCTGACGCATCGACGCGCTACGGACCTTCTCAACGCTCTCTGATTGGTGACCTGCTGCAGCCGACCGAGCTTTATCCGGCGTTGGTTCAGGCCCTCCTGAAGAACAACATCCCATTGAATGGGATGGCTCACATCACAGGCGGCGGTCTGCCGGAAAACCTGCCGCGATGCCTCCCCGAGGGTTGCCAGGCCCGCTTGACCCCAGACAGCTGGCCGAGGCCAGCCCTGTTTGATTGGCTTCAGAACGCGGGTGAGATCCCCGAGAAAGATCTCTGGAACACCTTCAATCTTGGAATCGGCTTTTGCCTGGTGCTACCTCCCGAAAGCATCAATCGGGCCTTGGCGATTTGCCAGGACACGGGACATCAGGCCTGGAAGATTGGTTCCATTGAGGCGAGCCAGGCCGACGAGGGACTGCTCGGGCTCCCCGCCTGAATGCATCGGATTCGTACGGGAAAGCTCTGATGCAGATTTTGCATCAGAGCTTTCCCTAAAATTGGGACAAGCACATCAGGGAATATCCCTGATCGCAGCGCCAATACGTCTGGATTAAACCGATGCCATTTGATAAACCACAGCGCGCAACGCGCCGTAGGTCCTCTGCTGGACCGGTTCCTCCTCGTCGTCCACTATCCAGCGCAGGCGATCGTTCCGGTGGCCACCGGCAGTCAACACGACCGACTTTTCTCACCCTGAGGGATCACGGGAAGGTTTTCGTGGCCGATATGCCGGATCTTTCGGACGGCCAGCTCACCCATGTCGGGAAGGAAGCGGAAGAGGTGCTGGAAAGCCTCGAACGACGTATCGCCGAATTGGAGCAGTCCCTCAATCAGGGACCTCAAGATCGAGACACCCTGATCAAAGCCAGCACAAAGCGCGAAGTCACCCGTCGCTTTCTGAGCGCCCTGGAGGAAGAGAAACAACTCCGGCAGAACAACCCGGCATTGCGCACCGCTGCAGGGGAATCGTTGCCGCGCACCTTTCTGGAAGTGGCTCGCCATCGTTTGCCAGGGAGCACCTTTGATTCCTTGCTGCAGGAAGCCCTCACAGCTTGCGAGCAACACCAGGCCGCCCAGATATCCGAATCTCCAACAACCCCGGACCCCCCAAAAAAAGTGATCCCACTTCATGGAGAGGATCCATCCAACAGCCTTCCGGTTGTGGTCAGCCCCTCACCGGCAACCGCTGCGGAAGCTTGAACTCTCAGCTGCTCTGAAAAGGATTCGCCGGCATTCGAAGAGGGCACAGCGCCCGTTGTTGATCAAGTCGTTCAACCTCCTCATTGAGAAGCGACCAACTCAGTGCAGCCGCCACATCCTGTGCCTGCTGCGGAGACCGCAAACCGGGGATCGGAGTTGTTCCCTTGGCGCGACACCAATTCAGTGCCACTTGCACCATCGATACGTTGCGTCGATCAGCAATCTCCTGCATTTCCTGCCGCAAGCCTTCACTGGCGGGAAGAAGACGACGGAAGATCCTCCGCCTCAATGCTGTTCCAGCGACGGTGTCCACACCAGGTTGTTGCGAAAGAACTCCGAAAGCCAGTGGGCTGTAGGCCAGCACCTGGATGTCTCTCTCCCTGCAGATTTCAATGAGAGCCTCCACATCTCTTTCTCCAGGTGCCAGCAACGAAAACTGCACCTGCACACTGTTCAAACGAACAGACCTCTTAGCGAGGCGTTCGTGCATCCAGAGCAGCCGCTGAGGGCCGACATTCGAAACACCTAACTCAGCCACGGTCCCGTCCTGAACGCGATCCGCCAAACCATCCAGCAGGGCCACCTCCTGCCAGGGGGCATAACGGGCGGTGCTCCAGTGAAGTTGAACCCTTTGCAACTGTCCCTGCAGACGTTCCTGACTGGCTTGAAGGGCGCGGTCCATCCCCCTTCGCCCGAGACGCCAGGGAAAAGGAGCCAGTTTTGATGCGATACAAAGCTCAGCGCGGCGCGGCGCTGGCAGAGCTGCCGTGAAACGACCCAGGAGAAGCTCACTGCGGCCATTCAACCGACCGGTGCCGTAGGAATCGGCTGTATCGACAAGATTCAGGCCGGATGAAAGCGCCTGAAGGAATGTGGCCTCCAGAACGGCATCGTCCCGCTGCGGTTCATAGCCCCAAATCAATTGATTACCCCAGGCCCAGGTTCCGAATCCGATGCCGTTCAACGGACCACTGCCACTGGCAGCCATGATCTCCTCATCAACGAGGGGTCCATGGTGGCCGAATCATCAACAGCAGCAATGAGCACCGATTTGGCACAGCCCGAGGCAGGACAGGCAGAAGAAAAGGTGCTCTGTGAGCATTGCCTACGAACCTCAAACAATGGAATCCGCTGCATGGGCATGTGTGTCGCAGACAGTGACTACTGATTGCCAACTTGAGCAACGGCCGGAAGATCAGCGATGAGGTCCTGCAAACACCACTCAGCGTGATGTGATCGATGCCTTGTGGATTTGGGAGACTGAATCGATCAAGGCGATTTCCGCCCAGAGTTCAACTGTGTCGTTGCCAAAAAATCCCAGCCACGAGCAGAACAACTCAAAAAGCTGGAACGATCTTCAGAAGGCGGCACCCAGATTCGAACTGGGGATAAAGGATTTGCAATCCTCTGCCTTACCACTTGGCCATGCCGCCGGAAGAGAACTCTCATTCCCTAAGAAGGATCGTATCAGCCGAGACGGTGCTTCCCTACTGGTTTTGAGCAATGGTCACGGGGAAGACCTGATCGCCCTGCGCGTTCTCGAACAACTTCGAACTCACCACCCCCGTCCCCGACTCGAAGTGCTCCCTCTGGTGGGCATTGGAAGCGTTTTTGAGCCCGCCACACAAGCTGGTTGGCTGACGCGGATCGGGCCTGAAGCAACTCTGCCAAGTGGCGGTTTCAGCAATCAAAGCCTGCGCGGTCTGATCGCAGACATCGGCGCGGGACTTCCTCTGATGAGCTGGCGACAGTGGCGCCTTGTGCGTGAGCGTGCCAAACGAGGGGCCACGGTTCTCGCTGTGGGAGATCTGCTGCCACTGCTGATGGCCTGGGGCAGCGGTGCCCGCTATGGATTCATAGGCACACCGAAAAGCGACTACACCTGGCGCAGCGGGCCGGGCCGCCAGCTGAGTGACAGGTATCACCGTTGCAAAGGCAGCGAGTGGGATCCATGGGAGTGGATGCTGATGCGCCATCGGCGCTGTCGCCTCGTTGCCATGCGTGATGGACTCACCGCGCGGGGCCTGAAGCGCCGGGGCGTCGCTGCCCTGGCAGCTGGAAACCCGATGATGGATGGCCTGAAGACCGCTTCACCTCCAGCAAGCCTGCAGCGCTGCCGGCGCATCTTGCTGCTGTGCGGTAGTCGCATGCCGGAGGCCTGCCGCAATCTGGAACGTTTGCTGGCGGCCATCACACCTCTGAGCAACAGCACACCCCTGGCTGTGCTCGTTGCCCTGGGAAACCAGCCGACAATCGAAACAACGGAGCCGATCCTGAGAGAACTGGGCTTCCGGCGCGGCCTCCCCCCCTCGGATCAACTCGGCGCTGAAGCCTGCTGGGTGCGCGGACCACTGCTGGTCATCCTGGGAAGGAACCAGTTCACGCAATGGGCCGGTTGGGCAGAAGTCGGCCTTGCCACAGCTGGAACGGCCACTGAACAGCTTGTGGGGTTAGGCATCCCAGCTCTTTCCCTGCCGGGGCCGGGGCCGCAGTTTCATGCTCCCTTCGCACTGCGTCAGGCCCGACTTCTGGGAGGAGCTGTGAGGCCCTGTTCCAGTGGGGAGGAACTACGTGAACGCCTGAGAACCCTGCTCACTACGCCGGAGTTATGCCAGAAGCTGTCAGCGATCGGCCGCAGCAGGATGGGCCGCCCCGGGGGTGGCGCCAGGCTTGCGGAGTTGGTGCTGGAACGGCTGCACGGATACTGAAGGTCTGCTGAAGCGATCCATGGCCGCCATCCAAGACCAGAAGTACATCAAGCTCTGCGCCCAGCTCGCCACCCGCCTCAGCATCAGCTTGGCCAGTGCGCGCCGCCGCGTGGATCAAGCCGCGGCCAGCGATGGACGCCGGGACGTCGAAGGGCGTCGCGCCATGGCGCAATCCCTGTTGGACGCACTCGATGACAACACCGACGACAGCAATGCCGACAACCCCGAGCGGCTGAACTCCCTGCTGAGCGTCAGCGAAGGCGACGGCAATTTCATCATCGAAGACTGAATCGGGTGCAGAAGCGCCCGATCAATGCTCAAACGTCTGGTTGAAGCGCAACCGATCCAGTTCGGACATCACAGGAATGCACTGGAAACAGCGCAGCGCCAGATCCCAGCGTCCCTCACGCCGCAACATCTTTTCGAGCCGCTCACGGGCCGGCAAGAGATACCGCACATCATTGGCGGCATAGGCCAGCTGCACATCCGTGAGTTCGTCGACCCGGCCCCAATCGCTGCTCTGGGCTCCTTTGTCGAGCTCAACCCCCACCAGCTCCATCACCAGATCCTTCAGACCATGGCGTGGGGTGTAAGTGCGTCCCAGACGGCTCCCCACTTTGGTGCAGAACAGAGGGTTCACTGCAATCCCCAGGCCGCTGGCCAGTGCAGCCACATCAAACCGGGCGAAATGGAACACCTTCTCGACAGCCTGCGCTTCCATTAGCCGTTGCAGATTGGGTGCCTCGCTCTGGCCCAGGCCGATGCGCACACAGCTCACCCGATCCTCTGCATCGGCGATCTGCACCAGACAGAGCCGATCACGACCGTGAATCAATCCCATGGCTTCGGTATCAACCGCGAGGCGGGACGTCTTCATGTAACGCTCAGTCCAGTCGGCATCGAGATCCCCATCGAAAACGACGAACTCAGCGGGAGCGGGGCGAGGATCAGCCATAACGTCGAACCGGATACGGGGACAGTGTGAATCGCCACCGACGCAGAAAACCTCATATTTCCCCCTTGAATCTCAAAATGAGATCGCTTTAGATAAGGGAAGCGTCCCTGCCGCTGTGTTCTCCCGTCGCAAACCCTCCCGCTCCTGCCTTGCTGATATCGAGCAGTACTTTCAACAGCCACCGCCGCAGTTCCTGGATCTGGAACTGGCCGTGTGCTGGGTTCTCGAATGCCTGCTGAAAGACGACAACTATCCCTCCGGGCTGATGCAGAAGCTGCTGCGGGAGGAGCCCCAGCTGCGACTTTCGGAGACCGTGCTTCAACAGGCACTTGATTTCCTGGAACAGCAGGGATCCATCAGCTCATACCCCAAGCGCTGCCCAAGCCGAGGACGTCCACGGCGGATGCTTCATCTCCAGGCAGATGCCCGCGGGCAAGCGGAAAAACTGATGCAGCCCTGGCACAGCTGGCTGGAATCTCACCGATTGGTGCTGAGCTGAAACGGCGGCGGCCGGCTTAGAAAAGCTGCATTCATCGCTGCTGCCCAATGCCATCGGGCTTCCAGTCCACGCTGTTGCTCACTGTTCTGCTGGCCATTGGCCTGGTCTTTTTTCTGCGGGCCGCCAGCAAGGACCGCACCACTGTTGTTGATGTGCACTCTCCCCGACCACCTCTCGAGGTGCTCAATGGCATCAGCAGCTGGCTGGAACAGCGGGGCTGGAGCCGCGATGGTGGCGACGCAGAGCGTCAAGTTCTTCGCTTCCGGGGGGAAGTGTCAGCCAGTCGCCCTCTTGCAGTGCTGCTTTCGGCGCTGGCTGCAATCGGTGGCAGCTGCTTCGGCTTGGTGCTGCGGCAATTGGCCCCGCAACTCCAGTGGTGGCCTCTGACACTTGTGCTGATCGGCCCTGCAGCAGGGCTGATCTACACCCGTCGATCCACACGCACCGAAGAGCTTGAGCTGAGGCTTCTGGAAAGCTCCGCAGCGATGGATGGCAGCAATCTGCGACTTCGAGCCCATCGCGACGAATTGATCGCGATTGAACTGGAGCTGGCGGAGTCACTCGAACTGTCCAGCGATGGATCTCTGCTGTCATCTCCGATCTGATCCGATGAAATCACCAACCTGGATAGATCCGGATCGATTACTTCCCTGGCTGGTGATCGCAGGTCTCTGCGGAACGTTCCCTTTGGAGGCCAAGGCTTCCAAAGCGGTGGTCAATCACCCAACACCGCAACCAATCTCGTGCCCTGAGCCGGCCAATCCGGACCCGCTGCTTGGCCCTCGCACCAAAATGCCCGGTCGCTGGATCGGACGGACCAAAGCAGCAGCGACTCTGTCGATCGTGGTGATGGCAGGTCATGCCGACTCCCAGGGGACCAGCAGCTCAGGCACCCCCGGCTACGCGGTTGATCAACGCAGACAACCGCCGATGCAGGTGGGAATCCGGGACGAACTGTTCTGGAATCGACAGGTTCAGGCGGCGGTGGTGCGTTTGGGGAAATCCCAAGGATTGAACATCCGCTCCTACACCCCACCGGCGATCACCATCGTGGATGACGACAATCCAGGAACCAACTGGTCCCGAGCGAAGGCCTGGTCAGCCCGCGGTGAATACATCCTGGAGATTCATTTCGATGCCTACAGCCCTCACGGGTTCGGCTCGGGCCTGATCCCAGCCATCAACCGACCACTCAACAGCGTGGATGAAAGTCTTGGGCAAGCCTTCGGGCGTTTTCCAAGAAACTTCAGGGGCGGACTGGGAGGTCCACGGCGGGGTATCGGCATCCTCGAAGTTGCCATGCTCGAGCCACCCCTGGAAGACAAACTGCGCGACCAGGCAACACGTTCAGAAACCGTGTATTGCCTGGCCAAACGGGTTGTAGAAGCTTTGGTAAAGGGCGTCAGCTAATCGCCCCATGGGGGCGGCAACGATCATCCAGGCTGGGATCGTTCAGCCAATCCTGCGGCTTGGTGAACAGCTCGGTTAGCAGTGACTCCCGGGAGCCGGCTTCAGCGGTGTAGCCGTATTCCCAGCGCACCATCGGGGGAAGGGACATCAAGATCGATTCAGTACGACCATTGGTCTGGAGACCAAAAATTGTGCCGCGATCCCAGACGAGATTGAATTCGACGTAACGACCCCGGCGATACAACTGGAACTGACGCTCCCGTTCGCCGTAAGCGATCGGATGGCGCTTCTCAACGATTGGTGCATACGACGGTAAGAAGGCCCTGCCATTGGCTTGGCCAAGGGCAAACAACTGTTCCCAACCAAGGGGACGCGGGCCGAGATCCGCTGCAACGCGAGCGGCGGGGCCATTCGGATCCTGACCTTTGTAGAGAACGCCCTGCGAGTTCTGATAGTCGTAAAAAATGCCCCCAACACCACGGGTCTCACTGCGGTGCTTGAGGAAAAAGTACTCATCGCACCAGGGCTTGAACACTTTGTGCAAATCAGGGTGAATCGAATCACACGCCGCTTGATGCGTGCGATGGAAATGCCGAGCGTCGTCGAGAAAGGGGTAATAGGGAGTGAGGTCGGCACCACCACCGAACCACCACACCGGACCTGCCTCGAAGTAGCGGTAATTCAGATGAACAGTCGGGATGAAGGGATTACGGGGGTGCAGCACCATCGACGTGCCGGTGGCAAACCATGGATGCCCCTTGGCCTCGGGGCGCTGTTTAAGAATCGAGGGGGGCAACTCCTGCCCCTGAACCTCCGAAAAATTCACCCCGCCCTGCTCGAACACACGGCCTTCGCGCATCACCCGCGATCGACCGCCACCTCCCTCAGGGCGCTCCCAGCTTTCCTCCACAAAGCGACCTTCACCGTCGAGAGTTTCCAGGCCGGCGCAGATTTCATCCTGGAGTCCCATGACCATCGCTCGGGCCCTATCGCGGGAGTTTTCGGGGGGCAACTCCAGTGATGGCAGCGCCTGTCCACTCTTCTGGCGGCCGAGAACGCGGCGAATCAGCGAGCGGACCATGGCAGTAGGCCTTGAATCAATCAAGAAACCTAAACAGGTCAGACAAGTCCACGACAAGCCTCCGTCAGGGACTGTCACGGGATGCCACCTCTAGGATCCGGCTCACTTCCAGTCCGGGCATGATTTCGGCCGAGCAGGCGATTCAGGCACTACAGCGGGTGACCGATGCCGGCAGCGGCAAGCCGGTTGTTGACCTTGGCTGGATCGACCAGGTCCGCGTCGCCGATTCCCGAGCGGTCTTCAGGCTGAATCTGCCGGGTTCTGCGCAGGGGCAACGAGACAGGATCGTTCAGGAAGCCCGTCGATTGCTTGTTGGCCTCGATGGCGTTGACGACGTTCAGATCGAGATCGGCCAACCCCCGAGCCAGGGAGGAATCGGCCAGGGCGGTCACGGACAACCGGCTGAACGCCAGTCCATCCCAGGCGTGCGCCAGGTCATCGCAGTTTCGAGTGGCAAGGGTGGAGTGGGCAAGAGCACTGTTGCGGTGAATCTTGCTTGCTCGATTGCCAAAAAGGGATTGCGGGTCGGCCTGCTGGATGCCGATATCTATGGGCCCAACGCACCAACCATGCTTGGCGTTGCCGACCAGACCCCCGAAGTGATGGGCAGTGGCGATCAGCAACGGATCGTTCCGATCGAATCCTGCGGAATCGCCATGGTTTCGATGGGGTTACTGATCGATGAACACCAGCCTGTGATCTGGCGCGGTCCGATGCTGAACGGAATCATCCGGCAATTTCTCTATCAAGCGGAGTGGGGAGAACGGGACGTCTTAGTGGTGGATTTACCTCCCGGCACTGGCGACGCCCAACTGTCCCTTGCACAGGCTGTCCCCATGGCAGGCGTCGTCATTGTCACCACGCCCCAGCAGGTCTCTCTCCAGGATGCCCGTCGCGGATTGGCGATGTTCCGCCAGATGGGAATACCAGTTCTTGGTGTGGTGGAAAACATGAGCTGCTTCATTCCCCCCGACCTGCCCGATCGGAAATATGCCCTGTTCGGTAGTGGAGGCGGGGCAACCCTGGCCGGGGATTACGACGTCCCTCTGTTGGCACAGATCCCGATGGAGATGCCGGTACAGGAAGGTGGTGATTCCGGCCGGCCGGCCGTGCTGTCTCGCCCCAATTCCGCCAGCACGGCCGCATTTCTGAGCCTGGCTGATTCCGTCATGCAACAGGTGACCACAACTGTGTGACGATGCGCGCCCATACCGGCCGACAGCAAGCACCCAGGGACTGGATTCTCCTGGGTGTTCCTCTGGCCATGGTTGGGATTGCGGGGCTGCTGATCGCCAGCACCCAGCGCCAGGCCGACTACGCCGATTGGTATCACCACTGGATCACAGCCGCTGGGGGAATCGTGCTTGCTCTTGGTCTCGAGCGGCTCCCATTGCAGCGGTTACGGCCACTGCTTATTCCGATCTACGGCGTCACGGTGATCAGCCTGATCGCCGTACGGCTGATCGGCACCACCGCTCTTGGAGCGCAGCGCTGGATCAGCGTCGGACCACTGAATGTGCAGCCTTCCGAATTCGCAAAGATTGCAGCGATTCTGCTCGTGGCAGCAGTTCTTTCACGCCATCCGGTGGAGCGCCCCGTAGACCTGCTTCGCCCTCTCGGCGTCATCGCCATCCCATGGCTGCTGGTGTTCATTCAGCCTGACTTGGGGACCTCTCTGGTGTTCGGTGCCCTGATGCTGACGATGCTGTATTGGTCGGGCATGCCTTTTGAATGGGTGGTGTTGCTGCTGTCTCCGCTCGCAACGGCACTGATCTCGGGGCTGCTTCCCTGGGCTCTGGTCATTTGGATCCCCCTGATGGCTGTTCTCGCCTACAAAGCCCTGCCCTGGAGACGGCTCGCTGTCATCATCACCCTGGCGATCCATGGCCTGATGGCCTTGATCACCCCCTGGCTCTGGATGAACGGGCTGAAGGATTACCAGCGCGATCGTCTTGTGCTCTTCCTGGACCCATCGCAGGACCCACTGGGTGGGGGCTACCACCTGCTTCAGAGCACCGTCGGAATCGGTGCAGGTGGGTGGTTTGGGACGGGTTTGTTGCAAGGGCAGCTCACCAAACTGCGATTCATTCCTGAGCAGCACACCGACTTCATTTTCAGTGCTTTGGGCGAGGAAACCGGATTCATCGGTTGCCTGCTTGTGGTGCTGGGCTTCGCTCTGCTGATGGGGAGGCTGTTGCAGATTGCGCGCAATGCCCGCAGCGACTTCGAGTCGCTCGTGGTTGTGGGCATTGGCACCATGCTGATGTTCCAAGTCGTGGTGAACATCTTCATGACCATTGGACTTGGCCCGATCACAGGCATTCCTCTGCCGTTTCTCAGCTATGGCAGATCCGCCATGGTTGTCAATTTTCTCTGCCTGGGTCTCTGCTTATCGGTGGTTCGTCGGAGTCGCCGAGGGCTCCCAAGTCGATGGTGAACGACACCAGCCTGCTGGGCCTGCGTCACCGCCTGGCCCGAGACGTCAAACCGGGGCAATGCGATGAGGCCGGCGTCCGTCGCCTGTGGTGGGGGGCGCTGGAGGTGATTCAAAAGGCCCTGATGGAACGGGACGTTCACACAGGGCTCTGGATGGCGGCTCCGCTGCCGGCGCTTTACGAACCCGACCTCCTGCGTCAGCTGAAGGGTTGGGTCTGGGCACCGGAGAGCCTTGAAAGGCTGAGCCCACTCCATGCCGCTTTACCGGGCAGCGGCCGCCCTGCTTCGGAGAGCGCTGGCTTTTGCCGTTTGGCGCTGGAACCGCGGGACGGAGACGACCCATTGCTGCTGGTGATCACACCCCAGCTGCAACTGGCCCTTGCAATCCATGGCAAACCTGGTGAACGACAGCTGCTGATGCGTTGCGACGCGGAAAGCCTGAGCGACGCCCTGACGATGGTCGGAGAACGCTTCAAGGGCACCGGATCGGAACTTGCCGATCAACTACGTGACCAACTCACCGGGCTTGGTCCGCTGCGAAATGACCCGGATTTTGACCGATGCTTTTGGCCACGCTTGGCCGAGAAGCTGACGGAGACGGCCCCGAGCCTGACCTTGCAGTCCTTACCAGACACCTCGAATGCGCATGCGCAGCAGACACCGACCCATGACCTGAGCCTGCTGGAAGCCATGACCCATGAGGTACGCACGCCACTGGCCACCATCCGCACACTGATCCGCTCTCTGCTGCGACGCAAGGATCTGCCCTCAGTCGTAGAGAACCGGCTTCAACAGATCGATGTGGAGTGCAGCGAACAGATCGATCGCTTCGGACTGATCTTCCAGGCCGCTGAACTGCAACGGAAACCATCAGAGATGCAGCTGGCCCGCACCGACCTGGGTGCAATCCTTCAGACCCTTGAACCTGGCTGGCGTGAACTGCTCGACCGTCGGGGAGTGGCCCTTCAGCTGGGGATCGAAAACGAACTTCCGGAGATTCTGAGCGATGCACGCCGCCTCGAACCGATGCTGGGGGGACTGATTGATCGCGTCAGTCGAGGACTGCCGCCGGGATCCAGACTGCTTCTTCTGCTCCAGCCGGCCGGAGCCAGGCTCAAGCTTCAACTCCAGGTGCGATCCCAGGCCTCCAGCACTGCAGCTGATGACGCTGCAGACATTGAGCTGATCGACACTGACTTGGTTGACACTGAGCCGGTCGACAAGGAGCAGGTCGGAACGGTGCTCAGCTGGGATCCCTCCACCGGAAGCCTCCAGCTCAGCCAGGACGCCACTCGACAGCTCATGGCAAGCCTCGGAGGTCGATACCAGGCCAGGCGCAAGCGAGACCTGACGGTGTTTTTCCCAGTTGCATCAGCCCACGCCTGACCACTGAAAAAGCAGCTTTATTCAAGGGTGTGAAGGATGCTTTCGCAGATGGCATTAGTGCCTGTGCACAGTGCTACTTTCCAGTCGTAACGGTCCGTCTTGCGTTCTGCGCCATGACAGCTTCGACACTGAACGGTCAGCTTCCTCAGTTCATTGCAAGCACGGGGGGGCTTCTCAACTCCGCCGAAACTGAAGAGAAATACGCGATCACCTGGACCAGCAAGAGCGAGCAGGCATTTGAACTGCCTACGGGCGGTGCCGCCATGATGAATTCCGGTGAAAACATCATGTATTTCGCTCGGAAAGAACAGTGCCTGGCACTGGGCACCCAGCTCCGCACCAAGTTCAAGCCCCGCATCGAAGATTTCAAGATCTACCGCATCTTCCCGGGCGGTGACACTGAATTTCTGCATCCAAAAGATGGGGTGTTCTCCGAGAAGGTGAACGAAGGCCGCCCGATGGTCGGTCACAACCCCCGCCGGATCGGTCAGAACACAAACCCCGCCAACATCAAGTTCAGCGGTCGGAACACCTTCGACACCTGATTTCAGCTGGCGTCCATCGGGGCTGCAAAAATGAACGCATGTTCAGCCCTGATCGCGCCGATTTTCATAAGGCTGCAGCCTCTGGCGCCAACTTGATCCCTCTGGCCCAGAGTTGGCCAGCGGATCTTGAAACACCACTAACCGCCTGGATCAAGGCTGGATCAGGTCATCCACCTGGAGTCCTCCTTGAATCGGTTGAGGGCGGTGAAACCCTCGGTCGATGGAGTGTGATTGCCTGCGACCCCCTGTGGACTGCAAGCGCCCGAGGAAACCTGCTCCAACGCCGATGGAGAGATGGTCGAGAGGACTCCCTTCAGGGCAACCCGTTTGAAACTCTGCGGCGCTGCCTGGCTCCCTACAACTGCGTCAGCTTGCCCGGCCTGCCACCTCTTGGGCAGCTCTACGGAATGTGGGGATATGAACTCATCCAGTGGATCGAACCAACGGTTCCGGTGCATCCCCGCTCATCAGACGATCCTCCCGATGGAATTTGGATGCTGATGGATGCGATCTTGATCTTCGATCAGGTGAAGCGACAGATCACTGCTGTTGCCTATGCCGATTTGTCGGATGGCCTCGGCGAAGATGAAGCCTGGGAATTGGCACTGGATCGCATCCAGTCGCTGAAGAACAGAATGAATTCACCGCTGCCACCGGTGGACCCGCTTCGTTGGGATGGAACTGCCAGAAATCTTCCTGAGGTGAGCAGCAACCGCAGCCAGGACGAATTCGAACAGGCTGTACTCACAGCAAAGGACCGCATTTCCGCCGGTGATGTGTTCCAGTTGGTGATCAGCCAGCGCCTGGAAACGAAGGTCCAGCAGACACCTCTGGAGTTGTATCGCAGTCTGCGAATGGTGAATCCGTCGCCCTATATGGCTTTTTTCGATTTCGGAGACTGGCAGTTGATTGGATCAAGTCCGGAGGTGATGGTCCAGGCGGAGCCAGCTGCCGATGGCGTTCATGCCGGACTGAGACCCATTGCAGGTACCCGTCCCCGCGGACGATCCCCGCTTGAGGATCGCGAACTGGAAGCCGATCTTCTCGCGGACCCGAAGGAACGGGCCGAGCACGTCATGTTGGTGGATCTCGGCCGCAACGACCTCGGTCGCGTCTGCCAGCCGGGCAGCGTCGCGGTGAAGGATCTGATGGTGATTGAACGGTATTCCCATGTCATGCACATCGTCAGCCAGGTGGAAGGACGCCTGACACCGGCCCACGACGTTTGGGATCTGCTGATGGCTTCATTCCCGGCAGGGACTGTGAGCGGAGCGCCGAAAATACGGGCCATGCAGCTCATCAATGAACTGGAGCCAGATGCCCGGGGCCCGTACTCAGGGGTCTACGGCTCGGTCGATCTTGGCGGTGCTCTGAACACAGCGATCACCATCCGCACCATGGTGGTGCAGCCCGATGGTGAAGGGGGCTGCCGCGTGAAGGTACAAGCAGGAGCAGGTGTAGTGGCAGATTCCAAACCAACAGCTGAATTTGAGGAGACTTTGAACAAAGCCAAAGGCATGCTCACGGCCCTGGCCTGCCTGAACGGCTCCGATTCATGAGCACTCCGCTGCTGCTCAAAGGTTTTGAAGTTGAACTTTTCACCGGACGCGATGACGGCTCCCATGTGGG
>CAJWZN010000022.1 GCA_913050105.1 uncultured Synechococcus sp.
CTCAATCCCTCAAGCAGCTTCGTCACCCAACCCACCCTGCAGCCTGGCTGCGTGATTCGTCGAGAGAACTGGGCTGTCCTACGCAAAGAGGGGGCGATCACCTCAGAACAAGAGAGGGAATGCAAACAACGCATGAACACCTTCGCCTACATCGGATCAGTCCGAGACAAACCAGTCGTGCGCTGCGTTTACCAGACCGACATCAGCCAGAACCGCTTCCTGACCCGAGGCGTTGCTGGTGCTGAGGAATCGATCGGGAACACCGAAGCGGATCAGTTCTGATCCCCAGCTGATTGGCTCTGACGCAGGGGGCTGTCGGCACTCGCAAACACCGGCAGCACATCCATTCGGAACGCCGCTGAAGCCCTTGAGGAATAACGCGCCGGGTGAGTGATCAGCTTCAGTTGACGCCGCACTTGCAGATCCACAACATGCGGGCGGTGAATCGTGCCGGCCGCCAGTTCCCGTTCGATCGACACCACAGGGACAAAAGCAGCACCCAGCCCTGCCTGCACAGCATTTTTGATCGCCTCCAGTGAGTTGAGCTCCATCTCAATCCGCAATCGGTGCACATCGAGGCCGGAGCGGGCCAGCAATTGGTCCACCATCTTTCGCGTGGTGGATTGGGTGTCGAGGCAGACGAAACCCAGCCTGTAGAGGTCTTCTTTAGTGAGCTCAGGGAGGCGGGCAAGAGGATGCTTCACCGGCAGCACCAAAGCCAATTCATCGCTGGCATAAGGCACGACCTGCAGGAGTTCCTTCAGCTCCGGGGGCAGTTCGCCGCCGATGATCGCTAGATCGATCTGTCCATTGGCAACGCTCCAACCGGTTCGGCGGGTGCTGTGAACCTGAAGCTGAACAGCAACATCCGGATATTTCTGACGGAATAGCCCGATCATCCGAGGCATCAAATACGTGCCCGTGGTCTGGCTGGCCCCCACGATCAGAGATCCACCCTTGAGGTTGTGGAGGTCATCCAGAGCCCGACATGCTTCATGGCACTGGCTGAGAATCCTGTCGCAATAGCTGAGCAACAGATGCCCCGCCTCAGTCAGCTGAGCCTTGCGTCCTCCTCGGTCAAACAGAGACACCTCCAACTGCTTTTCGAGGTTCTGAATCTGGAGGCTGACCGCGGGCTGGGTCACGTACAGGCTGTCGGCCGCTTTCTTGAAGCTCCCCTCGCTGACAATCGCTCGCAGAATTCGGAGCTGATCAAGGGTGAACGGCAGATCAGCCACCGCAGCATTGCCGGCGAAGGCCTCAAAATCTAGATCTGCAGAGACCAAGCGCCAGAATCACGACCTTCTCTCAACCCGTTGATGGTCGCAACCCACCACAGCAGCCTGGTGATGCTGGTGCTGCTGGTGCTGTTCGCAGTGATCCACAGCGGTGGAGCCGCATTGCGCAGCCGGGCTGAAGCAGTGATCGGAGCCCGGGCTTGGCGGGTTCTTTTCGCTTCCGCGAGCATTCCATCTGCGGTGGTTGTGATTGGTTGGTTTCTCGCCCACCGGTATGACGGATTGCGCCTCTGGAATCTGCAGGGGGTGCCGGGCACAATCCCGCTGATGTGGATTGGAACAGCCGTCAGCTTTTTGTTCCTCTATCCGGCCACTTACAACCTGCTGGAGATTCCAGCTGTGTTGAAGCCCCAGGTGCGTCTCTATGCCACTGGGATCATCCGGATCTCACGACACCCACAGGCGGTGGGTCAGATCCTCTGGTGCATCACCCACGCTGTCTGGATCGGCAGCAGCTTCATGGTGGTCACCTGCATCGGTCTGATCGGTCACCATCTCTTCGCCGTATGGCACGGAGACCGCAGGCTTCGTATCCGCTTTGGAGATGCCTTTGAAGATCTCAAAGCAAAAACATCAATCGTTCCGTTCCAGGCAGTGCTCGACGGCCGACAAAAACTGGACTGGCGTGAATTCCTGCGCCCGGCACAGCTCGGCATCTGCATCGCCGTGGGGGTGTTCTGGTGGGCACACAGGTACATCCCCACGGCCGCGCAGGCGATGCGCAATTCCGCACTCGAAGGACTCCTGGGCTGAGCTGCTTACACTCCCAATATCTGATGAATACGGATGCCTTCGGCCGCGGAACTCGCCTGGTTGATTCCGGTGTTGCCATTGTTCGGTGCAGTGATCACCGGCTTGGGGCTGATCAGCTTCAACCGCACGATTAACCGCCTGCGGAAGCCTGTTGCACTTCTGCTGATCACCTGCGTGGGTGCATCAGCTGTGCTCAGCTACGCGATTCTTGCAAGCCAGCTGGCCGGGTCACCGCCGGTTGAGCATCTGTTCATCTGGGCAAGCGCAGGAAGTTTCGTCCTTCCCATGGGCTACGTGGTGGATCCGCTGGCAGCGGTGATGCTGTCGCTGGTGACCACTGTCGCTGTTCTGGTGATGGTCTACTCGCACGGTTACATGGCCCACGACAAGGGCTATGTGCGCTTTTTCACCTATCTGGCACTCTTCAGCAGCTCAATGCTGGGCCTGATCATCAGTCCCAACCTTCTTGAAATTTATGTGTTCTGGGAGCTGGTGGGGATGTGCTCATACCTCCTTGTTGGCTTCTGGTATGACCGCGACGGCGCTGCTCATGCAGCGCAAAAAGCGTTTGTGGTGAACCGGGTTGGAGACTTCGGCCTTCTGCTCGGCATTCTTGGCTTGTTTTGGGCCACGGGGAGTTTCGATTTCCAGGGAATCGCTGATGGGCTGCAGCAGGGATTGAGCAATGGCAGCGTTGCCCCTTGGGCTGCACTGCTGCTGTGTCTGCTGGTGTTTATGGGGCCCATGGCCAAATCCGCCCAGTTCCCTCTGCATGTCTGGTTGCCGGATGCCATGGAAGGGCCGACTCCCATTTCCGCCCTGATCCACGCCGCAACGATGGTTGCCGCCGGAGTGTTCCTGGTGGCAAGGCTGGACCCTCTCTATTCCCAGTTTCCGGTTGTGCAAACCGTGATCGCTGTCGTCGGCACAATCACCTGCTTCCTGGGTGCGTCGATCGCTCTCACCCAGATGGACCTCAAGAAGGGGCTGGCCTACAGCACGGTGTCCCAGCTCGGATACATGATGTTGGCGATGGGCTGTGGTGCGCCGGTTGCCGGCATTTTTCACCTCGTGACCCATGCCTTTTTCAAGGCAATGCTCTTCCTTGGTTCCGGCTCTGTGATCCACGCCATGGAAGAGGTGGTGGGTCACGAACCGATCCTTGCGCAAGACATGCGCTTGATGGGAGGCCTGCGGAAAAAGATGCCGGTAACGGCGATCACCTTCCTGATCGGCTGCATCGCCATCAGTGGCATCCCCCCTCTGGCCGGGTTTTGGAGCAAGGACGAAATTCTTGGCCAAGCCTTCAACAGTTACCCCTTGCTCTGGGCTGTTGGCTTCCTGACGGCTGGCATGACGGCGTTTTACATGTTCCGCCTGTATTTCCTCACGTTCGAAGGCGATTTCCGCGGCAACGATGCAGCAATGCAGGCCCAGCTGCTCACAGCGGCAGGCAAAGACCCCGATGAACACCATGCCCATGGCGGCAGCGTGCACGAATCGGCCTGGCCCATGTCAGCCCCTCTGGCCATCCTTGCAGTGCCGTCTGTCCTGGTTGGCCTGCTGGGCACTCCATGGAACAGCCGCTTTGCCGGTCTGCTGAATCCGGAAGAAGCCATCGAAATGGCTGAACACTTCAGCTGGGGGGAGTTTCTGCCCCTCGCGGGAGCATCCGTGGCGATCTCCACCGCAGGAATCACGCTGGCGGTGCTGGCTTATGCACTCCGACGCATTGACCTCGGCCAGCTGGTGGCCGGGAGATTCCCTGCCGTCAATGCCTTCCTCGCCAACAAGTGGTATCTCGATGGTCTCAACGAGAAACTGTTCGTTCGAGGCAGCCGCAAACTGGCACGTGAGGTTCTTGAAGTTGACGCGAAGGTTGTTGATGGTGTGGTGAACCTCACCGGCCTGCTCACCCTGGGGAGTGGAGAAGGTCTGAAATATCTGGAGACAGGACGGGCTCAGTTCTATGCCCTCATTGTGTTTGCCGGCGTGATCGGCTTGGTGGTTCTCTTCGGTGTGATCGGCGGTCCGATCGCCTGATCGATCAAGGCTTGTGTGTCATCGCCTATCGAGGTGATGACACAGCGCCCATGATTTCTACGATCCAGCCAGTGGTGATACGGCTGGTCCGTGATTGAGTTTGCCGTCGCCGGAACAAGCGACCCCATCCCTGCAACCTTGCCGTGGCTCAGCCTGTCGATCCTGGTGCCGATTGTTGGCGCCTTGCTGGTGCCATTGGTTCCCGACGCAGGGGATGGCAAGAAGATTCGTTGGTACGCCCTGATCGTCACCTTGATCACCTTTCTGATCACCGTGGCGGCGTACCTGACCAGCTACGACCCCGCAGTGAGCGGCCTGCAACTGAGTGAGCGCGTCGAATGGCTCCCGAACCTCGGGCTCACCTGGGCGGTGGGGGCCGATGGCCTCTCCATGCCCCTGATCCTGCTCACCAGTTTCATCACAACCCTTGCCTGCCTTGCAGCCTGGCCAGTGAGCTTCAAGCCGCGGCTGTTCTACTTCCTTCTCCTGGCGATGAATGGCGGCCAGATCGCCGTGTTCGCCGTGCAGGACATGCTGCTGTTCTTCCTCGCCTGGGAGCTGGAGCTGATCCCGGTTTATCTGCTGCTCGCCATCTGGGGCGGGAAGAAGCGCCAGTACGCAGCAACGAAATTCATCCTTTACACAGCTGGAAGCTCCCTGTTCATCCTGCTGGCAGCCCTGGCGATGGGCTTTTTTGGCGGAGGAACGCCCAGCTTTGAATACACCGAACTGGCCGCCAAGAATTTCGGTCCAGGCTTCCAGCTTCTCTGTTACGCCGGCCTGTTGATTGCCTTCGGCGTCAAATTACCGATCGTGCCTTTGCACACCTGGCTTCCGGATGCCCACGGCGAAGCAACCGCTCCGGTCCACATGCTGTTGGCAGGAATCCTGCTGAAAATGGGCGGCTATGCCCTGCTGCGATTCAACTGCGAACTGCTCCCTGCAGCCCATGCCCAGTTCGCGCCTTTGTTGATCGTGCTTGGGGTTGTGAACATCATTTATGCAGCTCTCACGTCCTTCGCCCAGCGCAACCTCAAACGCAAAATCGCCTACAGCTCAATCAGCCACATGGGCTTTGTGCTGATTGGAGTGGGCAGCTTCAGCACCCTGGGGACCAGCGGAGCCATGCTCCAGATGATCAGCCATGGCCTGATCGGAGCCAGCTTGTTTTTCCTGGTGGGAGCGACCTATGACCGCACCCACACCCTCCAGCTGGACGAGATGGGAGGCGTGGGCCAGAAAATGCGAATCATGTTCGCCCTCTGGACCGTATGCGCCCTCGCATCCCTTGCTCTGCCAGGGATGAGTGGCTTTGTGAGCGAGCTGATGGTGTTTGCGGGCTTAGCGACCGACGAGGCCTACACCCTGCCCTTCCGGGTGGTGATCTGTGGCCTGGCAGCCGTGGGGGTGATCCTGACGCCGATCTATCTGCTCTCAATGCTGCGAGAAATTTTCTTTGGCAAGGAAAAACAGGAGCTGGTGTCCCACACCAACCTTGTGGATGCGGAACCCCGAGAGGTTTACATCATCAGCTGCTTGCTGGTGCCGATTATCGGTATCGGGCTCTACCCCCGGTTGGTGACCGACAGCTACAGCAGTTCCATTGAGGCTTTGGTCGGGCGTGATCTCGGAGCCATGGAGCGGATCAGCCAACCCACCGCACCCCTGATCCGAGGCCAGGCAGCACCTGTTCCCGCCATGGTTGCAGCGCCGGCTGTTCCCGGCGCGTAAATAACTACAGAGGAAGAGGGCCCAGGTCCGGTCGAACTCCGTAAGTTCAAATCCGAGTCCGCATCCTCACCGTGCGCCAGATCAATTTCGGCCTGATCTTCGGCTTTGGTTTGATCACCGTGTTCTTCACTCTGGAGAACACGGCACCCACCAAAGTGCAGCTGTTGCCAGGCATGAATTACACCCTGCCTCTAGCTGGGCTTCTTCTTCTGGTTGCTGGATTAGGTGCTGTTTCCGCATGGTTCTTCGCGGCCTGGACGGGGATGCTCAACAACGTGAATCAACTCGGCAAGGCCAGTGAGTTCGAAGCGCAACAGGTGCGTATCCAGGAACTCGAGACCGATCTCAGCCGCTATCGCTCCACTGTGGAGACGCAACTGGGGCTGCTGCCGGCCACCGCAAGCATCACCACCGACTCCGAGTCGGATTGAACCGACAACGGAGCCCTCTGATCCCAGTTCATGCCTGGCATCTCCCCTGAAGGGCCGATACCTTCGGACCAGTGCCAAAGCCGCCTTGCTGAACGGATCACCCACAGAGGCGACGGATTCAGGCGCCAGGTTGGCGATTCGGCTCTTGCAGGATGCTGCCGAGCGAGGCGACCTCGACCCCTGGGATGTTGACGTCATTGCCGTCGTCGATGGCTTCCTCGATCAGCTGAGACAGCGGATTGAAGTTCCAGGGAAGGTTGCAGCTGCTCTGGCCGGGCAGGGTGGTCGGTACGAGCGAGATCTTGCAGACAGCAGCGAAGCCTTCCTGGCGGCTTCGGTGCTGGTGGGATTGAAAGCAGAGGTGCTCGAAGCCAGCATTCTCCCTCCAGTGGAGGAGGTGGAGGACTACCTGGAAGCAGATTTCGAAGATCAAGGTTGGCTGGATCCCAGCTTCAACCTGCCCCGCCGACCCGAGCGTCATCTGCAGCGTCGACCCGTGGCACCGCCACCCCTGCGCCGCCCTGTGACCCTCGGTGAGCTGATTGAACAGCTGGAGACGATCGCTGAACAGCTGGAATCCGATGAGCTGGAAGCCAAACGCCGCCAAAGGCGTAAACGCTTCACCGATCGTGAAGCAATTGCCCAGGTGGCTGGGCTGGCACACCGTGAAAAACTGCCGGAAACCACCGCCGCCCTGGGGGTGTTTCTGAAGGATTGGGAAGACGCCTTGAACTGGGTGGATTTCGAGCAACTGGTGCAGCGATGGCATAACAGTGAGCCTCCTGACCTGGACACCGACCGTGTTGGCGTCTTCTGGGCGCTGCTGTTTCTGTCGTCACAGGGAGCTGTCGAACTCGAGCAGCAAGGCTGGCTGCATGCGCCTTTACGCCTGAAATGCATTCCGCCAAGCGGCAGCGTGACCCAGCTTCCCCTCTCCACACTTCAGGTGACAGATCCCGCGCCGGCCGGTGCGTCCATGGTGGCCTGAACTGCGGCTTAACCTGCCAGTCGTGTTAGGTCAGAAACGCCGATGAAGGCGATGATCCTGGCGGCAGGAAAAGGGACAAGGGTTCAACCGATCACGCATGTGATCCCAAAACCGATGATTCCCATCCTGCAGAAACCGGTGATGGAGTTTCTGCTGGAGCTGCTCAAAGAGCATGGTTTCACCGAAGTGATGGTGAACGTCTCACACCTGGCGGAAGAAATCGAAAACTACTTCCGTGACGGGCAGCGCTTCGGGGTGGAGATCGCTTACAGCTTCGAAGGACGGATTCAGGATGGCGAGCTCATCGGCGATGCCCTCGGTTCCGCCGGAGGTTTGAAAAAAATCCAGGACTTTCAGCAATTTTTCGATGACACCTTCGTGGTGCTGTGCGGCGATGCACTGATCGACCTTGATCTGAGCGAAGCGGTTCGTCGCCACCGCGAGAAAGGGGCCATCGCCAGCCTGGTGACCAAACGGGTGCCTAGGGAACAGGTGAGCAGCTACGGCGTCGTGGTGACCGATGCCGACGACCGCATCTCCAGCTTTCAGGAAAAACCCAAGGTCGAGGAGGCCCTCAGCGACACCATCAATACAGGCATCTACATTTTTGAGCCAGAAATTTTCGAACACATCCCGTCAGGGAAGTCGTTCGACATCGGATCCGACCTCTTTCCGACCCTGGCCGAGTTGGGAGCACCCTTCTACGCCATCCCAATGGATTTCGAATGGGTTGATATCGGCAAGGTACCCGACTATTGGCAAGCGATTCGTAGCGTCCTACTGGGGGACGTCCGCCAGGTCGGCATCCCTGGCAAAGAGGTGCGCCCCGGGGTTTTCACAGGTCTGAATGTTGCAGCCAACTGGGACACCATCAACGTGAGCGGCCCCGTCTATGTGGGGGGCATGACCAAGATCGAAGACGGGGCGACGATTGTTGGCCCGAGCATGATTGGTCCCAGCTGCCACATCTGCGAAGGAGCAGTGATCGACAACTCGATCATCTTCGACTACTCACGCATTGGCGCAGGCGTGCAACTCGTCGAAAAACTGGTGTTCGGCCGATACTGCGTCGGCAGAGACGGCAACCACTTTGACCTGCAGGAGGCCTCCCTCGACTGGCTGATCACAGACGCGCGACGCCAGGATCTTGTGGAACCTTCACCCCAACAGAAGGCCATGGCGGAACTGCTGGGCACAGACCTCACACAGGCAGCGAGCTGATTCCTGACAGATCAAGGATTCTTGGAATCCGTTCCTCAGCTCTGACCGCCATCAGGTGAACTCCCTGGACAAGCCCCAGGTAACGCTTCACCTGCTCTGCGGCAATTGTGATTCCTTCCATTGCAGGGTCGGCCGCACGATCCAGCCTTTCGATCAAATCGTCGGGAATGCAGGCTCCGGGGACCATGCGATTGATGAAATGGGCATTTTTGGCCGACTTCAGCAGGAAGACACCTGCCAACACCGGCAACTGCATGGGTGCGGCCAGATCGCGCTGAAATCGCTCCAGCGCAGCAGCATCCATCACCATCTGTGTTTGCACGAACCTGGCTCCGGCATCAAGCTTCCGCTGCAAACGCCGTTGAAGTCCACTCCAACTGCGGGACTGAGGATCGGCAGCACAACCAGCGAACAGTTCGGTGGGTCCATCTGCCAGCGCTCCATCACGTGGATCCTCGCCACGGTTTAAAGCCCCAACCTGCTGCAGCAACTTCACCGAATCGAATTCATTCACCGGCCGAGCATCGATCTGATCGCCGGCACGCACTGGATCACCCGTCAGGCAAAGCAGATTGCGGAGTCCGAGGGCATGGGCACCAAGCAGATCAGCCTGGAGAGCAATCCGGTTGCGATCACGACAAGCCATCTGCAGCACAGGCTCAAGGCCACCGTCCTGGAGCAGACGGCAAACGGCCAGGCTGCTCATGCGCATCACCGCCCGACTGCCATCCGTGACGTTGACAGCGTGAACACGTCCCTTCAGAAGGTCGCCCATGGCCAAGGCATTTGAGGGATCACCACCCCTGGGCGGCATCACTTCAGCCGTGAAAATCTGTTGCCCGGACTCAATTGCGCGCTGGAGCGCCGTTGTCAAACCGTAACTCGTGAATCCGATTAACTATGCAGGATCGCAAGCCCCAATCAGCACTAAGCTTTGTCCAAAGGGGTGTTACTACCCATGGCCGCAGACGATCCAACCGATCCTCTGACCATCGCACTCTCAGCTCGCGAGATTGAAATCATCGAGCTGGTTGCTGATGGGCTCACCAATCAGGAAATCGCCGACAAGCTGACCATCAGCAAGCGCACGGTCGATAACCATGTGAGCAACGTCTTCACCAAGACTGGATCAAAGAACAGGGTTGCCCTCCTCAACTGGGCTATGGACAACGGCAGGATCTGCCGTGACGGGTTCAACTGCTGCGCCCTTCCAGAAAACGACTCCCCCGAACCCTGAAGGAGGTCACGACGGGCTCTGGCAGATCCTGCAGGGATCCTGAGGTGAGTGGGATCTCAAATAAAGCGGCATATTCCACGCAGGCATCAATGCTCCCGCCCGCGAAGCGAAGAAATCCTTGCCTGTCGTAGAGGCCAACCATCAGCGACCAACGCCGAAGCTTGTTCCAAACCTAAAGGAAATCAGTAGAAACTTCCAGGGGTTCAGGCTGCTTTCTGAAACCGGTTGAGATAAGGCAAGTGCTCCATCAGGGCATCCACCTGCGGTCCGTTGTCGAGCAGTTGGGATGTGGCATCCCAGCGGCCGCTTCGGAGCATCTCTCCAGGGCCAGGATCCACAGCAACCACCCAACTCTCTTCCTCCACCGAAAGCCTCATCTCGTCGAGGTCCAGCGACCAGGGGCGGGAGAGGTCTGCCTGGATCGCCGCTTGAATCGTCTTGATTTGGTCCGGTGCAGCTGTGGTGCAGGGAATGCCGAGGGCAAGGCAGTTCCCAAAAAAGATCTCAGCGAAGCTGACACCCACCACAGCGCGGATTCCCCAGCGCATCAGCGCCTGAGGTGCGTGTTCGCGGCTGGAGCCACAGCCGAAGTTCCCATTCACCACCAGGATCGACGCTCCCTGGGACTGAGGATGATCAAAGGGATGCTTTCCATCAAGCTCCTTACGGTCATCCGCAAAGACTTGATCTCCGAGCGCATCGAAGCTGACGCACTTGAGGAAGCGGGCCGGAATGATCCTGTCGGTATCGATGTCTTCACCGGCAACCACGAGAGCTCGGCCTTCGACGAGCTGAATCGGACCGGAAGGAAAGCTGGCCATCACAAATCCGGTTGAGGGGAGAGGGAGCGAACGTCGGTCACACGACCGTGAACAGCAGCAGCAGCCACCATGGCCGGGCTCATCAACAAGGTGCGGCCACTGGCGGAACCCTGACGGCCCTTGAAGTTGCGATTGCTTGAGCTGGCACTGATCTGGCGCCCCTCCAGACGATCGGGGTTCATCGCCAGGCACATCGAACAACCTGGCTCACGCCACTCGAAGCCGGCCGCCCGAAACACCTCGTCCAGCCCCTCCGCTTCAGCCGCTTTGGCCACCTGCTCAGAACCAGGCACCACAAAGGCCCTGATTCCGTCTGCTACCTGACGACCTTTGGCAACCGCAGCAGCAGCTCTCAGATCACTCAGACGACCGTTGGTGCAACTACCGATAAAGCAGACATCCACCGCCACGCCTGCGATGGGGGTTCCCGGTTGCAGATCCATATAGCGGTAGGCCTCTTCGGCCATCGGACGCTCGCCAGCCTCGAGGCTTTCAGGCATGGGGATGGATTCGTCGATTCCCAGACCCTGCCCCGGTGTGATGCCCCAGGTCACCGTCGGCGCGATGGCCGATGCATCGAACACCACCTCATCGTCGACCACGGCATCCGCATCGCTGGCCAAGGAGCTCCACCAGGCCACAGCTCGATCCCAGTCTTCCCCGCTGGGGGCATGGACTCGACCGTTGAGGTAGTCGAACGTCACCTGATCGGGGTTGACATAGCCGCAGCGAGCGCCTCCCTCAATGGCCATGTTGCAGAGGGTCATCCGCTCCTCCATCGACAGAAGCTCAATCGCCGGGCCAGCGAATTCATAGGCGAAACCAACACCGCCCTTGACCCCGAGCGTGCGGATCACATGGAGCACCAGATCCTTGGCGGAGACACCATCGCTGAGCTGGCCATTCACCTGGATTCGACGCACTTTCAGCTTGTTCATCGCCAGGCTCTGACTGGCGAGAACATCACGAACCTGACTGGTGCCGATGCCGAAAGCGATGGCACCGAACGCACCATGGGTGGAGGTATGGGAGTCGCCACACGCCACGGTCATCCCCGGCTGGGTCAGACCCAGCTCTGGAGCGATCACATGCACGATTCCCTGTCGACCACTGCCCAGACCATTCAGGACAATGCCGTGTTGAGCGCAGTTGCGTTCCAACGTGCTGAGCATCTCCTCAGCCAAGGGGTCTTCAAATGGGCGCTGCTGGGAGATGGTGGGGACGATGTGATCGACCGTGGCAACGGTTCGCTCCGGACAACGCACGGTCAGCCCTTTGTCCGTCAACGCAGCAAAAGCCTGGGGGCTGGTGACTTCATGGATCAGATGCAGACCCACGAACAACTGAGTGGATCCACCGGGAAGCTCCGTCACCCGATGGAGGTCCCACACCTTGTCGTAAAGGGTGCCCGAACTCAACAGTCGCTCTGCGCAGAGGATTGACCCTACGACTGATCCAGCAAGCGCAAACGCAACCGATCCAGAGCACGAATCAGTGTGAGCTGCTGTACCGCCCCACGGCCGCGGCGTTCACCGAAACGAAGTTCTGCCGCTTCACAGCCATCAGGCCCGGCCACTGCCACATGAACCAGGCCAACTGGCTTCTCTGGACTACCCCCCCCAGGACCAGCGATGCCACTGACAGCCAGCCCCCAATCGGTCTCAAGCCGATCTCGGACTCCTTCTGCCATGGCCCTGACAACCTCATCCGACACTGCCCCGTGGCGCTCCAAAAGATCCAACGGAACACCCAGCTGCCCCTGCTTGACCGCATTGCTGTAAGCAATCACCCCTCCGGCAAATGCCGCTGATGAGCCTGGCACCGCCGTCAATGCAGCACCGATCCCACCTCCTGTGCACGACTCGGCCACCGCAAGGTTCTGCTGAAGACGGCGCAACTGCTCCAGCACAACAGACGCCAGGCTGTCGTCATCACGGCCGTAACAAAGCACTCCGGTGCGTTGACGCAGGTCCGCTTCCACAGGATTCAGCAACGCCTCCGCTTCAACTGAGGACGCGGCACATGCGGTGAGCCGCAGTTTCACGTCGCCGAGGGATGCATAAGGCGCCACTGTTGGGTTGGAACCCTCGAACAAATCAGCCACCTGCTCGGCCAGATTCGATTCGCCGATACCGCTGAACCGCAGCACCCGACTGACGAAAATCCCCACCGCGCCACCGTTCTGCTGCAGCCAAGGCTCAGCGGTCTCCTTGAACATGGCCCGCATCTCCGAGGGCACTCCCGGGAAGGTGAGGATTGTGAAGCCAGGCTGCGGGGACCAGATCATCCCTGGGGCTGAACCGAGTGGATTGGGCAAAACCTCAGCTCCCTCAGGCAATGAGGCCTGACGACGGTTGCACGGGGCTACGGAGCGGCCACCACTCGACAACTTCGCCTGAATCTCGTTCCAAAGCTCCGGATGTTCCCGCAGCGGTGTCTGAAACGCGGCCGCCAGCGACTCCGTTGTGAGGTCATCGGGCGTTGGGCCAAGCCCACCGGTGGTGATCAGAACACGACTTCGGGTTGCCGCCTCCCTCGCAGCCGCTGCAAGCCGCTCCGGGTTATCGCCCACCACGGTCTGGCGGTAGTGAGGCAACCCCAGAGCCGCGAGCCGTTGGGAGATCCAGCGTGCATTCCCGTTGACGATATCCCCAAGCAGCAGCTCGGTACCCACACACAGAATCTCGACGCCGGCCTCAGCCATTGCGATCACCGATCGGTTCCTGGTCAGCATCGGCCGAAGACGCTGCCTGACAGAGAGCCCGCTCCAACTGAAGTTGCCTGCGGCTGATCACAACGGTGGCGACCAGAATCGCTGTAGCCAGACCCAACCAGAGAAACCTCATCTCTGCATTGGCAACAACCAGGGCAAGAGCCGCCAGCCACTGAGTGAACACGTAAATCAGAAGAACCGTGCGGCGATGGCTGAAACCGGCTCGAAGCAGCCGGTGATGAAGATGGCGCCGGTCTGGATAGAACGGTGAACGGCCTTCACGCAAACGGCCCATGATCACAGCCGACATATCGGCCAGAGGCAGCGAAAGAATCAATAACGGCAACACAAGGCTGACGGTTGTCAATCCTTTGGCGGGGCCGACAATGCTGACGGCCGCCAGCGTGAACCCAAGGAAGTAGGACCCTCCATCGCCCATGAAGATTCGGGCCGGGTTGAAGTTGTGGCGAAGGAACCCGAGACAACAACCGGCTAGGGCTGCGGCAAGAAAGCCAGCAGCAACCTGATGCAACGAAAAGCTCACAGAGATCAGTCCCACCGCAGCGATCCCGGCGACGCCTGCAGCGAGGCCATCAAGGCCATCCAGCCAATTGATCGCATTGGTGATTCCAACCAACCAGACCACGGTGGCCAACAGACTCAAGCCATCACTGAGCACAAGAGCAGACCCGGAACTGTTCAACCAAGGCAGATCGATGGCTCCGATGCGAACTCCCTGGCCCCAGATGATGCTGGCCACCGCGAACTGGCCAATCAATCTCGGCCAGGGGGAAAGCTCAAACAAATCATCGGTGAAACCAATGCAAAAGAAGCAGAGGGAACCGGCGAGCGTGCTCCAGATCAACTGATCACGCTCGGGCGCGAGCAAGCCAAAGCCCCCGAGCAACCAGATCACCGCCA
>CAJWZN010000023.1 GCA_913050105.1 uncultured Synechococcus sp.
TTACTGCCAGACGTAGATCAGAAGAAACAGAAGAATCCAGATCACATCGACGAAATGCCAGAACAGGCTCACCGATGCAACTCCCATTTCACCTTTGTCGTAGTTCCCGGGTTTGAAGGAGCGGATCAGCATCAATCCCATCAGCAGAACGCCGGTGATCACATGCAGCCCGTGAAATCCGGTGAGCAGATAGAACAAGCCTCCAAAAACTCCGCTGCTCAGGCTGAAGCTGAGCTCGGACCATTCGATGTACTGGCCGTAAACGAAGTAGCTCCCCATGGCCATGGTCAGCAGCCATACGGCTCGGAATCGCCAGAGCTTGCGGGCGTGGAGGCAGAGCTCAGCTCCATAGGCCACAAAGCTTGAGCTCACCAACACCACGCTGTTGATCAGGGGCATTCGCACGTCCAGACCATCAACGCCATCCGGCAGCCACTGGGGTGCAGTGAGCTTCAGCACCGCATAACCCGCAAAGAAGGCGAGGAAGATGACGCTCTCGGAGCAGAGGAAGATCACGAAGCCGGTCATGTTGTGACCGTCGTGCTTCACATGTCCAGGGGTGTGATTCAGCTGAACTTCTGGGTTGATGCCGGTCATCGTTCAGGCCTCCTGTGAGCGGCGCACATAGAACTCCTCGTCTTCAACGAGGGGACGACCGAGCCCATAGCCATAGGGCTCGCTGATCACGGTGGGAATGTCGTCTTGGAAGTTCTCCGCTGGTGGAGGGGAAGGCAGCAGCCATTCCAACCCGATCGCCCTCCATGGGTTTGGTGGTGCCTGCGGACCACGGGCCCACGAGCTCACCATGTTGAGGATGAACGGGATGGAGGCAACACCAAGCATGAAGGCTCCGATGCTGCCGAGAACGTTCCAGATCGCGAATTCAGGGTCGTAGGAGGCAACCCGGCGTGGCATGCCCAGCAGGCCTGCCCAGTGCAGAGGCAGCCAGTTGAGAGTTGCTCCGATGAAAGTGAGAACGAAATGAACCTTTCCCAGGCCTTCGTAGTACATGCGGCCAGTGAATTTTGGGAACCAGTGGTAAATCCCTGCAAAAACACCGAAGCCAATTGTGTTGAAGATCACGTAGTGAAAATGAGCCACCACAAAAGCTGTATTACCCACATGAATGTCGATGGGTACGGTTGCCAGCATCACACCGGTTATTCCGGCAAAGATGAAGTTGAACAGTCCACCCAGGCAGAACAACATGGGTGTGTTGAGTCTTAGATTGCCTCGCCACAATGTGCCTAGCCAGGCAAAGACCTTCACACCGGTTGGAACTGCAATCAGCATTGTTGTGAACATGAAGATGTGGCGCATCCAGTTCGGTGTTCCGGTGTAAAACATGTGGTGCGCCCAAACAATCATGCTGAGAAATGTGATCCCGAAGGATGCGATGGCGACGAACTTGTAGCCGAACAGTGGCTTCCTGGCATAAACAGGGAATAGCTCGGAGAAAATGCCAAAAACAGGCAGCACCAGTACGTAGACGGCGGGGTGGGAATAGAACCAGAAGAAGTGCTGGAACAGCACGGGGTCTCCACCGCCCTCAGGCCTGAAAAATGATGTCCCGAAGCTGAGATCAAACAGCAGCATCACGGCACCTCCGGTCAGGGGAGGCAGGCCGATCAGTTGAATGGTTTGTGCCGCCCATGCGGTCCAAATAAAGATCGGCATTTTGAAAAAGCCCATCCCTGGAGCTCGCATCCGGATGATCGTTGTCACGAAGTTGACAGCCCCCATGATCGATGAGATCCCGGAAAGGGCCACTGCCAGAATCCATAAAAACTGGCCGTTGATGAAGTGCCCCAGCGGGTTCTGAAGACTCATTGGTGGGTAGGACCACCAACCCGATGAAGCGGGGCCACCCGGAGCAAAGAAGCTTCCCATCAGCACCGTTGCGAACACCGGCACCAACCAGAAGGCAGCGGCATTCAACCGGGGAAACGCCATGTCGGGTGCCCCGATCATGGTGGGAATCAACAGGTTGTTGAAGCCATTGAGGATCGGAAACAGAAACAGGAACAGCATCACTGTTCCGTGCATTGTGTACAGCCCGTTGTAGACCGTGGGATCAACCAGATCCGCAGGTGGTGTAAGCAGCTCGCCACGCACGATCATTGCCAATAAACCGCCCACCAGCAGAAAAAATAGTGAGGTGACGATGTACTGAATCCCGATCACCTTGGCATCAGTGTTGAAACTGAAGAAGCGCTTCCAGTTGTCTGGTGCCCCCGGTACGGGGTGGGGAGCCTTGAGGATGCGAGGGTCGTAATTGGTGGTTGTCATGACATGCCTCAGGCGTCGTGGGGGATGGAGGGATCACCGGGATCATTCACCTGTGGAGGTGGAGCTGGCGGCACCGTTGCCCAACCTTTGTCCCCACGGGCAAGGCGGCGGTCGTACAAAGCACGGCCTGGATCAAGACCGGGTTGGAGTGGTTGACTAGCTGTTGTTTTCAGCCAATTCGTGTACGTCGCCTCAGACTCAACAACAACATTTGTTTGGTTCTGTGAGAAATAGGCCCCACTGAACATGGCGTCTCGAAGACGGAAGCGGCCTTCTTTCGTGGGGGTCAAGCTGTACGAAATAATGCTTCCTGGAATGATGTCCTGCTTCAGGCGGAAGGCGGGAACAAAAAAGCTGTGAATAACGTCTTCTGAGATCAAACGAAAATTGACCCGTTGATCGACGGGTAGATGAAGTTCAGAGCTCCGGACTCCATTGGGATAGATAAATTCCCAGCTCCATTGCCGGGCAATGACATCAATCGGGCCAATATCTGCCTTGGGATCCTTCGCGATCAGGACTGTTGGATCCGTGCCGATTGCGTATTTGTGCTTCGGACCAAGGGTCTGAAGCTTCATATTCACATTCATGGAATAAGTGGCGATCAGAAAGACCGTCACAAGGGGAATGATCGTCCAGGTGATCTCCAATTTGGTGTTTCCTTCGATCGGAGCACCATCGCTTTCGTCGTACTTCCCAGCCCGGTTGAACAGCAGCACCCAGCCCATGAAGCCGGTGCAACCGAAAAAGATGAACGATCCGATGCCTGTTTCCAGGGCGAAAAGATCATCGACGTAAGGAGCGGCGCTGGAGGCCTGGGGTGGGAACCAGCTGTAGGACCAGTTCGCCATCATCTTTGCGATCACCAGATTGAGCCCAACCGCGATCGTGATGATCACGATGGCGCCGATGTTGGGGCTCTTTTTCGGAGTCGTCGATGTCATGGCAACACCTCATTCAGATCGGCACCGGCGGCCAGCAGTTGGTCTGCGGTGATATGCACGCCGAAGTCGCTGGCCAGCCAGGCACCAAGGCTTCCGTGCAGCCCCATCAACGCCAGCATCACGGCGCCACAGAGCAAATACAGCCAGGTGACCTGGCGTCCAAGATCCTTCCGCCAGACAAAACGCTGAAAGCCACGCCAGATGGTCATGGCGACGATCACCAGAAGGATGGCGACACCACCGATGGCATGCCAGAGCATCGTGTCGATCGCTGTCTGACCCAGCACGCTGCGCACCCCCGGCAGCGGCACCGCCAACAGCATCTCGTAGAAGCCCGCCGCCACGGTGAAGAAGCTGATGCTGCTGCAGGCCAGCAGGTTGTACCAACCCACATCGTGGAATCCGCTGCGCGTTACCGGTAGAGCGAGAAAGCGGAACAACCGTTTTTCAAGTGGGTAAAAAGCCCCGGCAAAGTCAAAGGCGATCCCGATCGCGAACAGGCCGATGGTCAAATGCACCAGGTTTGGGTGCACCGGTATGGCGTAAGGCAGGTCATTGGCGCCGAGGGAATCGGCGATGTCGTTGATCGGTGAGGCGATGGTTGCGAGCGCTGTCATGACAGCACCCCCTCCCGTATGACTTTCACAACCGGAACGGTGTGGAGGCCATAAACCCACACCAACTTGTCGCCCAGATAAACCTGCACCAACACGAGTGCTGCCAGAGCCACATCCAGGACAAGAAAGGGTCTGGGAAGTGCGGCTGGGTTCTTTTGACGAGCCACATAACGCCAGCTCGTGAGCAATGCCAACACTCCGGCGAGGGACCAGCCGATGGTGCTGTGAATGTTGAGGATGTCTCTTGATGCGCCGTAGGGATTGGCGAGACCAGCCTCGATCTGGCCAAAGATGATGGCGATGAAGATCGCCACGGTGGCGACGATCAGATTCCAGAAGCTGACCTCAAAGAGGTTTTTCCTCCCTGTCAGCACTCCGATCATGTCGAAGACCACCGAGATCAGGGCCATCGCGATCACGAAGTGAACGACGATCGGATGAATGACGTCGAGCCAGGGAAGATTTTTGTCGTTGAGCGGCGGTAGCAGCTCAAACATTCGTGTATGGAGCGGCTTAGCTCAAGGATGAACAGCGCCGTTCAAGCCGTCAGCACTTAATTGTGAAATACAACTCCTTCCGTCTCATGCTCACTTCACCAGCCGCTGCTGACTCTCTGAGCCTCCCTTCCAGTAGATCAGCGCTTGGGTGACGATGATGACCATCACGGCAGGGATCACCAGGCAAAGCATCACAAGGCGGAACTCATCGGCCCAGCTGGCCATGGAGGTGCGCGGAAGGATGTTGTCGATCACATACAACAGATAGAGACCGAGAAGTAAGCCTCCCTCCACCCGAGAGATAACCCCTTTGGTCCAGAAGATCGGGAGGCAGGCCAGGCTGGTGAGAAGCATCACCGGAAGATCATCGTGGATCAGGTCTGCTGAGACGATCAGACCACGGCTGCCTGCCGCCAGAGCACCGCCTCCCAGCACGAGAGTGAGGTTGAGCAGACAGCTGCCCACGACATTTCCGATGGCGAGATCCGTGCGGCCGCGGAGTGCCGCAACCATGGAGGTGATCAATTCGGGTGTTGATGTGCCGGCTGAGACGATCGTCAGACCGATGACCGCTTCGCTCACACCCAGAAGAGTGGCCGCTGTGATCGCTCCGCTCACCAACACCCTCGATCCGATGGTGAGCACGGCAATACCGGCAATGAGCTTGATCACCGCCAGGGTCCACCCACCCCGGCCAGCGTTTGCGTCCACCTCGGGCTCCGCATCGACGCTGACATCAGGCTGTTCACGGGCGGTGCGGATCTCCCAGACCGTGTTGATCATCAATCCAACAAGCAGCGCGACCCCTGCCTGCCAGGTCATGCGGCCGGCGGAGGCCATGCCCCAGACCGCTGCAGAGATGGCGATCAGCAGAGGGATGTCCCGCCGCACAAGACGACTCTCAACCCGCAGCGGCAGCACCAATGCGCTGGCCCCAAGCACCACCATCACGTTGAAGATGTTGCTGCCGACCGCATTGCTGACGGCCAGGGCATCGGATCCTCTGAAAACGGAACTGAGGCTCACGAACAGTTCGGGAGCACTGGTGCCGAGAGACACCACTGTGAGACCGATCACCAGCTGCGGAATACCGAATACAAGTGCCAGTGCCACGGATCCCTGCACAAACAGTTCGCCGCCGCCGAACAGCAGCCCGATGCCGAGCAGTACATCGATCGTGGCCCTGAGGAAGTCCGGCATCGCTGGAAGCTGGTACGAGGGAATTCTGCTTTGCCGGGAACCGACCTAAGGTCACCAGCCACGACAGCAGCACCGCAACTTGCTGAACCGCATCAACGCGAACAACCTGCGCGGCGACGCTTTCGGAGGGCTGACGGCCGCCGTGGTGGCGCTTCCAATGGCCCTGGCCTTCGGTGTGGCAGCAACGGGTGACCCCGCTCCAGGCCTGTGGGGTGCCGTGATCATCGGTTTGGTGGCGTCCCTTTTCGGTGGAACCCCCACCTTGATTTCCGAACCCACCGGTCCGATGACGGTGGTGTTCACCTCGGTGATCCTGAGCCTCACCGCCACCGCTCCGGACAAGGAGACCGCCATGGCCATGGCGTTCACGGTGGTGATCCTTGCCGGCATCTTCCAGATCCTGTTCGGGGCTTTTCGTCTTGGGCGCTACGTCACCCAGATGCCCTACACCGTGATCTCGGGCTTCATGTCCGGGATCGGAGCGATCCTGGTGATTCTGCAACTGCCGGCTTTCTTGGGCCAGGAGGCCTCAGGTGGGGTGATCGGCACACTCACCAGCCTCCCCACACTGATGAGCGGAATCCAGCCGATGGAGTTGGCGCTGGCGTTGATCACTGTGGCGATCCTGTGGTTGACCCCTTCTGGAATCAAGAAGTTCTGTCCTCCTCAGCTCCTGGCTCTGGTTCTTGGAACATTGCTTTCAATCACCTTGTTCCAGGACGCCGGTCTCAAGACCATTCCCGCATTCAATGCAGAGCTGCCGACGCTTCACATCCCCAGTTACAACGGCTCGCAGATCCGGTTGATGTTCGTTGATGCTGCCGTGCTCGGCATGCTGGGCTGCATCGATGCGTTGCTCACGTCGGTCGTGGCTGACAGCCTCACCCGTACGGAGCATGATTCCAACAAGGAGCTGGTCGGACAGGGTCTCGCCAACATTGTCTCCGGCCTGTTCGGAGGACTTCCCGGTGCTGGAGCCACGATGGGAACAGTGGTCAATATCCAGGCCGGTGGCCGCTCAGCGTTGTCCGGGTTGATCAGGGCACTGATCCTGATGGTGGTGGTTCTGGCCTTCGCGCCGCTGGCCTCCACGATTCCTCTGGCAGTACTTGCCGGCATCGCCCTGAAGGTCGGCATCGACATCATCGACTGGGATTTCCTGCAGCGTGCCCATCATCTGTCGGTCAAGGCTGCGGTGATCACTTATGGAGTGATCGCTCTGACCGTTTTGGTGGACCTGATCACAGCGGTCGGCATCGGAGTTTTCGTTGCCAATGTGCTCACGATTGATCGGATGAGTGCGCTCCAGTCGCGCAAGGTGAAAACCATCAGCACGGCAGATGACGACGTTGAGCTGAGTAGTGAGGAACAACAGCTGCTGGACCAGGCCTCCGGCAAGGTGCTGTTGTTCCAGTTGGCTGGCCCGATGATCTTCGGCGTGGCCAAGGCGATCGCGCGGGAGCACAACGCGATCGGTAACTGCCGCGTGGTGGTGTTCGATCTGTCGGAGGTCTCCCACATGGGTGTAACAGCTGCCATCGCGCTTGAGAACGCCGTCAAGGAAGCCATCGAAGTGGGGCGTGAGGTCTTTCTCGTTGGAGCGAGTGGCAGCACTGAAAAGCGCCTGCAAAAGATGAAACTGCTGGAGCGCCTTCCAGAACAGAACATTGGGTCCGATCGTCTGACCGCTTTACGATTGGCTGTTGAGGGATTGCCCATGAATGGCTGATCAGCTCACGATCACTTCGCCGGACGACTGGCACGTTCACCTGCGCGATGAGCAGATGTTGGAACGGGTGGTGGCTGATACAGCTCGAGCGTTTCGTCGGGCGATCGTGATGCCCAACCTGCGGCCGCCGGTCACCACCGTGGCTGCAGCAAGGGCCTATCGGGAGCGCATCCAGGCTGCCTGCCCTGCGGAGCTGGATTTCACGCCATTGATGACGGCGTACCTGACCGATGACATTCCCTGCGAAGAGATCGAGAGCGGTTTCCGCGAGGGGGTTTTCACCGCCGCAAAGCTTTATCCCGCCAATGCCACCACCAATTCAGCCGCCGGTGTCACCGATCTGCTCCGCATCGATTCTGTGCTGGATTGCATGGCGCGCATCGGTATGCCTCTGCTGATCCATGGCGAAGTCACGGATGCGGATGTCGATGTGTTCGACCGTGAAGCCACATTCATCGAACGCCATCTCAAACCTCTGACGCTCAGACACCCCGATCTGCGCATTGTGTTTGAACACATCACGACCGAACAGGCCGTGGATTTCGTTGGCTCCGCGGATCAAAACCTTGCCGCAACGATCACACCGCACCATCTGCATATCAATCGCAACGCGATGTTTGCCGGAGGTCTGAGAAGTGATTTTTACTGTCTGCCCGTCGCCAAACGGGAGCGGCATCGTCTGGCCTTGCGCAAGGCTGCCACCAGCGGAGATGCCCGATTTTTTCTGGGAACCGATTCAGCCCCCCATGAGCGCTCCGGCAAGGAAACCTCCTGTGGTTGTGCTGGCATCTTCAATGCACCTCATGCCCTCGAGAGCTATGCCCAGGTGTTTGACGAGGAAAATGCCTTGGATTGCCTGGAAGCCTTCGCCAGTCGTAACGGTCCAGCTTTTTATCGATTGCCGGTGAACAGCGACTGCATCACCTTGAAACGTCGCGATCAGCTGGTGCCTGAACTTGTGGATGGACTGGTTCCCTTCCATGCTGGGCAGATCCTGTCGTGGACGATCGTGTGATGCATCTGATCAAGTTCAGTTCGGAAGACTGTGGGACCTGCCATCGGATGAGCCACTACGACGCCAAGGTCGCCGAAGAGCTTGGCTGCAGCTTCATCTCCGTGATGCTGCAGGATCTGGAGGCTTACAAAAAGTACCGGCGCATCCTTCTGGCGAAATATCCCAAGAAAGAGGGGATGGGCTGGCCCACGTACCTGTTGGTGACCGAACCCGATGGGGATTTCGCCATCCAGGGTGAGATCAAGGGTGGATCTCAGAAGGGTGAATTTCGCATCAAGCTTCAGGCTCTGCTCGATGAATGCTCTTGAACAGAAGTGGGGGCAGGGGGACTTGAACCCCCACAGGCCTTACGGCCCAAACGATTTTAAGTCGCGTGCGTCTACCGATTCCGCCATGCCCCCGGCGCAGACATCCTAGATTCGACCCATTCGTTGGTCGGATTTGGACCCCCAATCCATTGTCAACCTGTTGTCTCAGGACGCACTGCTGGTTCTCCTGGCCTATGGCCTGCTGGGTGGTCTTTATCTGTTGGTGATCCCTCTGGGGCTGTTCGTCTGGATGAACAGTCGCTGGCACCGAATGGGCAGTGTCGAGCGTCTGCTCGTTTACGGCCTTGTGTTCCTGTTTTTCCCGGGAATGATCGTGTTTGCACCCTTCCTGAATCTTCGCCTCAGCGGCCAGGGAGAGAATTGATTTGACCCGCGGCAAAGTTCTGCTGATCGGCCTCGGCGTTCTCCTGCTTGGAGGAGTCGGATATGTCGGATTCGACGCTGCAGGCCTGGAGGGCTTCTCCGCGGGTATCGCTGCTCAGGCGGTGCTTGTGTTGATCGTGATGGTTTGGACAAGCTCTTACTTGTTCAGGGTTGTCACTGGACGGATGACCTATATGCAGCAGCGTCGTCGCTACCGAGAGGTCTACGACGAGCAGGAAACGCAGGATCTTGAAGCGCGCTTCGATGCTCTTTCTGCAGATCAGCAGCAGGCGTTGCTTCGCAAGATTGGCCTGGACGACAAAGAGACCACCGCAGGCTCATAGGCTCGTCGGGTCTTCCACCCCGTTGCCCGCAGGCGATGCCGAGTTCGTCGAAGTCCCCCATCGCTCAGCGTTTCGAGCTGGTTCGTCAGGCCGAGCGGCTGGCGTTGATGCCATTTCTGATGGCTGGTGATCCGGATCTGAAGACCACAGCTGAAGTCCTTCTGGCCTTGGAGGGCGCCGGTGCGGACATGGTGGAACTGGGGATGCCCTACAGCGATCCTCTGGCGGATGGTCCGGTGATCCAGGCTGCTGCTGCCCGTGCTCTGGCCGCTGGTACGACCCCTGGATCCGTGCTGGAGATGCTGAAGTCTCTGAAGGGTCGCCTTTCGATTCCTGTGATTCTTTTCACGTATTCCAATCCCCTGCTCAACGTGGGTATGGAGCGATTCTGTGAGCAGGCGGCGGAATCCGGTGCTGCCGGCCTGGTGGTTCCTGACCTGCCCTTGGAAGAGGCAGAGCGCCTTTCGCCATTGGCTGAAGCGAATGGATTGGATCTGGTGTTGCTTGTTGCTCCAACAACCCCGGAGGAGCGGATGACCCGCATTGGTCGCAGCAGTCGGGGTTTTACATATCTGGTCAGTGTCACCGGCGTCACGGGTGAACGGGCCCAGATGGAAACGCGTGTGGAGGGCCTGGTGCAGAAACTCAAGCAATCGTCCCCTGTTCCGGTGGCGGTTGGTTTCGGAATCTCGGGAACGGAACAGGTGCGTCAGGTCCGTCACTGGGGAGCTGACGGAGCGATTGTCGGCAGTGCTCTGGTCAAGCGGATGGCTGCTGCACCATCCGGTGAAATAGCTGCTGAAGCGGCGAGTTTCTGTCGTGAATTGCGTGCGGCTGCGGATTAGGAGCCTTCAGCAAAGTCCTGGTCGCGAGCCTCAAAGCGGGTCAACGCATCTGCCGATTTGAAGAATCGAAGGAGTCATTCCTCGTCTTCTTCAGAGGCACCTGCTGGCATCAGTCGAATCTGCTTGCGTCCAAGTTTGATTTCGAATTCATCCCCGGGGCTCAGCTCAAGCAGAGCCGTGTAGGCCTTCCCGATCAACAGATTGCCGTTGCCTTGAACTGTGGCCACATAGCTGAGCTTGCGTCCACCTTTTCCCATGCTTCCGGAGCCTCCGGTGCTGAGATTGATGCCCTTAGCTTCGAGAAGTGCCTCATAAAAGGCAGTGAAGTTGAGGCGTTCACCGCCATCTTTCTTAGTGGAAACGTAACCACAGGCATGCACGAGATCCGATTTGCTGACATCACCCAGGTCCTTGACTTTGTCGAGGAGATCGCTGCCAGTAAGCATTGGATTGTTGTGAATCAATGCGCTCAAGGTAGCGATAACTCACTGCTATGTGCCATCCTTGGCCTTGCAGAATTTGCTTTGATTCGGATTATTGCTATGGCTCGTTTTGTTCTTTGGGGAACTTATTGCGCTGATGCTCTTGAGAAGCGAACCCCCTTCCGGGATGAGCATCTGGCGCGGTTGAAGTCTCTCAAAGATGATGGTCAATTGATCACCCTCGGTCCAACAGAAGGAAGCACCCATGTGTTCGGGATCTTTGAAGCCGAGGCGATTGAAGTTGTGCGTCAGCTTGTGAAGGCTGATGTGTATTGGCGAGAGAACATCTGGACGTCTGTGGAGATCTATCCCTGGATCCAGGCCTTCTGAGCCTGTTCGAGAACCCAGCTGGCGACGACAAGATCGCCTCCTTCATTGAGGACGTCGCCATAGCCACTCATTTGGCCGGCGCCATCGCGTGCGATGCGTGCGATGGCTTCAACGGAGTCGAGGCCGCGGCGCTCAAGTGTGGCCAGCTTCAGATTCTTGCCGCGGCGGATGATGTTGCCGCCGTTGAGATGGCATCCAGCGCAATGCAGTGAGAACAGCTCCGCTCCATTGAGGTCAACTGGTCCTTCTGCTTTGGCTGTAGGAGCCGATGTGGTGACAACGATCAGGGCCAAAACCAGGCCTGTAATCCATCGGATCAAACCGGACCATGGCGGATGCGATCAGTCTGATGGAGGACTCATCGGCGCATGTCGGTAACGATCCATAAGTTGTTGTGCTGATCGATAGCCCTGGATCAGGAGACTTTCGGTGGTTCCCTCCGACATGGGTGTTGTCGGAATTACCTGACACACAGGCCTCCCCTGCCATGGCTGAAGACGATCTGATTCGCTTCCTCGACAAGGTTCAGCAGCTTCAAAAGCTGGTCGAGAGCCTCAAGCATGAGCCTGAACGTCGCAAGCGATTGGCCGACTGCGACGATCACAACGCCGTTGTGGAGCTTGCACGCCAGTGGGGCTTCGAGATCGGTCGCCGCTGGGGAGAGCAGGAGACAGCGTCTCGAAGCGAGGACAATCTGCTCAGCCAACCCTTACCGCTCAATGGCACTGAGTCGGAGCGGACGTTGATCAGCGGTGAGCATTGGCGCTTGCATCTCATCCTTTCCAATGCGTTTCAAACCCCGAAAGGAGAGTGGCTTGTTCAGGAGGAGAGCGAGTGGGTGTTGCTGCTTCGAGGGAGTGCTGAATTGAGGCTTGAGGACCCTGAGGAACAGATTGATCTCAGCGTCGGCGATCCAGTGTTGATCGACTCGCATCGCCCTCATCGCGTCGAGAGGACGGACCCCGACCCTGGAACCCTTTGGCTGGCGCTGTATTGGCGCGCTTGACCAGCCAGTAGGCCGCCGAAAGCGAGACAACCGCAATGCCGAGGCCCACAAGCAACTGCGGTTTGTTCTCTGCGCCGGTTGGCAGAACAATCACCTTGCGGGCGACTGCGGTGAGTGCAGTGACCAGAACCAGTTCGATCTGAACCACGTGCTGACGCAGATAACTGGTGATGTTCTGCAGCACCTCGAGTGCGATCAGAACGGTGAGAAGGTCACCGAGAACCTTGATCAGGTCGTCGCCCAGCCAGGTTGCTTCCGATCCAGACAGCAGCTTCGATCCCAGGGCCAACACCAGTTGCACCAGGGTGCAGATGATCACGACGCCCGTGATCACCGTCAGGATCCTGGCCACCTCGCGTTCACCTGAGTCAACGATGCTCAGGAAATCGAGTTTCAGACGACGCTTGCTGTTCACGGCGTCCTAATCATTGAAAGGGTTGTAATACGGGCGAGCAGGTGTGCGATTGCCAGTGTTCTCAAGCTTGGTGTCACAACTGACTGAGCCATCCTCTGCTGTGACGCAGTTGGTGGGCACCACTGTGCTGTTCTTGTCGTTGCGGCTGCCTGGGCCCAGGATCCAGCCCTCACTTTGGGCTTGAGCAGCTGGAGCGGCCATGGTTGTGAGGCCCACCATGACTGCCACGGCTGCGGTGGTCATCGCCGAGATCATCCGTCGCGTCGATCGAGTTCAGACCACTTTGCCTTTGAAATCGTCAGTCGGGGCAGTCTTCTCTGATTTCCTGCAGAAGCATGTCCAGTTGACCGAAGGGATCGCTCGCGTCTCCGGCTTCAGCTGAGGTGCTCAGGCCCCCATGCCACTCGGCCTCCACAGCACATAATTTGCTGGCCAATCCAGCCAGACCATTGTTCCGATGCTCACGCTGAAGAACCTCAAGAATGGCTGGCATTCGGGTGGAGATCGCTCTCAGACTTCGGCGAAGATCGGCCTGCGTACGTCCCTGCTGCTTGAGCCAGTCCTTGAGGAACGATGTCAGCTCCGCTTCGAACTCGGGGGTCCAGGCAGCCATCGGGATCAGCGCGAGAGTCGTACGTGCGAGAGGTCAGTCTGCTCTTCGCTGTGTCAGGGAGTGGCTTCCACCAGTCCGCTCTGAATGCCGGTCTTGCGCAGTTTGCGCAGAGCTCGTTGCACAACCTGTCGGCAGTATTCACGTGAGCAGTTCATGTGACGGGCGACTTCAGCCAGGGTGCGCCATTCATTTGTTCCATCCAGACCGAAGCGCAGGGTCACCACGGTGCGTTCCTTCGGGGTGAGATTCGCCTTGTTCAACAAGGTCCACACGGAGGCAGATCGTTCAGCGATCTCAGCGCGCTCCATGGGGGGGATCTCATCACTGGGCAGGACATCCACCAGTTCCGAGGGATCCGATTTGGATTTCACCACTCCCTGAAGACTCACGGTGACGCTGCGCAACTCGCAGGCCAAAAGATCTTCCACATCGGACAGGGGGATCTCCATGGTCTCTGCCAGTTGCTCACTGGTAGGGGCGAGGCCGTTGCGTTGCATCAGACGAGCCTTCGCTGCTCGCAGCTTGGTGAGCTTCTCATTCACGTTCACCGGGATCCTGATCGTCCGGCTCTGGGTCGAAAGGGCACGGTTCAGTCCTTGCCGGATCCACCAGTAGGCATAGGTCGAAAAACGATGGCCTCGGGTTGGATCGTATTTCTCAACGGCTCGTGTCAGCCCGAGGGTTCCCTCCTGGATCAGATCCAGAAGATCGAGGCCTTTGCCCTGATAACGCTTGGCCAGGTTGACCACCAGCCGCAAATTGGCCGTGATCATCTGATTCTTGGCTCTCTCGCCACGACGAATCACGACTTTTTCTTCAGCGCTGTATTCACACTCTGGCCCTGTTCCACCGGCGAGCTGGCAGCGATCGGTGATACCAACCATCGCCTGAACTTTTCTCCCTAACATCAGTTCTTGCTCAGGAGTGAGCAGTTGGTGACGACCAATTTCACCGAGGAATGCACTCAGAGAACTCACCATCTGCAAAACCACGCTGAAATGAACCTAGAGCCCGTGAGTTTCCTTTTGACGGGTGTAATAAAGACTGCGGAATTAACTTTTGCTCCATGATTAAACGGTTTCTTTAATCTCTTGAAGAAAATCTGTCGTGGATGTGTGCTGCTGCCGGTTAT
>CAJWZN010000024.1 GCA_913050105.1 uncultured Synechococcus sp.
GGCCACCGGGATACCGGTCCACTTCGCGATCACCTCGGCGATGTCGTCTTCGCTCACCTCTTCGCGCAGCAGGCTTTTGTCGGAACCGTCTTCCTGGGCGAGCTCGGTTTCCTTGGTCTGCAGCTGTTTCTGCAGGTTCGCGAGGGTGCCGTATTCGAGTTCGGCAGCTTTGTTCAGGTCGTAATTGCGTTTGGCCTGTTCCACCTGTAGCTGCACCCGTTCGATCTCCTCCTTGAGGCCTGAAAGATCGTCGATCGCACCTTTCTCCTGCTGCCACTGGGCATTGAGGCTGCTCTGCTGTTCGCCCAGTTCAGCCAGCTCCCGTTCGATCCGTTGCAACCGCTCCTGACTGGCGCTGTCGGATTCCCTGCCGAGTGAAAGCTTCTCCATCTCCAGCTGGAGGATTTTGCGGTCGATCTCATCGATCTGTTCCGGCTTGGATGTGATTTCCATCTTGAGCCGGGCAGCTGATTCATCCACCAGATCAATGGCTTTGTCCGGCAGGAAGCGATCAGCGATGTAGCGGTTGCTCAGCACGGCCGCTGCCACGAGGGCACTGTCGGCGATTCGCACGCTGTGGTGAACTTCGTAGCGCTCCTTCAGTCCCCGGAGGATCGAGATCGTGTCCTCAACTGTGGGCTGGTCCACCAGCACCTGCTGGAAGCGGCGTTCCAGGGCGGGATCCTTCTCGATGTGCTGCCGATGTTCATCCAGGGTGGTTGCGCCGATGCAGCGCAGCTCACCCCTGGCCAGCATCGGTTTGAGCAGGTTGCTGGCATCCATGGCTCCGCCACTGGCGCCAGCCCCCACAACGGTGTGGATCTCGTCGATGAACAGCACAATCTGTCCTTCGGAAGCGGTGACTTCCTTGAGGACGGCCTTGAGGCGTTCTTCAAATTCACCCCGGTATTTGGCTCCAGCGATCAGTGATCCCATGTCGAGGGAAATGAGCTGCCGGTTCTGCAACGCCTGGGGGACGTCGCCGTTGATGATGCGCTGGGCCAGGCCTTCCACGATGGCTGTTTTGCCGACGCCAGGTTCCCCGATCAGCACTGGGTTGTTCTTCGTGCGGCGGCTGAGGATCTGGATGGTGCGACGGATCTCCTCATCCCGACCAATCACCGGGTCCAGCTGCCCGTTCCTGGCAGCGTCGGTGAGGTCACGGCCATATTTCTCCAGGGATTCGTAGGTGCCCTCGGGGTTCTGATCCGACACCGTTTGATTGCCGCGCACAGCTGCGACTGCCTCCTTGAGCTTGCTTGCATCGAGACCGACCTGCTGAAGCAACTGGCGGCCACATCGATCATCCTCGGCCAAGGCCAGCAGAAGATGTTCGATGGCGATGTAGCTGTCGCCGAACTGATCCCGCAGCTTTTTGGCTTTGTCCAGCGTCGTGTTGATGCTGCGACCGAGAAAGACCGAATCCGGCGGGGATCCAAGGCTTGGCAGTCGCTTCAGGTGAGACTCCACCGCCGACTGGAAGCGGTTGGCATCCACGCCACTTCTGGCCAGGATCCTTCCGGCCAGTCCGTTCTGTTGCAACAGGGCAACAAGAAGATGCTCCGACTCCAGGTGCTGGTGTCGGTTGGATTGAGCCAGGTTCTGTGCCTCAACGATCGCGGCCCAGGCTTTCTCGGTGAACTGCTCCGCCGTGGGTTGCATTGCTTCGCGCTGGTGAGTTTTCAAACCGTATGGGCATCCAGGCTGCAGCGGGGACGGCAAACCGGTTGTGCTTTTTAGAGTTCGCCGAACATCTGACCGCCGTAATGCCCGAACCCCAGTTGGTCGAAACGTTGGTGCAACAGGGATTGACCCTGTCCGCAACTGCTGGGGGTGAGTTGGAACGCAGCTGCTGGATGGTGGTGCATGAGCACCATCACGGCGTGAAACCCACGGAATACGACATCCGTGAGATTGATGAAGAGCTCTATCTCGCTGTGCTTGAAGCCGCCCGTGCCGCTGTCTGAACCAGCGATAGCAGGAGCAGTTGCTCAGCCGAATCCCCTTGCCTTGGCTTGGAGAGTCAAACCACGCAACGTCCCATCCAGCAAGGCCTTTCGTTCCGCATCTGCGCCCACATGGGGAGCGATTTCTGTTCTGGTCGTCCGCAGTGATTCAAGGGCCGATTTCTCCTCGTCAGAGCCTGTGTCGCTCTGCAGATAGCGATTCACCGCTTCAGCGGATTGGTCGTCGGGGGCAAAGTAAACAGTGCCCGGGCCGCGTCTGGTTGTGGTCAATCCACGCTGATGCCTTCGTTGCTGGACGCTGGACCAGAGATGTCCCTGGCTTCTGGTCATGTAATCGTTCAGCGTCTGGGCATCGGTGTCCTCCGCCAGCGCCATGCTGCTTCCATCGACGAAATCACTGAGCAGTGTGACAACGGCCATTGGAGGATTGGATGCGAAAAGAAGGTTTGATCCTGCTGCTCTCGAACCAGCGGCTGATGCGACTGTCGTTCGAATCGCAGGCCAGATCATGTGCTGAGAGCATGAATCCATGCCTGCGAGCCAGTTCGATCAGCTCAACATCATTGTGGCAACAACCCACCTCGTGGCGAAGCCGCTGGTGATGTTCAACAGCCCTCAGGAAATCCTGTAATGCTTCTCTGCTCATCCACACATCCCCTTGGCTTGATTCAGTTTTGCCATGGGTGTGATCTTTCTTCCATTAAAAAATCCCTGACATATCAATGCCAGGGATGAAAATAAGTTTTGACAATCAGCTTTCAGCTGATCACTCAACAACTACCTTGCCGACCATGCCGGCGCCACGGTGGGGCTCGCAATAGAAATCGAACGTGCCGGCTTCAGAGAAGGTCTCTTCCCAGGATTCGCCGGGGTTGAAAGCCAGGTCTCCGTGGCTGTACTCATCGTGGCCCTCGAACACAGCGTTGTGAGGGGCCAGTTTGTTGTTGACGAATTTGACGGTGTCACCGGCCTGAATGGTCACGGTGGAGGGCTCGAAGGCAAGCATGCCGGCATCTGTGCCGAGCTTCACTTCAACGGTGGCGGCCTGTGCGGAACCGACATTGAGGCCGATCAGCATCAGGACTGCGCAGCAGGCTGCTGCAAGGGTGCGGATGACGGAGCGCATAAAAAGGCTTTGTCTATTCAGCGAGATTACGCGCAGATCGGGGTCTTCCGCGATTGGGTAGGCCTGAATCGCTAAGAACTGTTTCCAACGTTCCAGCGTGGCTGATGCCACCGAAGCGTTCCGGCTGGCTCACAGGCTCATGAACGAAGTGTCTATATCGAATGCTGAAGCGGTCCCAGGCATTCACCTCGATCGGAAGGAACCGGATCAGAGCTTCGATCAGCCATGGCCAGAGCGGTATTCCAGGGGTAGGTGAGACACCGCGCCAACGGCAGAGGGTGGCAACCGCTCCGTCCACGGAGATGGCGGGTTGACCCATCACCACACGGCGGAGAGCTCCCTGCCCAGGCTCGCGGTTGGCTTCATGCGGCCTGGTGGCGAGCTCACCACAGATCCTGGCGATGTCTTCGGCGTGGATGAAGTGAAAGCTGGCATCAATTCGAAGCCAGCGGGCGAGCCAGAGCCAGCGACTGATCTCTCTGAGCCCTTCCGTGAGGTAACTGGTCGGGAAGCTGCTGGTGCCATCCACCCTTCCGCCGAATACCAGCGTCGGAAAGACAGCAATGATCTTGGACGCCAGCGGATGTTGCTCCAGGTCCTGAAGACAGCGCGCCTTGGTCTGGATGTATTCGGTGCCGTAGGCCAGAGCTTCCGGCAGTGGGCGAAGGTGCCGGTCCAGAACGCTGGCCGTTGAGAAGTAAATGATCTGCTCCACCACCGCTGGATTCAGCAGTTGCAGCATTCGCTTCACGGCCACCACATTCACCTGTTCCGCCCGTTGTGGATCCCCCCAGGCCGTTGCCGTGTGGATCACCCTGTTCACAGTGGCAAGCTCGCCGGAAAAGCGGTCTGTTTCACGCAGATCTCCAACCAGAAGCTGTATCCGTGGGTGATCAGCGGAGACCGCTGTGAGTTTGCTGGGGTCCCTCAGCCACAGGAGAAGTTCCGCATCGGAGTTCTCCAGCAGCCAGCGGCTGATGTATTGACCGACGCAACCGCTTGCGCCGGTGATCAGGATCCGACTCAAGCCGTGGCCCCGACGCGGTCCATCGAACTCTTGCCGGATCGGAAGAACGCGGCTCCGTTCTCTTCAGGGGTTCCCGGAAGGATTCCGTGGCCCAGATTCAGAATATGCATCCGTCCCCTGGCCTTGCGGACGCAGTCATCGATGCGGGCTTCGATTGCTTCAGGGGTGCCAAAAAGCAGGCCTGGATCAACATTTCCCTGGACGCCGATGTGTTTCGGCAGGCGTGCAAGTGCTTCTGCCATATCCACCGTCCAGTCCAGGGAAATGATGTCGACGCCCGTGGTCGCCATCCGCTCGAGCACACCGGCACTGCCTGAGATGTAAAGGATGAAGGGGGTGTCTGGGTGGGTTTGTTTGACCAGATCGACCACCTTTTTCTGATAAGGAGCAGCAAAGGTGTCGTAGTCAGCAGGGCTGAGTTGACCAGCCCATGAGTCGAACATCTGCACGACCTGGGCTCCGGAATCAATCTGATAGCGGAGGTAGTTGGCGATGGACTCCGCGAAGTGATCCAACAGCTTGTGCAGAAGCTCGGGTTCGCGGAAGGCCATGGCCTTGATCACCGCATAGTTTTTGCTGCTCTTTCCTTCCACCACATAGGCGGCAAGGGTCCAGGGGGCACCAACGAAGCCAAGAACGGCTGCTTCGTTGCCAACGCTCTTGCGCAGACGACCCAGCACGTCGCCGACGAACGGCATTGATTCCGCCGGATTCAGTGGTCGCAGAGCATTCACCTGCTCGATAGAGCGAATGGGATCTCCGATCTGCGGACCCTTGCTCTCAATGATGTCGAACTCGATGCCCATGCCGGGCAGTGGCGTCAGGATGTCGGAGAACAGGATCACGCCATCGGGCTTGAAGGCGTGAAACGGTTGCATCGAGATCTCGTATGAGAGATCTGGGTTCTCGGAGCGTTCCCGGAAGCTCGGGTATTTGTCGCGCAGATCCCGATAGATCTTCATGTAGCGGCCGGCCTGACGCATCATCCACACGGGAGGACGCTCCACCGATTCACCGCGTGCGGCACGCAGCAGCAGGGGGAGAGAGTCGCTCATCAAGCCGGTTCAAGTCAGCCGGAAACTTACCCGAGACAAAGGGCCGCCTAGTGGGTTAGACGCCTTCTGTCACCGGGTTCTTTACAGGCTGTCGTTCACGGTGTCGCTTCCAGTGATGTCGCCATTCATCAAGGTGCGCTTTGGATCGTGGCGGAACACCAGCAGGCTCAGAGGTGGCAGGCAGAGATCAAGGGAGTTGTCGTATCCATGAATTCCCCATTCATCGGTTGGCTTACCTCCCATATTTCCCATGTTGCTGCCGCCGTACTTGGAGGCATCGGTGTTGAAAATCTCCTCGTAGAAACCGGCAAGAGGAACGCCAACCCGGTAATTGGAATGGCTCTGGGGCGTGAAGTTGGCGACGACAACCAGCCAGGTGCCGCTGCTGCTTTCACGGCGCATGAAGCTGATCACCGAGTGGCGATTGTCGTTGCAATCGATCCACTGGAAACCAAACTGATCGAAATCATCTCGCCACAGAGCGGGTTCGGCTTTGTAAAGACGATTGAGATCATCCACCAGAAGCTGAATGCCGCGATGGGGTTCGTAATTCAGTAGATCCCAATCGAGATCTCCCCAGACATTCCATTCAGCGCGCTGACCGAATTCCATCCCCATAAAGATGGTTTTCTTGCCGGGGTGGGTCCACATATAGGCAAGCAGGGCGCGGGTATTGGCGTATTTCTGCCAGTCATCCCCAGGCATTTTGTGCAGGAGATGACTCTTCCCGTGAACAACTTCATCGTGGCTCAGGGCCAACATGAAGTTCTCTGTGTAGGTGTACCAGATCGAGAAAGTGATGTTGTTCTGGTGAAACTGTCGGAACCAGGGATCAAGCTCGAAGTAATCGAGCATGTCGTGCATCCAGCCCATGTTCCACTTGAGGTTGAAGCCAAGCCCACCGTTTTCGGTGGGCTGAGTCACCATCGGCCAGGTGGTGGATTCCTCAGCGATCGAAAGGGCACCTGGGAAGTGCTGGAACAGAACATGGTTGGCCTGTTGCAGGAATCGCACGGCTTCGGTGTTCTCCCGTCCGCCATGTTCATTCGCTAGCCACTCACCGTCGGGGCGCAGATAGTCGCGATACAGCATCGAAGCCACCGCATCCACCCTGATGCCATCGATGTGGAACTGTTCGAACCAGAACACGAGATTTGCAACCAGGAAGTTGCGAACTTCGTTGCGGCTGTAGTTGAAAATCAGCGTGCCCCACTCCTTGTGTTCTCCGATGCGTGGATCCCCGTGTTCGTAGAGGTGGGTTCCATCGAAGAAAGCCAGTCCGTGGGCGTCCTTGGGGAAGTGACCGGGAACCCAGTCGATGATCACGCCGATGCCTTCGGCATGGCAGCGATCCACAAAAGCGCGGAATTCATCGGGGGTGCCGTAACGGCTGGTGGGGGCATACCAGCCGGTGACCTGATAGCCCCATGATCCGTCGAAGGGATGCTCTGTGATCGGCATCAGTTCGACATGGGTGAAGCCGCGATCCTTCACGTACGGGATCAGTCGATCAGCCAGCTCGGCATACGTGAGCAGCCGTGCCCCTGGCTTCATATCGGCAGCGGGGACCGGTTGACGCGGGGTGCCGTCGGGCTGGATCCATGGCTCATCAGCACTGGCGTGAATCCAGCTGCCGAGGTGCATCTCGTAGACCGAGATCGGTCGGTCGAGGGGATTGCTGTTGTCCCTCTGCTGCATCCACTCGGCATCGGTCCAGCTGTGGCCATCGAGCTGTGCCACGACGGAACTGTTGTCTGGCCGAACCTCGTGCTGGAAGCCGTAGGGATCCGCTTTCTGGTAGCAGTGCCCCTCAGGCGAGCGAATTTCGTATTTATAGAGACAGCCTTCGCTCATCCCTGGGATGAACAGCTCCCAGATGCCACCCATTCGCTGCTGCATGGGGTGATGGCAACCATTCCAGGAATTGAGATCACCCAGTACGGACACACTGAGGGCATGGGGTGCCCACAGACAGAACATCACTCCGCTGACGCCATTGACCTCGGTGAGGTGGGCTCCCATCCGCTGCCAGATGTGGTGGTGGTTGCCTTCGGCAAAAAGATGGCGATCCATTTCGCCCATCCATTCATCTCTGAAGGCCCAGGGATCGTGCTGTTCGTGCGTGATCCCGCCCCGCTCAACCCGAACCCGATAGCCGCTGCCGGGGTCATGGTTCAGTTCCGCTTCGAACACCCAGGCGTGGTGCGGGGTGCTCATCTCGAGCTCGCGCCCTCCTTCGAGAAGGGTCACGCTGCTGGCCTCAGGCATCCACACACGGATGGTGCAGCCCCCCTCAGAGGGCTGTGGTCCAAGAACAGAAAAGGGGTGATCGTGCCGACAGGTTGCCAAACGTTCGCCGTCCTGAACCATCCAGTCGAGGACTGCCGTGCCCACCATCGGAGACCTGTGAAGTGGGCGCGATGTTAAGCCGATTTTTCAGCGACAACCGCTGTTTGTTCAGACGAAGTCGCGGGAGATGTCGACGTTGATGATCTGTCCCCGCTCATCGAAGATCACGAACAGGTTCGAGGTTGCGTCGCCGAACTCCACCGAAACCAGCACCAGTTGCTGATCCCCTCCCTGACTAGCGACTACGGCCTCCTTCAGCTTGCGGTAGCCACCTGAGACCGAACTCAGCTTGGTCCATTTGCGCTCCAGGTCTGCCGGTGCAAGCTCCTGTTGAAGCTCCAGTGAGAGTTTCGATCGTGCGGTCAGCCAGCGCCCAGCGGCCAGATCGGCAGCAAAATCCAGTGCCGTGCGCTCGATTGGAAGCACCTCATCGATCCACTTCCAGGCCAGCAGCTGGCCCCCGTCGTCGAGCACGAACAAGAGGTTTTCGTCTCCTTGCTCGGTCTGGACCACGGCATCCACCGTTGTGGTGCGGTATCCGGAGGCAATGCCGACGACGCGACTGCTCAGGATGGCTGGGCGCTGGTCGAGTCGCTGTTGCACCTGTTCCCGGCTCAGGCTGCGCTGCACCGCCGTCGACAACTTGGCGTGCAGAGCAGAACCCTGGCGTTGTTGCAGTGTGCTGAGAAGCAGATTGGCGGCCTCGGTGGCATCAGTGGTGCTCAGGGGCGTGATCTCTGCCTGCTGAGCTACAAGAGGAGCAGGGGTCATCATTGAGATCCCGACCGGAGCTGTCAGGGTCAGGGCCAGAAGGGCAGCACAACGCTTCACAGCTCTTGGGGTGAGTCTTCCGACAGTTTGCCGGAGTTGAGGGGGATCAGCTTGAGAGCAGAGCCAGCAAGCTCCAGTGTCATCGTCACAACACGGTGATCAGGGCTGGGGGCGCCGGCTGGATGCTCCGGTGTTCCTGGATTCACTCCGATGGCTGGCCAGGCCGCCCCGGCGATGGAGAGGCGCAGGCGGTCGCCGGGTTTCAGGCTGGCTCGCAGCGGTTGCAGCAGCACCCGGTGTTGCCTGATCCGTAGTGCGCTCTCCCCCAGACAGCGGTAAACACCCGTACTCAATTGATCCACTGAGCTGTCGCCGGAGGGCAATCGTGACAAGGCAACAGCGATGTCAAAGCCGGGCTGGTCCGCCTTCAGATTCAGTTGAAGTTCGGGACGTCCCTCCAGGACGAGCACGTCGCTCAGAACGTCGCTGGTGAATGTGGCCACATCGGATCGCTGATCAAGGCTGCTGCGGTCATGGGGTCCAGCGCTGGGACTGAGATGTCCGCCTTCCGCCGGTGCCGGTCGCCAGGGGTCATGAACAATCAGGACCTGTCCGCCACCCAAACCGCCCAGCTGAAGACGACCGTCGGAAGGGTCCAGGACGTTCACTCCCGTTCCCTTCAGGCTCCAGGGACCACTGGGAGCAGCTGGCTGACTGATCCAGCACTGTTCGCTCAGATCCCACAACTGTCGAATGGGGCGCTCAGCGTCGCTGACGCCCTTGAGGTGATGGTCGAAGAAGTTCAGAAGCAGCTGCTGCGCCTCGGGCCACCACTGCAGGTGAGTGGCCGGTCCGATGTGCAGCTCTGGAGTTCCACCAGCCGCCTGGCTTTTCTGCCAGAGGTCGATGATTCCCATCAGGTGGGGATCCCACCAGCCGCCGATCAGCAGCAGAGGTTGGCGTAACCATGCTTCGTCAACGCTGTGTCGCTGCCAATCCTGAGGATCTTGAGGGTCGTTCTGAAACCAGCGGCAGGCCATTCCTTCAGCGTCATGACGTTGCAGAAGTGCAAGGCCATCGCGCAGGTAGTCCCCATTCACCAGAGCACGGCGGATCTCCTCCCATGCCGCGGCATTGCCATGGCGACGGGCCTGTTGGGCTGCTAACTGAAGACCCCAGCCCAGCCCCAGGTGCCACCAGTGGGCCCCCCCCTCGCAGCTCCAGTGAAGCCGCTCATCCAGCCCTGCCATGGCTGGAGCCATGCAGTCGGGTGGTGGTGTGTGTGGCGGAGCCAGCAGCTGGGTGACCCCTTGATAGGAAAACCCGTAGCAGCCGATCCTTCCGTTGCAGTCCGGCAGGGCGCGCAGCCAGGAGAGGGTTTCGGCTGTGTCATTCGCTTCCTGAGCGAACCCTGTGAACGTTCCTTCGGATTCGCCCTGGCCGCGTACGTCCTGCACCACCACCAGGTAACCATTGCTGGCCCACCAGTTGGGGTGGGCCAGAGTGACAGAGGAGGCGATGCTGCGGCTGTAAGGCTGCCGCATCAGCAGGGCGGGCCATGGCCCTTGCCCCGAGGGACGCCAGACCCTCGCGATCAGTTGGGTGGCGTCACTCAGGGTGAGCCTTTGATCCCGTTCAGCGCACATCCGGGCAGTGGATCCCCACCACATATGTGATCAACACTTCGGCGTCCGGTTTGGAGATCTGCCGAGATTTCGCCACTTCGTGCGTGTTGGCCCGGTCATAGGCGGATGTGCCGCGTTCGTTTTGGTCTCGGAAGCTTTTGCACATCGCCTTCGCTTCCTGGGGGTTGGATTTCACTCCGTTGAGCAGATCGGAGTCAGCTGCTGCTGCTGAATTTGGTGCCAACACAACGGCGATCCCGATCAGCAGTAGCTGCAGCCCTTTCATGCAGGTCAACCCATTTCATGCTTCATACGCACTGCCAATGGCCTTGGTGTGGATTGAGGGGTCAGTTCAACGGTTGCCTCGCCCGTTCGATCCAGCGGCGTGCGGTTGCAAGATCCACTACCGCAGGTCGCCCGGTCCCGAGGCTGCGTTCCAGCCGGCCGGTTTGTTGCACGATGCGTTCGGGCGTTGATCCAGCCAGGGCAGCCCGACTGGCGATTCCCGCATGCATCAGCAGGGCCGCATCCTGTGGTGCCAGATCAAGGTCGCAAACCAGTGCTGCAATGGCCCGCAGACGTTTCAGATTGCGGATTGAAGCCCGGCCACTGCGGCAAAGACGACTCATTCCGATGTCGCTGAGGTCTCGCAGTTGTTCCCACTGCACCAGGCCAGCGACCTCGAGTTCCTTCTGTTCGCGGCGGAAGGACTGGGGCAGATCGTGGAACGCAGGCATCAGAGATCGCCTGGCCGGAAGTCTCGAACGGTTTCACCAAGAATCACTGGCCGGCTGATGCCCTCACCAGCCGATTCAAAGGCCCGGAGCCGTACTTTCACCGTGCCGCTGCCTCGGCCCGCGCTGCGCAGATTGCCGGCCAACTGTTCCAGGGTTGCCGAAACAGCGGCTGGTTCAAGATCTGCCGGAACCGTTGCCACCACAAGATCGGTGCCGTTGTCGAACACCACGGGAGCGCGGATGGCCCCTTCAACCACAACAGGTGGTGTGTAGCTGATGCCGAAGGCCCAGCAGCTCACGGCCAGCAGGAACGTGAAGCTGCTGATACCCACCAATCGAAAACGCAGCCCCCAGCGCGTCAGAAAAGCCACCACGGTCAGGAGAGAAAGGCCCAGTCCTGTCCAGCCCAGCCAGGGAACGGCAGAAATCAGCAGTTGATCGAGGGCCATGAACGGTGGTCACCCGAGGAAAGTCTCCTTATATTGCGCGAGCTTCAGGGGACTTCGTCGCGTTTGATGCAAGGCGCACGGCGAATCCAATCACGTTGGTTGCTGATTGGTGGCTGCGTAATTGGCATTGCGGTGGTCTCCGGGGTGCATGTGCTGGATCGAACCGCCGAGAGGGTGGTTGAGCAGCTGCGCGAACCGATGCAGCGTTCGCTTGGCGAATCTCTCGGTCACCCCATCCGCCTGGGTGCTTACCGCGGATTGCGTCCCTGGGGTCTTGCACTGGGCCCAACGAAGGTTCCCTCCACCCGGTTGGATCAATCGTCTTTGCAGCTGGAAGAACTGCAGGTTCGGCTCAACCCGATCGCCAGCCTGCGCCATTGGCGCCCTGTGGTTCAGCTCCGACTGGACGGTCTTGAGGCTCAGCTTCACCGTCAGGATGATGGTCGTTACTGGCGTTTTGGGACCCCATCTCCAAGCGGGGAGCCCCTGCCAAACGTTGACCTGCGCTTTGTGCTGCCGCGACCAGCACGGATTGCGCTTCTGCCCACTGGAGAACGACTTCTCCTGGAGAGTCGCGGCTCGGTGCTGTTGCGCCAGTCCAGTTTCCGAGGCGCGAGTCGATTGCGCTGGGCCGATCGAACAGGCAGTGTCAGTGCTGAGCTGAACGGTCGCTGGAATCAGCCCGAATTGGCGATCAGCACCCGGCTCCGCTCCCTTGATCTGAGCCGCTTGTCGACCCTGTTCCCCCTGCCGGATGGCGTTGAGGTGGCGGGCCATGCGGGGGGGGATATTGGCCTGCACTGGCGTCCTGGTGCATTGGGATGCCGTGGATCACTGCGCTTGAAGCAGCTGGAATTGAACGGCGGCGGACTGCCGGACACCCTGCGCTCATCCAACGTCGGTGTTCGTTGCCGTCAGAACAATCTTGTCCTGGCGGACAGTGAATTCCGCAGTGGTCCTTGGCGTGCCCGGGCGGCTGGGGTGGTGAAGCTCAATCGCTCATTTGACCTTCGTTTCGATCTCTCCGGGGATGGGCGGAAGGATCGTTTCAAGCTTGCGCTGGATGGCCCCTGGGCGAATCCCCGCTGGCGTGTGAATGGAACTCTGGCTGTTCCCCAGCTGACCGGGCCACTCCAGGTGCGGGGCGTGCTGCGCACCCCCTGGACCGATCCCGCCAATCGCTCCATACGGGTCAACGAAGCCTTGCTTGAAGCTCCGGGTCTGCGGCTGAGCCTGGCCGGGATATTGGGCCGCAACAGTGATCTGCGCAGCCGGGAACTTTTGCTCTCTGAACCACTCTGGGCGGGTTGGCCCGGTCTTCAGCAGATCCTTGGAACAGCGGCTCCACTGAATGGCCAGCTGCGTGTGAATGGCTCGCTCTCATCCCCTGAGTTGATTGTGCAGCTTGAACAGGGACGCAATCTGCTACTGCAGAACTGGAATCTTCGGGCCACCTGGTCCAAGGCTGAGGGAGTGGCCTCGTTGGATCGCTTTGACAGCCCTCAGCTGAAGGCCAGTGCGGAACTGCCTCTTGCGATGGGTGAAGGAGCCCTACAGGTTGGTGACCTGCGCGGTGATTTCACCGTGGAGGACTTCCCCTTGGTCAGGCTGTCGTCCCTCCTGGGGATGCCTGTCACGGGCCAGCTCTCAGCTGATGGTCGCGTTGCAGGTCCTTTGTCTGGTCTGAGACCTGAAGTGGGTGTGGATCTGCAGAGCCCTGGTGTGGGGCCGTTGCGCCTCCGTGAACCCTGGCAAGGCGAGCTGTCGGGCCAGCTCGGTGACGGACTGCAACTCAGGATGTCCAGCCCAAGCGGATTCCTCAATCTCAAAGGAGCTGGCGTGCCGATCGCGCTCGATTTCACGCGCGGCGATGGACGTCTGGAGCTTCTGCAGAGTGGTCTGAACCAACTGGATTGGCAGGCTGAGCAGCTGGCCCTGGCTGGTGTTCAGGTGTCGCTGCCGCTCACAGGGCAGTGGCAGGCACTGCGCGGCCGGCTCTCGGGGCAGGGTCAGATTTCCGGGCCAGGGCGTCATCTGGCCGGAAGCATCCGTCTTGATTCCCCAGCGCTTCAGGGACTCTCCGTGCGTCGGGTTGATCTCGAAGGAGGCCTGGACGACCAGCGTTTTGAGCTCACCGGACGGGTGTTGCCGGAGCAGGGTGAGTTGATTCTCAACGGCTCCGGTCTGCTGGATTCAGCGGTTCGTGGCCGGGTTGAAGCCAAGGGGCTCGATGTGCCTTGGTTGCTCCGGGCCGCCCGTCAGCTGCGTGGTTCGGAGGAGGGCGGCTTTGGTTTTGGCCAGGCTTCCGATCTGGGAACCCTGGTGATCAATACCTTCGGGGGCAGCCTTGATGGGCACCTCATGGCTCTGGCTGCTGCCCGCCGTGAGCTTGAAATTCACGAGCGGATCCATCCCCCTTCCGTCTTGGATGCAGATGATCTTCAGGGACGACTCGATGCCTTCATCGATCTGAGTGGCCCACGGCTTTCGGCCCTTGATCTGAAGGGTGAGGCCCGAGCCCATCTCTGGCTGGATGGTGGTGACAGCGATCGGATGCTCCAGATGGAGCCCGTGGTCGCACGGGTGGAGGGAGCGCTTCAGGGCGGTACGGGCACCTTCAGCCTGTTGCATCTGCCGTTCAGCTTGCTGGCTCTGTTGGCACCGGTGCCGACAGCTCTGCGAGGTTCCATCGGATTGACCGGTCGCTATGACCTCGGCCCGGAGGAACCGCTCATCAACGCTGAACTCGTCCTTGAGGATGTTCA
>CAJWZN010000025.1 GCA_913050105.1 uncultured Synechococcus sp.
AGCCGAAGTGATCGAAGTTGCTGTGTATTCGGCTGGATCATTCCTGCTTTTGCAGATCAGCCCCAAAAACCTTAAGGAAGATATTACCTTTCAGCCGTCTGAACCCTGCTGCTGCCCCCTTCCGACAGCTGCCTAATCAGCAGCAATCGCAGCTTGAGCAGCATTTGTCTTGCCCGGCATGTCCATCAGCACAGGGCTGAGAACAGTAGACCTTGCCAGCCTTTTCAACAGATTTCTCTGGAGACACAGTGCAGCCGCAGGGTTCGCATGCACATCCTTGGTTGCTGCTCGACATCCTCTTAAAGGCTGACTGCGCACTTCATAGGACATCTTCTGGATTTCAGTCCACTCCTCCATTCATTGATGGAACGTCAACGGTTTTGATCAAGCTGGGGCTGACCCTCCACCCTGCGCAGAGGGAGAGCCAGTTGCAGTCCAGCTGCCGATGCGAAACCAATACCCATCGGCTGAGAGTCCCGGGGAGAAACCCTCATATCAACCATCGCTCTGGATTCACATCCCACCACCGTCGAATGCTGCATCTCCCATAACCAAAGGAGCGTGTGAGTGGTTCGAATCAAATGGAGCAGACCTGCTTCACCTGGCAGCGGAACGCTTGCGCACCACTCGGGTGCTGTCCCGATCACTGTTGTCCGATGGAGCCGAATCCGAGGAACTCTGGCTGGAGGTTCCCTCAGAGGTGGGCTCATCATCGGGCTCCTGATCGGAGATCAAACCCAGCACCATCGAAGCCTCCAGTTGATCGTGCATATCGCCGATCGTCAGCAGCGCCTTGAGAACCAACTGGGCGCGAGGAGCCTTCGGCAGGCCTGGTCGGAGCTTCTTGGTGGTGTTCCAGAGCTCGAGAGCGACCTCCTTGAGCAGTTCCTTGTCAGCTGCCATGCGATGTCATCTATTGAATTCGATGCAAGCACGGAGCCGGAACCGCATCAGCCAGTCGTCACCGATTCCAATTGGATGCTGAAGCATGCCGGTGGGCACATCCTCCATCCGCTGCAGGCCCAGGTCCCCCAGCGGCGTTCGCGCCGCCATGCCGCCCATCAGCTTGGGTGCCACCACAGCAGCAACCTCCTGAATGCAACCCTGGCGCAGGGCGATGGCGGCCAGCTTCGGACCGCATTCCCAAAGCACCCGGTTGCAACCGCGGTTGGCAAGGGCCTGCATCAGTGCCTTCGGTTCGCATTCATCCAAAAGCAATCGCTCAGGCCCACACGCCAGAGAACAATCAGCGGCTTCCGGACCATGGGCCACCACGGTGGGAGCAGGTCTTACATCCCAGAGACGCGCCTGTTCAGGTAAATCCAAACTGCGGCTGAGCACCACACGCAACGGTTCCGGCAGTCTCTGACCACGGCTGGTCAGAAGTGGATCGTCTGCACGGACGGTGCCGCCACCCACAATCACAGCATCACAATCGGCCCTGAGGCGGTGCACCCAGGCGCGGGCCGGGGGACCGCTGATCCACTGGCTGAGGCCGTTCGGCAAAGCCGTGCGCCCATCCAGGCTCATCGCCCACTTGAGAACACCCCAGGGACGCCCTGTCTTCACCCGGTGGAGAAAGACATGGTTCTGTTCTTCCGCCACCTCGCGAAGGACATCGACAATCACCTCAACACCGGCCTGACGCAGCTGAGCGATACCTCCACCTGCCACCCGGGGATCGGGATCCTTCAGCGCCACAACCACCCTGGCGATTCCGGCACGGATGACTGCCTCACTGCAGGGAGGCGTGCGGCCGTGGTGGCAACAGGGCTCAAGGGTGACCACCAGTGTTCCGCCGCGCGCTGACTCTCCCGCCTGGGCCAGAGCACCGACTTCGGCGTGGGGTTCTCCGGCGCGTGCGTGGAACCCCTCTCCCACGAGGCGGCCGGTGTGATCCAGAACCAGAGCCCCCACAAGCGGGTTAGGGCTGGTCCGCCCCTCTGCCAGAGCCGCCAGATCGAGAGCCCGGCGCATCCACTTCTCCCACATCAGCTGAGGGGTTCCGTCTGCAGCGACCGCCACTCACCCACCACATAAGGAGGAACCGGCAGTTCGTTGAACACACCCGGCAACACCAGGCGAAGCGGTCGGTTGTTGCTCAGATCATCAAGCAGGGGATCAAGGGCGAATTCCGCCGCGGCTTCACGGCCATCGGTCGCCAGAACCGAACTGTTCAGGGTGATGTCCGCTAAGGCCCACTCGCGTCGACCAGCCAGCACCTGAAGGCTCACCGGATGCTCCAACCGAACCTTGCCTGGGTAACCGACGATGCGCAGCACCACTGGCTGACCGGGCGCTCCTTCGCGGTAAGCCACCGCCTGCCAGCTGTCGTAGTCAAGGTCGCGCAGGCTCTCAAGGCTGCGCACCATTGGAACTCCATTCTCGCTTTCGTGCTGATGCACCTGCGCCCAACTCGGGGCCGGAGCCATGAGAAACACCAACGCAACGATCAGGCAGCAATACAAACGGCGCATCGGACAACAAAGACTTTGGTGAATTCTCACAACAAACCTTGCGCCATGGCCAAATACCCAATAATGGCGACATGGATCAGTGGTTTTACTCAGCTGCAACCCTCAGATCTCTGTTCGAAGCCATTGGCTACGACCTGGAGATCAGCCAGCTGAGTCCTGGTGCACTTGAAGGCCGATTTCACCTGGGCGGATCGCGACTGGTTCCGGTGATCTCGATCACCACAAACCAGTCGCTGGTGTTCGAAGGTGACCGAAGGGCTGGCTGGCTGGCGTTCTGCATCAACACAAGTGGCGACTCCCCGCTGGTGCGTGGCACTGAGGTGCCTCAACGATCAATGCACGGCTTCTGCACTGATCTGAAGGATGCCTTCTTCCAGCTGCATGCAGGCTCCCATCTGCAGATCGCGCTGGTTTCGCAAGACCGGATTGAACATCTGGCACTCGCCTCCCACCAACACCAGGTGTTGGATCTGATCGCAAGCACAAACTCGGCTCGCCTTCCGGCAGAACGCTTTGATCGCTTGGCCAAGATGGTCTTACCCCAGAACAGAGATCCAATCCAGGGCGAATTGATTGAAGCGGAGTTGCTGGAACTGCTCAGTCAGCGAAACGTCCAACGAATCAGCACAGGCGTGCTCAACCACCGGGCCGATCTGATGCAAAACCTGATCCGGTGGGGACAGTCCAATCCCACCTCGGTGATCAGTCTGGAGGATCTGACGGCAACAATCTTTGCCTCACGCTCGTCGATCGTGCATAACTGCCGCTCGATGTTCGGCATCGGACCGATGGCCCTGCTCAAACGAATCCGGCTGGGCCAGGTTCAGAACGCTTTACTGAACCCCGATCAGAGAGCAATCATCGGCTGCCGAACCGTGCAGGAGGTGGCCAGCCATTACGGCTTCCAGAGTCGCAATCATTTCGCCAGGGACTATCGCGACCTGTTCGGCGAAGCACCGAGCTCCACGCTTCAACGCTCCGGAGCTAGCGGAATCCTCTGCCAACCCGTGTCGGTGGCCCAAAGCCCCCAGATGGCCATGGCGCGCAGGTAGTGACAAGCCCGGAAGGTGTTCGCCGCAGTGATGGCTTCCGGCGTACGGAACTGCAATCCACCGCTGTAGACCTGACTCACCACAGCTGAACAGATCGATTCCGCCGTCTGACTCTCCCCCATCAGGCGGAAGTAGCTGGCGATGCCGAAGTTGATGCCAGTCCACACCTCCAAGGGATGGGTCCCGTTGGGATCGAGGGGTGTGCCATCGCGTCGCAGACCATTGGCCACACCGAGGCGTCCACCTTCGAAGGCCTCGAAACAGGCTTCCCGTATGGCTTTCAAGGTGCTGCGACTGTTCGCTTCGCTCACCACAGGAGGCAACTCAAGCAAACGGGCATAGAAATCGCCGCACAGCTGGTCTGCCATCACCACTGGGGTTCCGCTTTCTGCGTCGATGTCGTAGAACTCGCCGTTCCAGAGCAACGTGTCGAAATTGCTGCGGGATTGCTCCAGCCAACTGCTGAATTCCCGCTGTTCAGCGGATGTCTCCAGACCGGTGGCGAGCTGAAGGGTCTGAGCGATTGCCAGGGCCGCCTCAAGGGCAGCGATCCAGAGGGCGCCGCAATATGCACTCACTCCTTGCAGAGGCCAGTCGTCAAAGGTCTGATCCGGAGCCCCGCCGTTATCGGGTAAACCGTCGTCGTTGACGTCAAATTTCTTGAGATAGCGCAGGGCCTGCACCGCGGCCGGCCAGCACTCCGCCAGAAATCGAATGTCCTGACCACCCGGAGCCAGCTTGAACGTCCGCCAGACCTGCAGCACGAAATCACTGGCCAGGTCCTTCCAGAGGTTGCAGTCCTGATAAGCGGTGTAGTTGGTGGCGTCCCAGGGCTGCTCATTCGGGGCCCCAAGATCATGGGGAGTGGCCCCCTTCACCTTTCGGTCAGCCTCCACACGACCCTTGCCCTGGGTGAAATACCAGCCGATCGGTCTCTGGGTTCCATCCGCTGCGGAAATTGCCCGGGAGAAACTGCGCAGCACCGCCTTGTCCAGCTCCGGCCAGAGCTGCAGAAGAGCCAGGGAGCCATACAGGCGCACATCAAGGCTTTCGTACCAGGCGTAATCGAGGCACTCGAGCACGCCGAAACGACCGTAGGGATCATCAGAAGACGCCGCCGTCCAGAGACTTCCTCCACTGCAGAGGTCGTAGAGCTCGTTGAACAAGGCCATGCGCAGTGGTTCAGGCAAGGAGCGGCGCTCCAGCACCGGTTTCTGCCAGATATCGATCTGCCGCCGCCACTGGCCCCAGTCCCGCAGGGCTTCAGCGGCGATCGCGGTGGCATTGTTTCCTCCGCTGCCGAAGAAATCGGTGTAACGGCGCAGGGCCTGGGTGCCGCTGGCAAACGCCGTGACCGGCAGATCCCAACTGATCACCACAGGAATCTCCAGGCTTTCACCAGGGTCCAACCGGCACTTCACCGCCAGAGCTGCACTCAGGGGGTCGTCCACTCCGCTGCGGCGATCGTTGTTGCTGTCGGGAATCGAACCATCGGCGCTGAAGCTGCCCCAAAGCTCTTGGCCATCACCGGCGGGATTCCATCGGCTGCAGCGTTGAATCGTCACTCCCGGCTGCTGGTTGGTGGCCAGGCACCACTGCCCCTGTCCCTCAGCAACCGGATCGGAGACGTTCCCCTCCAGAAGGACACCTCGGAGGGTGCCATCGTCCACCCAGAGATTTCGCTGGCCACTTGTGGCGCCGATGGCGGGGGCATAGTTGTGCTCTGGGCTGCCGTCATCGCGGAAGTGCACCTCGGCCGAAGCATCGGTGTTGGTGAACCAACCGGTGGTGTTGCGCCAGCTGAGAAGCAGCGACAGATCGAGTGGCCGGCTGGTGGGATTGCGCAGGGTCCAGACGAACACCGCCACCGGATAACTGCTTCGCCTGTAGTCGCCGGGGAGAATCGGGCTGAACGCCTCACAGCGCACCTCAGCATCGAAGACACCGTCGTAGTGGGTCCAGCTGAGTGGGTAACGGGCGGCATAGGTGCCGGTGGTGTGCTCCGCCGTGCTGGCCGGATACCAATCCCAGGCCTGCAGAGGCTCGCCGGCGTCTGGACACGAGGCATCCGCGCCTGGCTTCACAGCCAATGCATGGGCGCGTCGACGTTGCCCATCGCTTTCAAACAAAGCGAACTGGCAATCGGGCAACACCCCGAACCAATGCTCTCCTCCATCGAGATGCCACAGGTTCACATGGCCATCGGGAGCGCGACCGAAGCAACCTGCGCCGAAGCCCCCAAGCGGCATGCCGTGGTTGGGGCCGTCGTCGAGATTGCTCTCGTAGCGAACGGTGTAGGGCTGATCCCACCCCAACCCGAATGGGCGACTCCAGCTCGCCTCCGGAACCGACCAGGTGTTCGACAGCCCACGTCGACGCAGCAACGCTTTCAACGTTGAGAGACCGAGTGGAGCCATGCCAGGGCTGCAGATCGCCCCAGGTTGCCAGGTTTGAACGACTCAGCCAGCGGTGAAATCCCGCGGGTTGTCCTCGGCATCCAACAGGGCATCCAGGGTCACGGCGGTGCGGACCAAGGCCTGGTACCGCTGAAGCGTGCGCCGGTTCTGATCCAGCCAGAGCCCCGGGGAATTGCCAGCCTCCAGATCGGGCCGATCGGCCTCCAGCAACGGCAGCTCATCCTCCCGGGCAACCAGAGCCAACAGCAGCTCATGAAGACGCTGACGTCGTGAAGCAGCCGAACTCATGGGGAGACAAGCTCCTGCAACCGCTGCTCAGCTTCGACCGGTAGCTGCACGGCAGCCGCCCGGTAGTGGCGGGCCTGGGTGATGCGCGCCTCAATAGGACCCCGCGCCTTCTCCCAGCCAGTCAGATGGAAACGGTCGTAAATCCGCTTCACCGTGTTCAGAGGCATGTCCACGAGCTCGTTGTAATCGAGCTCCAGCAGCTGGCCGTCTGGGATGAGGGACCTGGACGCCTCAAAAGCCTGCAACAACTGCTGGTGAGACACCACGGTTTCCTCAACCTGGATGCGCACATCTGGAGCTGGTTGCAGTCCGACCAGATCAGCCAACTTCTGCTTGACCTGCACCAGGGAACGGATTGAGTCCTCCTGTTCACGACGCATCAGCACGAAGCGCGCCTTGGGAAAATGACGCAGAACCATCGCCACCCTTGCGGTGTGGGCACTGTTCTTGATCAACAACCTGGTTCGACCAGCTCCGTCATGGAGCCAGGTGAGTCGGGTAAACCGCAGCCAATGCCGCTCAAAAGCAGCTGTGGACTGCAGCACGCTGCGGCGGAAATGGAACGGGTAAACCTGCGGGAAAGCCATTCCGGCCATGTTCGTATCCATGGTCAGACGGGCGATCCCCATTTCATCCTCCTGGGGATCGTTCTCAGACCAGGGCACTGCATCAATCGGCCGCACTGACGTCATCAAGGCGCGCATTAATGGAGGCAGCAGGGGTTGGAGCAGCAGGGCCACCTGCGGGGCCACGGTGAGCGAATTGCGGGCGGTGGTCCAGGCCGGATCCGAAGCGAGCAGCTGATGCAGAAACGTGGTGCCGCTGCGCCAGTGACCGATCACCACCACGGGATCCTGCGGAAGCTGAATCCGTCGGAGCCGCCGCCGAAACAACAAGGTCTGCAGCCAGGCCAAGGGCTCCACCAGGAGTCCGGTCAGACCAATCAAGAGGCTTACGGGCCAGCGACTGAAGGCAGGGCGACTGAGCTGCAAGCCCCGGAGGAGCACCGAGGGACGAATGAAGCCTGCGGCGACCAGTCGGTCGGACAGCACCCTCAAGCTCAGCATCGATCGTTCAAACCTGCCACCAGAATGCATGAATGATCGATGTGATCGGTACTGATGCAGGCGCACCGGCCTCGCTGCCCGCAGCTCAGCAGGCGCTGATCAAGGCTGCCGACCACCTCGCTGCACCAAAACGACTGCACCCTGCCCTGCTCAACTGGCTGGGCAGCGATCAGCCTGACCTGATCAGCAGCGATGACCCCCGGGATCTTGCAGCCAGCCTGAAAGCGTTGCCGACCACGACCGCTGTGGTGGTGCTGGCCAGTGGTGATCCGCTTTGGTTCGGAATTGGCCGCAGTCTCAGCTCACGGCTGGGGGGGGCTCAACTGCGCTTTCATCCAGCACCAACCGCGCTGCAGCTTGCTTTTTCCAGGATCGGTCGCCCCTGGCAAGACGCCAGCTGGGTGAGCCTGCATGGCCGTGATCCCGCAGTTCTGGCCCCTCTCCTTCAAAAACGACCACCAGCCCTGGCTGTGCTGACCGATCCTCAGCAAGGTGGTGCCGAAACCGTGCGCCGGATTCTGCGGAGCAGCGGGCTCGAAGCGGGCTACAGCTTCTGGGTGTGCGAGAACCTTGGCCACGCCAGCGAGCGGGTGCTGCAGCTCAAGAGCAGCGACCCGTTGCCGGAAAACCCGGCTTCACTGCTCACGGTTTTATTGATTGCAGAGCCGTCAGCAGCGCCCCCGCTGGAGTGTCTGCCGCTGTTTGGCCTGGAAGACGGCCTGTACTTACAGCACGCAGACCATCCGGGATTGATGACCAAACGCGAGGTGAGGATCCAGCTGCTGGCGGACCTCGACCTGCCGAAGGAAGGTGTGCTCTGGGACCTTGGTGCAGGCACGGGCAGTGTTGGCCTGGAAGCACTGCGGCTGCGGCCAGACCTGAAGCTGCTGGCAGTTGAACAACGCGCCGGCGGTGCTCAGCTGATCCAGGCCAATGCTCAACGATTGGGTGTGACCGCTGAGGCCGTGCTGGAACGCGAAGTCGGAGCCCTGATCAGAGAGGGGCTGCCGAAGGGCCTGGAGAGGCCAGATCGGGTCGTGCTTGGAGGTGGTGGCCGCAGCCGCGCAGCTCTGCTGATGCAGGTGCTGACCGTGCTGAAACCCGGCGGAGTGGTACTCATCCCGTTGGCCACGCTGGAAGCCCTCGCGGAGCTGCGGCCGTTGCTGGAGCAGCAGGGGCTGGCGGTTCAGATCAGCCAGCTGCAAGCCTGGCGGGGACAACCACTCAGCGACGGCACCCGACTGGCACCAATGAACCCGACCCTGATCCTGAAGGGCACGAAATCACACCGATAAATACACGGAATTATCACGGAATCGCATCAATCAGCGCCTCATCCCCGACATCAATTCCAAGCCGTTGCGCCTCGCCAGACCGCAGCTCAACCACCCCATCACTGAGCTCCCTCGGGCCATAGCCCCGACAGGGCAGGGCTGGGCAGACCGGTACCTCCGCTTCGATGGCCACCACCCGGTTATTCCTGAGAAACACCATGTCCAGCGGTGCCAGGGTGTTGAGCATCCAGAAACGCAGTGGCTGCGGTTGGTCAAAGGGGAACCACATCCCACGAAGCGGTGGCAGCGGCGGGCGCTGCATCAGACCAACGCGCTTCTGCAGCGGCGTCGAAGCCACCTCAAGGCCGATGCAGCGCGACTGGTCGAGACACCAGTGCGCCGTGATCGGTAACTGCTGCGGTGCCGGTACATCCAACGTTCAGCTCTCTTCGCTCATGGGGCCGAGCCTGTAACCGCGCCCCCGCACCGTCAGGAGAAGCCGAGACTGACCCTCCACCTCCAGCTTCTGGCGCAGATAGCGCACATACACCTCCACCACATTGCTGTTGGCACTCTCATCGTTCCAGACCTCCCGCATCAACTGTTCACGGCTGAACACGTGGCCGGGTCGTTTGATCATCACCAACAGAAGGGCATATTCCCTGGCCGTCAGTCCCAATTCACGACCGGCCCGCCTCACCTGACGGGTGACTGGATCAAGGCTGAGGTCCTGCAACTGCAACTGCAGAGGGCGGCGTCCCTCCCGGGCCTGGATGGTGCGATGCAGGCGCAGGCGCAGCAGAAGATCACTCGGGCCAAGACCAGACAACCAGAAGTCATCAGCTCCACAACGCAGTGCGTTGGCACGGGCTTCAACGCTGTCCTGCTCCAGGTCAAGCAGGATCGTCATCGCCCCAAAGCGTTGCCGAAGCTCAGCGATCAGATGGTGATGGTCGGCACTCAGCAAAGCCGCCATCGGTTCAGCTCCATCACCCCCGCAACTGGAGCTCACCCCCGCACTCAGCCAATCCACGGTGGAATAACCGGAGGCCGAAAGTCGCGGAGCCAACGCCACCGCTGACGTTCCGGCCAGCAGCAGCAACAGCTCAGTACTCATTCCTTGCCCGGTTTCGCGATATGGGGCAGGCCCCAGCCCAGTTTGTTGCGCAACACCTGGAAGAATTCGTGGTCGGCAAGACGCACAAAGCGCACCGGGTGATCACTGCGACGGATCAAGACGCGATCCTCCGGCCAGACGTAGCAACCGGCGCTGCCGTCAACAACCATCATCAGCCTCTCGGGGGTTGCCGGAAACACCGTGACCGGCTCTCGGTCGCTGAAGACCAGTGCCCTCGAGGCGAGTGAATGGGGTGCGATCGGAGTGAGCTGAAGCACAGGGCAGTCGGGCGTGATCACCGGACCGCCGGAACTGAGGGCGTACGCCGTGGATCCCGTGGGAGTGGAGAGGATCACCCCATCAGCGGCGATGTCCACCGGCGCATGGCGTCCGATGGCAATCTCGAAATGACACATGCTGGTGAGCGGCTCACGGTGCAGGGCCATCTCATTCAGAGACAGGGCCTCCCAGCGCCGCTGATCACCGCGCATCACACTCACCACGAGGTTGCTCCGCTCCTCGATCGTCCACTGCTGCGTCAAAACCACATCGAGGGCACGATCCAGATCACTGAGATATGCCTCGGCCAGAAAACCCAGATGACCGGTGTTGATGGTGAGGATCGGTACGCCGAGGGGCGCGGTCTGCCGTGCGGCAGAGAGCACGGTGCCGTCACCACCTAGAACGATCGCAAGGACCATGCCGCGATCAAATCCCTTGGGCACACAGGCGCTGTAGCCAAGCAGGCGGAGATGCTGGTCCGGGTTGGCGAAACCAACCATTCCACCGGCACTGCTGGCCCGAACCACGTCGTAACCAGCAATCTCTAGGCGCTGCTGAATGGTGCTGGCAGTCTCCACCGCCTGGGGCTTGCCATCGTTGACGATCAGTCCGATGCGGGGCACTGATCACGACCTGCGGAAGCTTGATCAGTTTATGGGAGTCAGAACTGTTCCAGGAAACGCAGATCGCTGGTGTAAAGCCTGCGGATGTCATCGATGCCGTGACGCACCATGCAGAACCTCTCCACCCCCAGGCCAGCCGCAAAACCGCTGTAACGCTCAGGGTCTAGGCCCAGTCCTTCGAGCACCGCTGGATCGACCATGCCGCAGCCCATCACCTCGAGCCAGCGGCCGCGCCACTGAACATCCACTTCCGCGGAGGGCTCAGTGAAGGGAAAGTAGCTGGCGCGGAAACGCACGGGCAGATCACCAAAAAACGCCTTGAGGAAGGCCATCACTGTTCCCCGCAGATGACTGAAGTCGAGGCCTTCATCGATCGCCAGAACCTCCACCTGGTGAAACACCGGAGAATGGGTGGCATCGACGGCATCTCGTCGGTACACCCGACCCGGAGCGACGATGCGAACCGGCGGTGGATTCTGCTCCAGATAACGGATCTGGACGGGTGACGTGTGGGTGCGCATCAGAAGATCGGCCCCCAGGTAAAAGGTGTCCTGCATGTCCCGGGCCGGATGATCCTCAGGGATATTCAGAGCTGTGAAGTTGTAGTGATCCTTCTCCACCTCAGGGCCCTCTGCGACGCTGTACCCCAGCCCGAGGAACAGATCCACGATCTCCTCAGTCGTGGTGATCAAAGGATGCCGGTGTCCCATGGGGATGCCCGAAGCCGGCGCAGTCACATCGATGCTTTCTCTGGCAATGCGTTCAGCCATCGCCGCCTGCTGCACCGCTTGAAGGCGCTCACTCAGGAGAGTCTTCACCTGGTTCTTGAGCACATTGGCCCGCTGACCCACCAGAGGACGCTCCTCACCGGGAAGCTTTCCCATCGCCCCGAGCACACCGGAGATGCGTCCTTTCTTGCCGAGCAGTCCAACCCGCAGCTGCTCAAGGGCCGCCGAATCGGCAGCATCGGCGATTTCCGCGGACGCCTGCTGCTCCAGAGCATCCAACTGATCGGTGAGCTGCTGCAGGGTGACCGGGGCGCTCACGGAACAGAGGCGGAAGGCGCCTGACTGTAAGCAGCCAGCCCGCTTAGGTTCGCCTCATCCATCAGCCAAGCCATGCGGGTCCTGATCAGCAATGACGACGGGGTCTTCGCCGAGGGAATTCGCACCCTTGCCGCAACCGCTGTCTCCAGGGGCCACCAGGTCACCGTGGTGTGTCCTGATCAGGAACGATCCGCAACCGGCCATGGCCTGACTCTCCAGACCCCCCTCCGCGCCGAGAGGGCCGATGAGTTGTTCGCACCGGGTGTCACCGCCTGGGCCTGCAGCGGCACCCCAGCCGACTGCATGAAGCTGGCCCTGTGTGAACTGGTCAAAGACACCCCGGATCTGGTGATGTCAGGCATCAACCACGGTCCAAATTTAGGAACCGATGTGTTCTGTTCCGGAACCGTGGCCGCGGCCATGGAAGGCACCCTTGAAGGAATCCGATCCCTGGCCGTGAGCAGCGCCTGCTTCCAGTGGCGCCAGTTCCAGGCCGCCGCCGATCTGGCCCTTGACGTGGTCGAACAAGCCCACACTGACCTTTGGCCGGAGAACCTGCTGCTCAACCTCAACATTCCTCCCTGCGAAAGCAACGCCATGGGGGCACTGCGCTGGACCCGGCTTTCGGTTCGCCGCTACGAGGAGCAGTTCAGCCGTCGAGAGGATCCCCGCGGACGCGCCTACTACTGGCTCTCCGGTGAAGTGATCAATGACCTGGAAAGCGCCGGTGAAGGGCCGAGGGACTGGCCCAGTGATGTGGCGCAGATTCATGCGAACGCGCCGTCGCTGACGCCGATCCAGCCGGATCTGTTCTGGCGAGGAGCACTCAGCAGCCTGCCGAAACTGCGGATGAACGATCAGCTTGTGCGATAGATCCGCTGCAACAGCCAAAGCGAGAACACCAACCCGATCAGGTGCGCGAACAGCACCTGCGTGTTGCTCAGCACCGAGAGCATTTCAAGGGATGTGATGGCCAGGTTGTCGGCCATGCCGCGACCGCCGATGGCAATGCCCGGGGTTTGCATCGAAGCCTGCACGAACAGGCTCCCTGCCAATGCCTGATAACCGATGGTGGCCAGGGTGAGCCCAAGCAGGTCCGCCAGCAGTCCTCGTTTCACCAGCCGTGCCGCTTCTCCCCGACTGGGTCGTGCCTCACTGGCGATGGCGCGGCCGGTTCGAACAATCAGCCAGCCCTGCCAGAGGCTGAACAGCAGCACCAGAAAGGCCAGGGTGGTGAGCGACAGGCCAGGTCCAAGACCTACGGCCCTTTCAGCATTGCGGGCGAGGCTGCTTCCGATGTTGTTGAACAGCAGCACTCCCACTACAACGATTCCAAGCACCACTTGAATCCAGAAGCGGATCCAGCCCATGCGCCGCACCCCGAAAGAAAGCTGCTGGAAGTCGAGACGATCCGCCATCTCTCAGGAGGTCAGTCGTCCAAACTTGCCACCAAAGCGTCACGCCTGCACCCCGCGTTGATTCCCCTCTGTTCACCGACGGACGCCCGTAAGCCGACAGCGCTTGCTCTTGGGAGCTTCGACGGATTGCACGCCGGCCATCGCAGAGTGATTGCTGAAGCGATCGAGGATCGTCCTGTGGACGCGGTCGCCAGCGTGGTCAGCTTCTGGCCCCATCCGCGTGAAGTGCTCTTCGGCGAACCACGTCTGCGACTGGATCTTCCCAGCGAAAAACTCGATCTGCTGAACCCACTGGGCATCGAGCAACTGGTGCTGGTGCCGTTCACTCAGGAGCTGGCACAGCTCAGTGCGGAAGTCTTCGTGGAAACCGTTCTGTTGGACACCCTGCAGGCTCGCCAGATCGCTGTGGGGGCGAACTTCCGGTTCGGACGCAATCGCAGCGGCGACGCCGCACTGCTGAAACGGGTTGCCGCTGCCCGGGGGGTCTCAGTGCGGATAACGGAAATTGTCGAAGACGCAGACGGACGAATGAGCAGCAGTCGCATCCGTTCGGCCCTGGAGTCAGGTGATCTGAAAACAGCCCAAGCACTTTTAAATCGCCCTTATCGCTTTCAGGGGCCCGTGGTGAAAGGCCGCGGTCTGGGTCGCGGCCTTGGCTGGCCGACCGCCAACCTTCGGGTGGATGGCAGGAAATTTCTGCCGGGCCTTG
>CAJWZN010000026.1 GCA_913050105.1 uncultured Synechococcus sp.
GTCGCCAAGGCCCTGGGACTGCCGCCCCGTCACCCGATGGCCTGCCTGCGTTAAGCCTCGAGCGCAACAGCGCGGATGTACAACCAATCGCCCGAAAGGCTGCCGTTGCGGCGTTGAAACAGAGAGGTTTCCTTCAACGCACCACCGCGATAACGAGCTTCGAATACAACCGTTCCCTCGAGATCGTCGCTGCCACCACCACAAACCTCCCGAATCGTGAGTCCAAGCCAACGGGTTTGACGGCAACTGCGCACCAACTCGGCGCGCCGAATCTTGTCGTCACGGTCTGGCTCAGGATGGGTTGAGAGGAGATATCCCACCTCAGCCCGCGCGAAGGCGGAATAACGGGATCGCATCAGCTGTTCGGCGGTTTCAGCCCGTTTCAGCCCACGATGCAGGGGAGCGCAGCAGTGGCGATAGACGCCAGCGCCGCAGGGGCATGGACGAGCATCCGCCGACGCTGAAAACCCTCCTGGCATCAGACCAAATACTCCAGTGCAGTCAGGGGCCGCTGCAATGCAGCTGAACTGACCCCCTCTCTCAGGGCCAGCACCAGACCGGCAGCCTCCGCATACGACGAGGCCGGCAGCACGCTGGAACTGATCCCCAACGCTTCCGCTGTGACCTGAAGCACCGATGCATTGGCAACCGTGATCAACGGCACCCCGCGCTCCAGGCAGGCCAGCACCGCCTCACCGCCAAGCGCACCGGCGGGGGCCACCACCGCCCCGAGCTGGTCGACCTGAATCACACCCGCATCAGCCGCCACCAGATCAGGAGCCCGGCTCAGTCCCACCAGCACACAAGCCAGAAAGGTGTAGCCAAGCTCTTCACCCGCCGCTCTTGGGTCGAGCTGAGCATCTACTGGCAGCGGAGCCAGGGCGGGGGCATGGGCGCAGGGAATCTGCAGATGCCGCACAAGCAGATGGCTGATCACCGCTTCAGCCCCAGCCAGAGCATCCACACCGCTTCCGGCGCGATAAGCAGCCAGCTCATCGCTGTCGGGATCGTCAGGGAAGCGAGCCACCACAGCAATAGCGGTAGCCCCGGCCTGCTTCAGACGTTCGCCACCGCGCAAGAGAGCATCAGGGCAACCCAGCCGCCCCCAGCTGACCCCACTGCTGCCCTGCTCCAGAGACACCTCCAACGGTTGATCAGTGGTCAGCACCGGGCCGATCTCCAGACCCAGAGTGGCGCGGCACCCCTCCGCCACCTGAATCTGACGCTGGGCGAGCTCAGCCTCGATCCCTGCATCCAGAAGCACGCCGATGCGCTGCTGCCGCACCGGTCGCAGCGCCCAATCGCCAGCCGCGAAGCGATCGAGGCCATAGCCCTCCACGTAGTGGATGCGGGCATCGCTCCAATAAAGCGCCGCACCGTTCATCACATTGGGGTGGGTGATCAGACACCCACTGGCCGCCGCCAACAGTCGCGCACTGGGAAGGGCATCGCCGGCATAACCGCCCAGGGTGCAGCCGATCCCGGTGGGAACCACCATCAGCACGGGTAAGGGCTGAGAACTCATTTCTGAACCACAGCCTCCAGCTGAAGCCAGCGAGCGCCGGAGGAATCTCGATTTACGGCGGTGATCGCCCAACGCAACAGCTCACCCTCATGGAGAAGTTGGCTGAGCACAAACCCACGCAATTCTTTTGTGGGAACCGTGTCAGGCCATGCAAGCTTGTGATCCAGTCGGCGCAGATTCACGCTTGGAACTGACCGAACTGCGCTTCGTAAAGCGCATCTTCCTGGCCAGCCTTGAGTTTGAGATCGGCGCGTGGAAAGGCAACACACATGAGAATGAAGCCTCGTTGCTGCAGATCTGCTTTCACTCCCATGGCATCTGGCTGTGCAACGCTGCCTTCGCTGATCACAGCCGCACAAGTGGTGCAGACACCTGAACAGCACGAGCTCGGAAGCGGAATTCCAGCAGCCTCCGCCGCATTGAGAACGGTCTGATCCTCTCGGCAGCTAAAGGTGTGAGTGGTGCCCTCTAACTCGGCGTGAACGACATACGTAGCCACGTCCGTCATTGGGTCTTTCAGGCGGGTTAAAACCATCCTGTCAGGCAGTGGAAGAAGGCGAGCACTGCAAATGTTGTTGGTGTGCTGCAAGACATCCAGAGGGGTCACTTTGACCCGAGTCATCTTCCGCTAAACCAAAAACAGAGGTGAGATGGGCCTTGGGGTGGTGATTGCCAACAACAAGCTGATCCCAGACACTCACAATCCGCCAGCAGCGCTGCTGATGCAAATCAATGTTATGGAGGTTAAAGCCGATGACATCAATGTTCGGCCAGATTTTCTAAGCAAGCGGGAAATGCAATTGCCACACGCCATTGATATCGACAATGCAGACACAGCCTTCCAAGGGTCCGTTGCTGAAGCACAACAAATCAACAGAACATCCGGGCAATTCAAACGCCAGATCCCAAAGATTCAGATCTAACCACGTCATTGCAAGTATCAAAGCAAACAATTAAAGAATCTGTAGTCCACACAAATAATTGAGCTAGTATCAAATAAGCTGCAATAGCATCTAATGGATCCCTTTCAGTTCGGCCCTTATCCTTCAAACATCGGAACCAAAAAAAAAGACAAGAAATACGTGCAAGCAGGTACCGGTTTCTACGCAGGGAGCGGGAACGATGTACTGACATGCGGCAGCTTGCCATCTGATGTGGAGGAAGCTCCAGGAGGCTTCTTGGTCACACCGGTGGTGATGTCCGGAGGAGCAGGAAAGGACACCTATAAATTCGAAAGCGACATTTTTGAATGGGGCTTTATAGCAGATGCAGGAGGCGGAAAAGACACAGTAAAATTCAAAAAGAAAAGTCCATTCAATCCCAATTTTTACGATGAGAATGTTCGCATCGACGCAATCCTGATCAACAATCGTGATGTACTGCTTACATCCACCAACCTGCTGGATGGGGGCAGAGACAATGGAATTATTTTTGCGGATCCATTTGGACGATTGAATAAAGCAAACAAGCTAGAGAAAGTGAAGTTCGGCAAAAGAAAGTACAAATTCAAAAATCTCTTCAACTCCATACAAGATTTTGCAGGCTCTGAGGAGGATTACTCTGATTTATACAGCTACAATGAATCCACATACAGCGAGCTGAATCAGCTGGGGGTGTTGAACTTCAGTGGTTTTGACGACCTCAACTCTCTTGAAGATGGGAGCTACATTGATATCGCGACTTATAACAACAACTTAGCTGATAGCTTATAAGACCAAAAAAGCCGGCTCATTAGGGCCGGCTTTTCAAGATTTGTTTCTTGAAGTTCAATTACGAGCCTGAGCCACCAACCACTTCAAGAATCTCCTGGGTAATCGCAGCCTGACGGGCTTTGTTGTAATCCAGGGTCAGGGTCTTGGCCAGCTCCTTGGCGTTGTCACTGGCGTTGTTCATGGCCGTCATCCGACTGGCAAGCTCTGAAGCAGCCGACTCCTGCAAGGAGCGCAGCATCTGGTTCTGCAGATACAACGGCAGAAGAGCATTTAACAGCTGATCCGGCGTTTGCTCAAACACGATGTCCGAAGCAATCTTCGGTTCAGTGTTGACCGCGCCCGCACCAGGTTCGACGGTCAGAAGGCCATCTTTAGTGGTGAGTCGGAAGATCTCATCTTCAGGGTCGGCAATATCCTGAGGATCCAGTGGCAACAGAGTCTGCACAGCAGGCTTGCAGCTCACCAGATTAATGAACTTGGTGAAAATCAGCTCAACACGATCAGTGCCAGCACCGATGAACTCAGCCAACAAATCTGTGGAGATGTTGTTGGCTTCATCAGCTGTAGGAACCTGCTCCAAACCGGTGAAGGTTGCCTGAATCGGATACTTGCGGTTGGTGAAGTAACCAATGGCCTTGTTGCCGATCAGCACGAGTTTGACATCGAAGCCTTTGGCTTTGAGCTCTGCGAAACGTCGCTCGGTTTTCTTGATGATGTTGGCGTTGTAACCACCGCACAGACCGCGATCGCCGGTTATCGCGACAAGAGTGATCGACTCAACATCACGCTGCTCCATGAGGGGGGAAGCAGCATCTTCGAAGCGCATGCGGGACTGGAGATTTTCCAGAATCCGTGACAGACGATCCGCAAACGGACGACTGCGGAGCACCTGCTCCTGAGCACGACGCACCTTGGCCGCAGCCACGAGACGCATGGCCTCGGTGATCTTGCGGGTGTTTTTGACCGATTTAATCCGGTCTCGGATTTCCTTGAGATTCGCCATGTCGGCTGCTCCCTCAGGCCGCCGAAGCGACCATGGTGGACACGACTTCGCTGATGGCGGCCTTAAGGACGGCTTCAGCTTCAGGGCTCATCACCTTCTTCTCCTGAATTTCTGCGTTGAACTCAGGCTTGTTGGACTTGATGTACTCACGCAGCTCACGGGAGAACTCAACGACCTTGTCGACGGGAACCTCGTCGATCAGACCTTTGACGCCGGCGTACACGATGGCGACCTGTTCAGCCAGGATCAGCGGGCTGAACTGAGGCTGTTTCAACAGTTCGCGCAGGCGCTTACCGCGCTCCAGCTGCTGACGGGTGGACGCATCCAGATCGGAGGCGAATTGGGAGAAGGCCGCCAATTCGTCGAACTGAGCCAGCTCCAACTTCAGGGTGCCGGCAATCTTCTTGATGGCCTTCGTCTGAGCGGCACCGCCCACACGACTCACCGAAATACCCACGTTGATGGCGGGACGTAAACCGGAGTTGAAAAGGTCGGAGCTGAGGAAAATCTGACCATCTGTGATCGAAATCACGTTGGTTGGGATGTAGGCAGAAACGTCACCTGCCTGAGTTTCAATGATCGGCAATGCGGTCATTGAGCCCTTGCCCATGGCGTCCGAAAGCTTGGCGGCCCGCTCAAGCAGACGGCTGTGGCAATAGAAGACATCGCCGGGATAGGCCTCACGACCGGGCGGACGACGCAGAAGCAGCGACATCTGACGGTAAGCAGCTGCCTGCTTGGACAGGTCGTCGTAAATCACCAAGGTCGCTTTGCCCTTGTACATGAAGTACTCGGCAATCGAAGCACCGGTGTAAGGAGCCAGGTACTGCAACGCGGCAGGCTCTGAGGCGCTGGCGGCAACAACCACGGTGTAGTCGAGAGCGCCGCGCTCACGCAGCACTTCAACAACATTGGCCACAGAGGCGGCCTTCTGACCCACCGCCACGTAGACGCAGATCACATCCTGATCCCCTTGGTTCAGGATCGTATCGATCGCAATCGCGGTCTTCCCGGTCTGGCGGTCACCAATGATCAGCTCACGCTGGCCGCGGCCAACGGGGATCATCGAGTCGATGGCGGTGATGCCGGTCTGCATCGGCTCATGGACCGACTTCCGCTGAATGATGCCGGGCGCCATGGACTCAATCAGGCGCGTCTCGGTGGCGGCAATTTCGCCCTTGCCATCAATGGCACGACCCAGAGCATTCACCACGCGACCCAACATGGCGTCGCCGACGGGCACAGAAGCAATTTTGCCGGTGGCTTTCACCGTGCTGCCTTCCTGAATGTTCAGGCCTTCACCCATCAGCACCGCGCCGACGTTGTCGTCTTCGAGGTTGAGGGCGATGGCTTCAGTGCCGTCCTCAAATTCGAGGAGTTCACCGGCCATGGCCTGCTGCAGACCGTAAACACGGGCGATACCGTCGCCCACAGTCAGAACAGTGCCGACGTTGCTGACGGAGACCGACTTGTCGTAATCCTCAATCTGCTGTTTGAGGATTGCGCTGATCTCGTCGGGACGGATGGAAACCATGGCGTGTGATCCCAGCGGGGAGTTGGAGAAAGGAGCGGTGAAAAAAGGTGTGGAGTCAGCTCGCTTTTGCGAGCGCCAGACCGAGGCGACGGACCTGTCCAGCCAGGCTGGCGTCAATCACCTGGGATCCGAGGCTGACGACGAAGCCACCGATCAGCGAGGGATCAACACTGAGGTCGATATCGACTTTTGCGGTGCCGGCCATGGCCTGCACCTTTTTGGCAAGAGCGGCTTGCTGCTCTGCAGACAGGGTCTGAGCTGAGCGCACCTGAGCCAACGTGATGCCCTGCTGTTCGCGATAAAGCTCCAGATAACGAAGCATCACCGCATCGAACGCGAGCAAGCGCTGACGGTCGGCAAGAACCTTCAACAGGTTGAGCAGAGAAGGTGTCACCTGCTCTCCCACCAAACTCTGAAGAACCTTCTTCTTTGCGTCAGGTTCCAGAACCGGTGACACCATCGCGTCGCGAAAATCAGTGGAGCTCTGCCAGACATCCAGCAGCTGCTTGCACTGATCTGCAACAGTTTCTGACTCACCGCGCGCCTCGGTCACCTGAAGCAAAGCCTCGGCGTAGGGGGTGGCCAGGGAATTAAGGAGAGGCATCAGGCGTTCTCCAGATTTTGAATGGTGGAATCGATCAGCTTGGCCTGGGCCTTTGCATCGAGTTGCCCAGGAAGATCGCTCAGAACCTTGTCGATGGCAGCAAGAGCTGCTTCTCGGCGGAGCGTGTCCTTGATTCGAGCTGCTTCAGCATCGGCATCAGCAACTGCGCCTTGCTTCACCGCTGCCATAGCGGCAATGGTGCGCTGCTCACCTGAACTGCGGATGGTTGCAGCACGGGCTTCACCATCGGTCCGGATCTGGTCAGCCTTCTGCTGCGCAGCAGCAAGGTCGGACTGTGCTTTGGAGAGATGTTCCGAAGCCTTCAGAAGACGGGATTCGGCCTCCTGCAGCTCCTGAAGAATCGCTTGACGACGTCGATCGAGGATGCCGCCAAGAAAACCGCGCAGGAACCAGACCAGAACGCCGATGACGATGGCCAGATTGACCAGGTTGGTCTCGAGAGGATTGAAATTCAGAGTCATCACGCAGCCAGGAGTCGGTTGATGATGGTGGAGCTGAGTTGATCCACCTGCCCCTGAAGCTGGGTGCGGGCGGACTCACGCTCGGTTTCGATGGCACGACGGCTCTCTTCCTTGGAGCGATTGGCCTCGGCTTCAGCCTGAGCCAGCGCTTCTCGGTAGAGACGGTCGACCTCTTGTTCGGCTTCGGTGATCACAGCCTGAGCTGCCTGGCGAGCACCCTTCAGCTGTTCAGCCAGATCGGCCTCAAGTTTTTCAACGTCAGCCAGCTTCTGCTTGGCATCAGCACGACTGGTTGAAATAAAGCCCTCACGCTCTTCCACGACCTTGCCGACCGGACGGAAGAAGAGAGCATTGAGCAGGAAGGTGAGGAGAACCACCTGAACCGCCATCAGCGGCAGGGTGGCATCGAGGTCAAAAAGACCTCCCTCCGGAACACCTGCTTCAGCGAGCAGAAGCCAGGTCATGGAAGGGTGCGCTGGAAAGAACGTGAAAAAAAGAATTCAGGCGGGGAAGCATCAAGCCCCCCCGAGCGCTGATCATCAAGCGAAGGGGTTGGCGAACAGGAGCACCAGTGCCACCACCAGGCCATAGATGGTCAGCGATTCCATGAATGCCAGAGACAGCAGCAGGGTGCCGCGGATCTTGCCTTCGGCTTCTGGCTGACGGGCGATGCCCTCAACAGCGCCGCCGGATGCGGTGCCCTGACCGATACCAGGACCGATGGCGGCGAGACCGACTGCCAGGCCAGCAGCCACAACGGAAGCAGCGGAGGTGATGGAATCCATGTTGGGTGGGATAAGGGGAGGCGCTCGGGAGCGCTGAGCTGAAAAGAGTTGGGGATCGGTTCCCCCCGCGCAGGGACACTCCGGAGAGGAGAGGGCCCGTTTGCAATTCGGACCTGCGCGCGGATGTGTTTAGCAGATCGCCGGAAATCGGCGAAAACTTTTGAAGCGTTTAGTGGGCTTCGTGGAGACCTTCACCGATATAAAAAGCGGTGAGGGTTGCAAAGATCAACGCCTGGATCGCACTGGTGAACAGGCCCAGAAGCATCACGGGCAGAGGAACAATCAGAGGAACCAGGTACACCAAAACTCCAACAGCCAATTCATCAGCAAGGATGTTTCCGAACAGACGGAAGGAGAGGGACAGTGGCTTGGTGAATTCCTCGATGATCTTGAACGGGAGCATGATTGGGGTCGGCTCCACGTACAGCTCGAAGAACCGCAGACCCTTCCGGCTCAAACCGGCGTAGAAGTAAGCCAGGGACACCAACAAAGCCATGGCAACAGTGGTGTTGATGTCGGCCGTCGGAGCGCCAAGTTCACCATCCGGCAATTCGATCACTTTCCAGGGGATCAAAGCACCACCCCAGTTGCTCACGAAGATGAAGAGGAACAGGGTTCCGATGAACGGCAGCCAGTCCCGGTAGTACTTCTCGCCAATGTTGTCGCGAGCGATATCACGGATGTAGTTCCAAAGGAACTCCAGCAGGTTCTGCAGACCCATCGGATCACGCTTCATGCCGCGCGTGCCAATAAAGACAAACGCGATCAGAATGCCGATCAGGATCCAGGAGCTCAGGAACACCTGACCATGCAGGTACAGATCTCCGATCTGCCAATACAGGTGGTGGCCCACTTCCAGTTCAGCGAACGGGAGTGGAAAGGGCAGCAAAGCCATGGGTGCAGAGAAAAGTGCTCAGCCTCAGCTGTCGTCGAAGACGTGCTGAAGAATCAGGGCGGGCTTGTATAGAAGGAATCCCAGGAAGGCCGGCAGCAGATCGAGCTGGGGCAGCTTGGCCGAACCGACTACAAGCAAGGTCGGAACGATGAGCTGAAAACGCCCCAGTCCACGGGACTGGTCACTGAGCCGGGCCACACTGCGGGCTAGCAAACGCACGTACAAGAGTCCGGCGCAGGCACCCACAAAAACACTGGCAGCCACCGAGAGGTTCATGGTGAAAGCCACGATCGGAACCGTGACCAGAGACACCAGAACGGTGGCCAACAGCAGACGACGCTGAAGACGGTAAAAATCCTCCAAGCAACGCCTGAAATGGCGCGCGGAATCTATCACGCGTTCTCTGCAGCTAAGCCCTCAGCAGAAGCAGATGCCGGTCCACAAGTTGGCGGATCTGGTCAACCTCCGCCAAGCCACCCAGTGATGACTCAGGCTGCTCCGATACTGCGCGCAGAAGGGCCCGATCTGCATCGTTGAGCTGAATCGGCTCCATGTTCCGGCCAAGGATGGGATCGGGTTCACCCCAGAGGCAGGGCTGGCGAAGACCTCTGGCCTGGCGAATGGCCTCATCACTCCAGACCGTTGGCTCAACCGACGCAGGCGACAAGAAAAATTCGAAATGACTGATGTCGGGATCCAGCTCTTCAACCAGCCGCCACTGCTGCCGTTGTGGCAGAGAAAGCGCCCGCTCCAGCAGCTCACCCTTGAGCAGCCGCGCAGGATCCCAGATGTCGGGATTGGAGAAACCTGCGAACTGCAGTCCGGCTGTATCGATGAAAGCGAACAGACGTTCGAGGTTGTAGCTGGTCTCCTGGGGATGCAGATACATATCGGCGAAATTGGCATCCGGAGCGCAGTCCACAGCCCAGCGCTCCCGGTGGTGACGCGCCAGACGATTACCTTCGGGCAGCGTTTCGAACAGCTCCCGACCGAGACGCAGACCCTCGGCCCCAGTACCCGCATCAAGCAGGCTCAGGGCCCTCTGGGTTCGATGGATCTCCCACCGCCCGGCGTCGGCATACAGAAAAAGATGCAGCAGTCCAGTCGGCGCCAGATGATTCGCTAATGAGCGCAGACCGGCTTCCGGTTGATCGAGGTGATGCAAGACCCCAACCGAGTTGATGTAGTCAAAAGGAGCCTCCCCTTCGAGATCCAGCAGGCTGCGTTGTTCCTGACGCAGTGACGACACCTGTGCTTCCGCTCCCGAGCGTTGGCAGCGTTCTCGGGCCACGGCCAAAGCGCCATCGCTGATGTCCACCCCGAGAACAGATGCTCCAGGGTTGAGATGGCAGAGGTAGTCGGTGCTCACTCCTGTTCCACAGCCGGCGTCAAGAATGCGCGGTTGCTCCAGTCCTGAAGGGATGGCGCCATGGACGGCCGCCAGAACGCTGCGGTGACACCAACGCCAGTTGTATCCAGGGGGAGGGCCGTCCTGCAGCGGGTCTCCCGGGAAGGGAAAGCGGTCATAAAAGGCGCTCACCACAGGTGTGGCAGCGTCACTGGGCCGGGTTTGGGCCATCCAGCAGCGATCGGATGCAGCTGAGCTTTTCACGGTCGGGATGGCTCTGATCCCCAGGCCAGAGCGGCCTGCAAACATTTGTTCATGGGCTTGTAGAGCTCAGTACAAGCGGCCGTAACGTGAATCGATCCGGCTTGCTTCCGTCAATGACAGTGACCGCCAGCAGCGGCAGCCCGCGCGTGTCTCCCCAATTGTTTGACACCCTGCCGCTCTCGAGCGTCCGTCAAGCCGAACAGCAAGACCGCTTCCCCGATGGGGCCGAGCTAGACAACCTCGTCACTTTTTTCCGCAGCGGTCAGAACCGCATCGAAGCGTCTCGGATTATTGCGGCCAACGCCGAACCGATTGTTGCTCGCGCCGCCAACCGAATCTTTGTGGGTGGAACGCCCCTCTCCTTCCTTGACGCCCCTCTCAGTACCGGAGAGACCAGTCGCCCCAGTGGACAGGAAGGGACACCTCTGGCTGCGGACCAGGTTGCCTTTGAACAGTCCGTGCGCACCTTCACCGGTGAGAGCGGCAATACCAAGCGCGGGAATTTCATCACCCGGCTGCTTGAGGGAACCGGCGGCGATGCGGATGTGCGCGTTGTGCTGCCCACCGGCTTCAACGCCATCAGCGTGGCCAAATATGGCCCTGCCTTCATGCGCAAATCCGTCCGTGATATGGGCTGGTTCCTGCGCTACGTGGGCTACGCACTGGTGGCTGGGGACCCCAGCATCCTCGCCGTGAATACGCGCGGATTAAGAGACATCCTGCTCGCGAACTGCTCCCTCACAGCCACCAATGTGGCTCTGCAGGAGATGCGAGCTGCCAGTGCCGAGCTGCTGCGGGATCGCCCCGAAGCACGCCAGCTGACGATCGACTGCTTCAACGTTCTGCTGCAGGAGCTGGCCATTCCCACCCCCAGCACCAAACAACGCCTTGGTAGCAGCGTGCAGCAGGGCCTGCAACTGCCTGCCATCTACGCCTTAGCAGCTGAAGGTCGCCAACTCTTCGAGATGCGTCCAGGCCTATCGGGTGCGGAGAAAGCGGAAATCATCCGCGCCGCCTACCGGCAGGTGTTCGAACGTGACATCGCCAAGGGGTATTCCCAGACCCCCTGTGCAAGCCAGGTCAGCCAAGTGGTGCAGGGCCAGATCTCAATGCGTGAATTCATCCGCTCCCTGGGCCGCAGCAAGGAATACCGCCAGCAATTCCACGATGGTTTCGTTAACAGCCGCGTGGTGGAGTTGGCCTATCGCCATTTCCTTGGCAGGGGCATCAGCTCTCTTGAGGAGTTCCGCAAATCCTTCGCCATCCTCAGCGCCCAGGGCCTGAATGGTCTGGTGGATGTGCTGGTCAATTCCTCGGAATACGCCCAGTCCTTCGGCGAGGAAACCGTTCCCTTCCTGAGGGATCTCGGAACTGAAGCCCAGGAAAGTGCTGGCTGGGGTTCAAACCGCAAACTGTTCAACTTCAGCGCTCCCTTCGAGGGTGCTCCCCAGTACGTCACGCTGTACGCCGCATACCGGCAGCCGTTCAGCGACCAGCACGTCTACGGCGGCGGTAACGATCCAGTGGCGAACCAATACGGCGCGATCTTCCCCAGTGGGACAGCGTCGGTGGCCACGCGTCCGGCGCCCTACGGCTACGACAGCCGTCGCCTGTTGGTGAGCAACGGCCTCAACAGCCCCGGGCAGCTCGACAGCGCAAGCTTCCGCAGCAGCCGACCCCGCAGAGTCGGGCCCCGGGTGGTTCGCCTCCAGCAGATCGCCACGGGTGGCAACGTCAATCGTCGCGTCACCGGTCGCCCCAGTGTCCGAAACACGGAATCAAGCACCCAGGCCGTCATCAACGCTGTTTATGTGCAGATCCTTGGCAATGCCGGTTACGCAGGCGAACGGATGGGCTCCGATGAAGCACGACTGGAAAACGGCGACATCTGCCTGCGCGACTTCGTGCGTGCCGTGGCCCGCTCAGACGCATTCCGCCGCCGTTACTGGAGTGGCCTTTACATCGTGAAGGCGATCGAGGTAATCCATCGCCGCCTGTTGGGCCGACCCACCTTCGGGCGCTGGGAGATCGACGCTCTATTTGACACCGCCGCACGCAAAGGTTTTTACGGCGTTGTTGACGTCTTGATTGATAGCCGTGAATACAACGAAAGTTTCGGGGAAGACACCGTTCCCTTTGAACGATTCATCACCCCAAACGATTTAAACGTCAGACGGACATCAACGTTCAAAGCGGAAGTTAAAACCTACGGATACGACTCCTCCGGCATCGTTTTCAGCAAAAGGCCTGACCCGGCGACAAACAATGTCTTCCGCAGCAGTGGAGATCTGACGCCACGAAACATGGCGAATCGCACCAGCTCGTCCACCGGAACCTGGAACTCAATGGCGCGCGGCTTCGCCAAAGGACCAGATCTGATGAACAGCATGCGCTTAACCATGCGCGGAGAATCCGGCACTGGAAAACGCACCACCAAAAGCAGCTTCCGCAGTCTCAAGACGCCTACTACCAACCAAAAGCCCCTCTCCAACATGGGCAAGGCTCTGGTAACGGCCGATGCCTCTGGCTTCAGCAGACGGGCTGGCTTGCCTGACCAACTGGTGTTGCAGCAACCCTGCAGTGAAAGCGAGCTCCGCGATGTGATGGATGCCTCCTATCGCCAGTTGCTGAACAGGGTTCCACTCGATAGCGAGCGCCTAATCAGCTCCGAATCTCGTCTACGCAATCAGGACATCGATCTGGACGGATTCCTGGCAGAAGTTGCGATGGGCGACAGCTTCCAGAATCGAATCGCTTCGATGGCTCCGCTGCGGGCAGCCTCAGCTGCAGGAATGGCGCTGCTGGGAAGGGCCACCACGCCGGCGGAGACCAGTCGCTTTCTAATCACCCGGGCCCAGGCAGGCCAAGGTGCAGCAGTCAGCGAACTCCTTGCGGAACGATTCGGGGATTCCGTGCCACGGATCAACGGAATGGACAGCCCAGCAGGTTTAAATCAGGCCACGATCCAACGCACAGCCGCGTTGTACCGCGGCAACGCTGGCCTCAACCCACCAACAGACGCCGCCATCTGATCCCAAACAAAAGCCCTCGTTCATCCCGAACGAATGTGCTGGGTTGTCGCTCTTTGAACCCCGGTGAAGGCCTGCTTCATCGGGGTTCCTTGCTGAACTGAAAACGCCTCGGAATCGATCGCCCAAATCGCTTGCAGCGCATTGGGTTTTGGAAACCCAATTCAGCCGTGAAGAACTGTTACCCGGGCCAAAAGCGAAGGGCTTCGCCGGTGGAGGATGCCTCTGCCGAATTCTTCGAAGCGCCGCCACAGCGAACAGTGTTGATCGTTGTGAACAAGCAATGCTTCGATGGTTTCGTCAACCTGTTTCAGCCTTTAGTCTGAGACTCGATCCTTCGGGATCTTCCCCTTAATCACCGGATATCGGTCTCCTACGGGCGGCCGCTTGTTTCGAGGCAGAACTGCATGAGCATCGTCTCCAACTCGATCATCAACGCGGACGCC
>CAJWZN010000027.1 GCA_913050105.1 uncultured Synechococcus sp.
CACCACGGCATCGACCTCGGCGACGGCACCGTGGCTCACTACCTCGAAGGTCGTGAAATTCTGCGCAGCTCCCGTGATGACTTCAGCCAGGGGCAACCTTTGAGCGTGATCGACCATGCCAAGGCCTCACCCGCCGGCGTAACCCTGCGGCGAGCGATGAGCCGCATCGGCGAACAGAACTACAACCTGCTGTTCAACAACTGCGAGCACTTCGCCACCTGGTGCAAAACAGGTCGGCACCGCAGCGGCCAGATCGACTCCGCTCTGAAGCGGGCACGCCAATGGAGCGGATTGATGCCATCGGCCCTGATGCGAGGCCTGGAGCTGCTGGTGCAGCGAGGCCTGCTGGACGACAACACCCGCGAGATCGCAAGGCAGGGTGTGAAAAAGCTGGAGCAACTGCGCCAGCGGTTGCTGCACCAACTGGAGACCCTGGTCCAGCAAGCCGATGAAGACGGCAACAGCCGGCTTCTGCTGAGCGGCCAGAGCCTCGCTGATGAGCTGGCGGAGGTGGAAGAGCTCAAACAGAAGATCGATGCCCTGTTGGAGCAGCCACCCGCACTTCCTGGTCGCCGCCAAGCTGAGTAACCTCAGCGCACTGCCCGCAGCGCATGAGTTCGGCGTACCAGCCGCTGCATCACAAATACCGCCCCCAGCGCTTCGACCAGCTGGTGGGACAGGAAGCGATCGCCTCCACCCTCGGCCATGCGCTGACCACCAACCGGATTGCCCCGGCCTATCTGTTCAGTGGACCGCGCGGCACCGGAAAAACGTCCAGCGCAAGGATCCTCGCCCGGTCGCTCAATTGCCTCAACAGCAACGGACCAACACCGGAACCCTGTGGGTCCTGCGATCTGTGCACAACGATTGCCGCTGGAACCGCCCTCGATGTGATCGAGATCGACGCCGCCTCAAACACCGGTGTCGACAACATTCGCGAACTGATCGAGCGCTCCCGCTTCGCTCCGGTGCAGGCCCGCTGGAAGGTGTATGTGGTGGACGAATGCCACATGCTCTCCACTGCGGCATTCAACGCGCTGCTGAAAACATTGGAGGAGCCACCACCACAGGTGGTGTTTGTGCTGGCCACGACCGACCCCCAGCGGGTGCTGCCGACCATCCTCAGCCGATGCCAGCGCTTCGATTTTCGCCGGATTCCCCTGGACGCCCTGGAGACCCATCTCCGCTGGATCGCCGAACAGGAATCCATCGAAATCCAGACGGACGCCGTTCACGTGGTGGCCCAGCGCTCCCAGGGTGGACTCAGGGATGCCGAAAGTCTGCTGGATCAGCTGAGTCTGCTGCCACCGCCGATCGAAGCTGCAGCTGTGTGGGATCTGCTGGGAGCCGTCCCCGAACAGGAACTGCTCGGGCTCGTGAGCGCCATGAGCAGCGCTGAACCGGTGCAACTGCTGGAAGCCACCCGCAATCTGCTGGACCGAGGCCGGGATCCAGGCGCGGTGCTTCAGGGTCTGGCGGGAATCCTTCGGGATCTTGTGCTGATGGCTGCGGCACCGGACCGACCGGAACTAACCGGTGTTTCACCCCAATTCCGCGATCAGCTGCCGGGTCTCGCGCAAGCGATTGGCAGAGCGCGCCTACTGCGATGGCAGGCGGACCTGCGCGGTAGCGAACAGCAACTGCGCCAGAGCGTTCAACCTCGGCTGTGGCTGGAGGTGCTGCTGCTGGGGCTGCTTGCCGAGCCATTGCCTGCATCAGCCCTTGTCACGGCTCCGGCAGCAGCAGCCTCACGAGCAACAACCGTTCGTCCGACTGGAACGACCCCGGAACCAGAAGCCAGGCCAACACCAACTGAGAGCCCTGAACCACCGGCCAGCGCTGAACCAACAGCCACTCCTGATCCAGCAGTCAACCCGGCGCCGGCGCCTGAACTTCCCCAGGTCCCCACGCTGGCCTCAGAGAAGACTTCCAACAATCTGCCTGAGCTCTGGCAGCAGATCCTCGGCAGCCTGGAGTTGCCATCCACCCGCATGCTCCTCTCGCAGCAGGGCCAACTGGTGCGACTGGATGCCAATCGTGCTGTCGTGCAGGTGGCCGGTAACTGGATGGGCATGGTGCAAAGCCGTGCTGCCCTGCTGGAACAGGCCATTGCCAAGGCCCTTGGAGGCAACCGCCAACTGGTGCTGGAGGCAGGCAACACAGCCATGCCCAACCCAATAACGCCATCGCCTGCTCCTGCGCCGCCGACTCCTCCCGCACCCGTGGCAACAGCGGCACCCAGTCCTGCACCTGCCAAAGCGACACCAGAGAAGTTGGCAGAACCGTCGCTGCCGCGATCAACTCCAACCGGCAACCCCTCGCCACCGAACCCGACAGCGAAAGCTCCGGCCCAGCAGCCAGCAAAAACCACAGAATTCTCAGGCGTAGACCGTCAAGCCAAAAACCTGGCTGATTTTTTCAACGGTCAGGTGCTTGATATTGACCTGAAGAGCTGAATCAGAACCTCAGGCACCCGCAGGTTGCTGAGACGGGCCGTGGTTGGTCTTGGCCCAAACCAGCCGCTTGGGCAGCAATGCCATCCGAAGCGTCACCCAAGGGATCACCACAAACCAATGGCCCAGATAGGCGATTGCCACAAGGGTGTGCCACACACCTGGTCGAGGGATTGCCGGCCCCTCGCTGCGACCGCGACATCCTCTCCAGTAGGCGAGGCCCGAAACACTGAAAGCAATGATCGACAACGGCCAGTAGGTGGGCGTGCTGCGGGTGATCAGGCTGGTGCTGAGATCCGCAAAGGACACCACAGGCAGCCCGTATTGCAACAGGAAAAAACAGGCCAGATCCCAGCGTTGCCGCAAGCTCAACTCGGATGACGTGAGGGTGGGCCAGTAGTCGAAGAAGCGCTGCAACCCACCTTCAGCCCACCGCTGTCTCTGCTTCCACAAAGCCGGCAGACCTGGCACCGCCTCTTCCTGCACGGGCGGATCCCAGAGCAGGCCGACCAGGGCGCCATGACTCAACAGGCGAAAGCTGAGATCGAGATCGTCGGTGACGGTGTCTTCATTGAAACCACCACTGCGCTCCAGTTCCGAGCGTTTGATCAACTGTCCGTTGCCCCGCAGCTCAGCCACCCCACCACCAGCGAGGCGACCGGTCTGGATGACGGCATCCAAAGCCATTTCCATCGCCTGCGCCCGAGTGAGCCAGTTGCAGTCGGCATCGATCACCGCCTTGCGCAGCTGCACCGCTGACCAGCCGCCGTCAAGGGCGTAGGGCACAAGACGTTCAAGCAGATCGTCCTGAAGCTGGGCATCGGCGTCCAGCACCAACAACCACTCACCAGAGAGCTGACTCAAAGCCGTGTTGAGAGCCCCTGACTTACCTCCGCCAGCGTCGCGCTCGCGATGAATCACATGAAGGCCAGGATGGCGATCGGCCAGCTCGTCCAAAAGCTGTGGAGTGCGATCCTGACTGCCGTCATCGATCACCCAGGTGGACATCCGATCGGATGGATAGCGCAATGACGTCAGCCGTTCCACCAAGCGGGTGACCACACCCTCTTCATCACGGGCCGCCACCACCACATCCAGGCTGGGTAGGGACTGAAGATCAACGGTTGACGGATCGGAGATCGTTGGATCGGGGCCGCCGTTGGAACTCAGATCGCCCCGCAGCACTGTGCGCAGGCCATAACCGCCAAGCATGAGGGCCATGCTGATCGCAGGCCAAAGCGAACGAGCCGGATCCAACCAGTGCGGTGCTGCACCCGCACAACCACAGGCGAACAAAAAGGCCGCGGACTTCACCCTTCGGTGATCACCAGTACCAGAGGTGGTCGCCATGCGGCCTGTCAGGTGGGAAGGACTCTAAGGGGACTCCACGGATTGGGGTATCGGGCCGTAGACCGCGCCGGGGTAGTAGTGGCGCAAAATTCGCTCGACCGACCAGCCCCTTCGCGCCAGATCAATCGCGCCGGCCTGAGAAAGGCCGGCGCCGTGACCGAATCCGCCGCCGCGCACGATCCATTCCTGAGAACCCATGGAATCGATCACGAAAAGTGTGCTGGGCAAGGTTCTCAACGTTCGGCGTATCTGATCCAGCCGCAGCACCACAGGCACCGCATCCGCAGCACCGGACAACTTCAAGGAAAGAACTCGCCCACTGGTACCGCGCTCGAGCACCTCGAGCTGCAGGGGAGACTGCAGCGCCAGACCCTGATCCCCTAGAGCCTGACGAAGTTCAGCAGCGCGAAGGCGGCGACTCCAACGGAAACGGGGATGATTCCGGCCATAGGCCCCTTCCCCATCCGCCAAAAGAGCAGCCACAGCGTCGCGAGCCGTTAAAGGCAAACGATGGCGACTGCTCCAGCGGTCGTCGCCATCTGCCTTCGCCCTCAGGTAGGGCTGCGGATCCATCGACCAAGCCTCCGGACCAGCGGCCATCACACCGCCGTTGCTGGCGTGATAAACAGCGCTGATCGGCTGACGCTGCCAACTCAGCAGTTGACCACTTGTGGCAGCAATGGCCTGTCGGACCGCAGATCCGGCCTGACGCGGATCGCTATACACCTGGCACTGGGTATCGCTGCAGAGGTGGTAGCCGTCAATGCGAAAGCGATGGCTGTTCGCCAGCGCCCATGTGCGGGCAAGCACTGTTTGCGCCTGCAAGGCGGTGGTGGGTGATCCGGCACCGATCTCGTGGGGCACGACCCCTTCGAGATAGCGCTCCACTGGAACCTGCTCCACAAGCGTCCAGCTTTCATAGGCATCACGCTGCAGCCGGAACGGCCCCTGAAATACACCGCCCTTCCAGCGCAGACCATCAGACGCCTGAAGCATGAGCGGACCCTTCAGAACAACAGGGCCTTCAACGGTGTCGAGCACCGGCTCAAGGGTTGCGTTCAGCTGCCTGGACCAGCTGTCTGTCTTGAGCCCCTCAGGTGCCGGGGCTCCGGCAGGGGCCCATACCTCCCAATCCTGCGGGTGAGCCACCTCGGCTGCAACATCGAAAGCCCGCCAGCGTTCGGCCACCCGCTCGGCTGATTCAAAACTGGCGAAGGGACCAGCCACCTGACGCGCAATTGCCAGGGGCTGATCCAAGGGCACCTGGCGCCAACGCAGTTGCAATGAAGAAGCACTCCAATCAGCCCCGGACGCATCGCGCAGGAGCAATGGATCGGGACCCGCAGACTGCAGTGAAAGCGGTGGTGATGATTCATGGCCCCCGAGATGGGACGCCAGGGACACCCAGAGCACAGGGTTGTTCGCCTGAATCGATGGAGGCGCAGCAACGCTTCGATGGGTCTCGGGTTCAGCCTCGCGCTCAGGCAAGGGCTCTGGGGCAATGGCAGGGGCCGACTCAGCCAATGGCGGCGCCAGGTTTCGAGCGCTGCAACCCAGCGTCGCCCAGAGCAACAGCGAGAGAGCCATCCAACGGGTCATACCTGGAAAGGTCGCGTTAGGACGTATTGTTGTTGTTTGTGCCCGAACGAGCAGAGCAATGCCCAAGCTGAAGACCCGCAAAGCTGCCGCCAAGCGGTTCAAGGCAACCGGCACAGGCAAGTTCATGCGTCGGCGCGCATTCCGCAATCATTTGCTGGATCACAAAACCGTCAAGCAGAAGCGTCATTTGGCCACAAAAGCAGTGGTTCATGAGTCCGACGAGCTGCGTGTGGTGCGGATGCTCCCCTACGCCTGATTGCTTCCCCTCGTTCTGAACTGATTCAACCCTCCCCACCTCATGGCTCGCGTTAAGAGAGGCAACGTTGCGCGCAAGCGCCGCAACAAAATCCTGCGGTTGGCCCGTGGCTTCCGCGGTGGCAACGGAACGCTCTTCCGTACAGCAAACCAGCGGGTGATGAAGGCACTCTGCAATGCCTACCGCGACCGTCGTCGCCGCAAGCGTGACTTCCGTCGTCTCTGGATCGCACGGATCAACGCCGCAGCTCGGATCAATGGCGTGAGCTACAGCCGTCTGATGGGTGGCCTGAAAAAAGCTGACGTTCGTCTTAATCGGAAAATGTTGGCCCAACTGGCTGTTGCAGATCCCGGTAGCTTCACCAGCGTGGTGACTACATCCAAGAGCTGACTTCGATTCTGTGAATTTGCTGCCTCAGACCTACCTGCTGGGCTTGGTAGGTCTGCTCGCGATAGTTGCTGTGGTCGTTGGTAGACAACTGTTGCGCGTGCGTCGTGATGAGGCGCGGCTGATGCAGCTGGAACAAGCCAATACCGCCGAGTCACGCCAAGCCTCTGATCTGTATGAGTTGGGGTCTGTGCAATTGCGCAAGCGGCTTTTTCCACAGGCTGCTGCCACGCTGAAGCAGGCATTGAAGCGACTTGGCAATGAACCGGATGAAGCCAGAGCCGTGATCCAAAACGCCCTTGGCTTTGCTTTGGCTGCCCAGAAGGATTACGAAGGGGCGAGCAAGCACTACAAACTTGCCTTGAAGGCAAAACCTGATTACCCCGTGGCCATCAATAATCTGGCCTTCGCCCAGGACAAAATGCTGAAGACAAAGGAAGCTCTCAGCCTCTACCGCAAAACTCTTGAGTTTGAACCCAACAACAGCACGGCGACAAAGGCCGTCAAAAAGTTGGAGAAACGGGTTTAGTCAACAACTGAAGCTGATTCACCAGAGAGGTTGAACCGGGACCTCTGCAATACAGCTGCTGGTCAAAGCCAGGCGACCACCGGTTCCAGCAGACGAATTGCTGGTGTTGATCAAGCGAGGGGACTGCCAGCCACTGGGACTGAATCCCTGGAGACCCAGAAAGACACCTCCGGGTTCCAAGCCAGCAATCAAGGGATCACCAAGGGGGATGAGGTCCAACTGATCAGATTTGGCGTGAAGGTTTCCCTGCACCGGTGTGACCACTGATCCGAAGGTCATGCTTCCCCGCAGATTCACCATCTGACCCACAGCCGTGGCCGTGGCAATCTCCAGGGTCACCTCAACAGTGGGGCTTCCATCAAAAGGTTGAAAGCTTCCACACCAGTCGCGAGGCAGGGACGTTGCAAGATCAGCAGCCCGGGCCACCGGATCAAAACTTTCCACCGATTCACCCTCGATGACCGATGGAACCGCGAGCTGAATCGGATCCAGAGGGAGCTGAGGATTGCTCTGGAACGGCACCTGACTACCAATAGAAAGATCCATGGCAAGCAGGACAGGCATGGGGAACACGAGGATGATGGATGCAAGGTAGGCCCTTTTGCTCAGGCGCGTCATGGATTCCATCCCTTCCGCACCCTCCACGAACAGCGACATGCTGACCATCGGTGGGCGTGACTTCAACAGTCGCCTGTTCACGGGTACAGGCAAATACCCCTCGCTTCCGGTGATGCAACGGAGCATCGAATGCTCCGGCTGCGACATGGTGACCGTGGCTGTTCGCCGGGTGCAGACGGTTGCTGCCGGCCACGCCGGTTTGATGGATGCCATCGACTGGCAGCGCATCTGGATGCTGCCGAACACCGCCGGCTGTACAAGCGCCGAGGAAGCTGTGCGTGTGGCCAGGCTCGGACGGGAACTGGCCAAGCTTGCTGGTCAGGAGGACAACACCTTCGTGAAGCTGGAGGTGATCCCCGACAGCCGTCATCTCCTGCCCGATCCGATCGGCACCCTCGAAGCAGCAGAACAACTGGTGAAAGAGGGATTCACCGTTCTGCCCTACATCAATGCTGATCCGCTGCTGGCCAGGCATCTGGAGGACGTCGGCTGCGCCACCGTGATGCCATTGGGATCCCCGATCGGCTCCGGCCAAGGCTTGAACAATGCGGCCAACATCGCCCTGATCATCGAGAACGCCGGCGTTCCCGTGGTGGTGGATGCCGGAATCGGTGTGCCCAGCGAAGCCGCCCAGGCGATGGAAATGGGCGCGGACGCGGTGTTGGTGAACAGCGCCATTGCCCTGGCCGGCGAGCCTGCGGCCATGGCCCAAGCCATGGGTCAGGCGGTCACTGCCGGTCGAACGGCCTATCGCTCCGGTCGGCTGCCAAAACGCAGCGACGCATCGGCGAGCTCACCGACGCAGGGAGTGGTGAAGTAATCAATCGTGATGAAGTGATCTGAAGTGAGATGAAGCCTCTTACATATCCGCAGTCATTAGGCAAATGGACTCATAAGGTCCGATCAATCGCACTCGACTCATGCAGGTCATTACGGAAGACGGCGGTCGCCTCAACGCCTTCGCGAAGGAGCCTCGAATGGAGGTGATGGATGCTGAGACCAGCCGTAATCGTGGGCGCAGCTCTTTGATGATGCTTGTTGGCGGCACCGTACTGGTCGGAGCGATGATGGCTGTTTCCGTTGCCATCAGCTGAAGGCAGTCAGGGAAAATCCCTGTAGTAGCTTGCCCTGAGTGAGCATCTTGCTCTTTCCTGCAGGAGTTTGGGGTGAAAGTTCTCGTTCTCGGCGGCGACGGCTTCTGTGGCTGGCCCTGTGCGGTGAACCTGGCGGATCAGGGCCATGAGGTTTTGATCGTCGACGATCTCAGCCGACGCAAAATCGACATCGATCTCGAGGTGGAATCCCTCACACCGATCGTGAGCATCGGTGAGCGCCTCAAGGCCTGGGAGGAGATCGGCGGCAAGCCGATGCGCTTTGTCCACATGGACATTGCCCATGAATACCAGCGCCTGCTCGACCTGCTGCTTGAGGAAAGGCCCGATTCAGTGGTGCACTTCGCCGAACAGCGTGCTGCGCCCTATTCGATGAAGAGCAGCGCCACCAAGCGCTACACCGTTGATAACAACGTCAACGGCACCCACAACCTGCTGGCCGCGATCGTCGAAAGCGGGCTGGACATTCACGTGGTGCACCTCGGCACCATGGGCGTCTACGGCTATGGATCCCACCGCGGCGCCACCATTCCGGAGGGTTACCTCAAGGTCGAAGTGCCTCAGCCGGACGGGAGTCGCTTCGAGGAGGAGATCCTCCATCCCGCCAGCCCGGGCAGCGTCTATCACATGACCAAGACGCTGGACCAGTTGCTTTTCCTTTACTACAACAAAAACGACAAGGTCCGCATCACAGATCTGCACCAGGGCATTGTCTGGGGCACGAACACCGAAGCCACTGATCGTGATCCTCGCCTGACCAACCGGTTTGATTACGACGGTGACTACGGAACGGTGCTCAACCGCTTCCTCATGCAAGCCGCCATTGGCTATCCCCTCACCGTGCATGGCACCGGTGGCCAGACCCGTGCCTTCATACACATTCGCGACTCGGTGCGCTGTGTACAGCTCGCCCTGGACAACCCTCCTGAGCAAGGGGAACGCGTGAAGATCTTCAACCAGATGACCGAAAGCCATCAGGTGGGCGAACTGGCCAAAAAAGTGGCCGCTCTCACTGGGGCACAGGTCAACAATTTGCCCAACCCGCGCAACGAAGCTGTTGAAAACGACCTGATCGTTGATAATCGCTGCTTCCTGGAGCTCGGCCTCAACCCGACCACCCTCGACAACGGCCTGCTGAAGGAAGTGGTGGAAATCGCCACCCGCTTCGCCGACCGCTGCGACCGCAACCGCATCCTCTGCACCTCCGCCTGGACCAAAACTCAGGCCCAGGCCATCGGAACCGCCTCCTGATCAGGCTCACCCCGTGAAAATCGCCTTCTTCACTGAAACCTTCCTGCCGAAGGTTGATGGCATCGTCACCCGTCTCACCAAGACCGTGCGCCATCTCGTGGAAGCGGGGGATGAGGTGGTCGTGTTCTGTCCGGAGGGATGCCCGGATGAATACATGGGGGCTCGTTTGATCGGTGTGCCGGCCATGCCGCTTCCGCTCTACCCAGAACTGAAGCTGGCGCTGCCGCGGCCGGCCGTGTCTGAAGCCATTGATGAGTTTCAACCTGATCTGATCCATGTGGTGAACCCCGCTGTGCTCGGTCTTGGTGGGATCTGGCTGGCGAAAAGCAAGGACATCCCCCTGGTCGCGAGTTATCACACCCATCTGCCGAAATACCTCGAGCACTACGGCCTGGGAATGCTGGAACCCCTTCTGTGGGAAATGCTCAAAGCCGCCCACAACCAGGCATTACTCAACCTCTGCACCTCCACCGCGATGGTGCAAGAGCTCAGCGACAAGGGGATCCAACACACAGACTTGTGGCAGCGGGGTGTAGACACGGAGCTGTTCCGCCCCGAACTTCGCAACCCGACCATGCGGGAACGGTTACTGGGAGGCCATGAGGACCGGGGCGGCATATTGCTCTATGTGGGCCGGCTCTCCGCCGAAAAACAGATCGAACGCATCCGTCCAGTGCTGGAGGCTCTGCCTGATGCGCGGCTGGCCCTCGTTGGCGATGGACCGCACCGCCAACAGCTCGAAAAGCATTTCGACGGCACTGCAACCACCTTCGTGGGCTATCTGGCGGGTGATGAGCTAGCCAGTGCTTACGCCAGCGGCGATGCTTTTCTGTTCCCCTCCAGCACCGAAACCCTCGGCCTGGTGCTGCTGGAAGCCATGGCTGCCGGTTGCCCGGTGGTAGGTGCGAACCGTGGGGGCATCCCCGACATCATCACGGACGGCACCAACGGATGCCTTTACGAACCCGATGGTGCCGATGGCGGGGCCAGAAGCCTGATCGAAGCCACACAACGCCTCCTCGGCAACGCAGCCGAACGACAGGCCCTGAGGACAGCTGCTCGCCAGGAAGCCGAACGTTGGGGATGGGCCGGAGCCACTGAACAACTGCGCGGTTATTACCGGCAGGTTCTCAGTCAACCAGCTCTGACGGCGGCCTGACGATTCGCAGACTTTGCCATTTGGCCAGAATTTTTTTGGCCATCGGCAGCGCATGAACGGAGCCCCCACCGGGAGTGTTCTGAGCAAAGGCCACGACCACAATCTCTCCATCGGGGTAAGGGGCATAGGAGCCGAACCAGGCATGGTCAGGTCCCCCGGTGCTGTCCTCTGCCGTGCCGGTCTTGCCGGCTGCCGGCGGAATCCCAGGACCGTTGAGTCCGAATCCCGTCCCGTCGGAGACAACTTTGCGCAGTCCCTCCCGGATGGTCTGCAACGTTGATGGTTTCAGGTCGACCCGTCGCCGGTGCTCCGCTGCCATCCAATCGATGCCTCCCGAAGCCAGATGTGGGGTCACCAGCCAGCCGCCGTTGGCAAACACCGCGTAAGCGCGGGCCAACTGCAACGGCGTGATCTGCACAACCGATTGCCCAATGGAGGCGCTGGCCATGTCCTCCGGAATCCAGGGCACTGAGCCCGGCTCAGCCCAGCCGCGTCCACGATCAGCCCAGGTCTCATCCCCCACAAGACCAACACTTTCTTCCCAGTCGACCTCAATTCCCGTCTTGCTCTGAAAACCAAGCTGGTCGGCTGCCTGCTTCAACGCCAGGGATCCCACACCCACACCGACTTGATAGAAAAAAGTGTTGCTGGAGTGCCGCAGGGCATCGGCGTAACCAATGGTGCCGAAACCGCTGCCGTTGTGATCCGGGAAGCAGTGGCCGCCATAGGTAATGCAGGCGGTGGTCTTCAGTGTGGTGTCAGGTGGAAACTTGCCGGATTCCATGCCGGCCATCGCGGTGACAGGTTTCCAGGTGCTTCCGGGGTCATAGGCATTCATCGCCCGCGACAGCAATGGCTTGGCTGGGTTGGCAAAAAGAGCGTCGTACTCCTTCTGGGTTGTGATCAGCTTTGAGAAAAAGTTGGGATCAAAACCCGGCTTGCTTGCCAAAGCCAGCACGGCCCCGTCTCTGGGATCAAGAGCCACCACCGCACCACCGGGCTTATCGGCCAGCGCCTGCTCCGCCACCCGTTGCAAATCAAGATCCAACGTGAGGATCAGGTCCTTGCCTGCTTTTGAAGGGCGATCACCGAGGTTGCGCTGAACCTCGCCCATGGCGTTGACCTCCAGCATCTGGCCACCCCATGCCCCCCGCAGATGAGCCTCATAGGCCGCCTCAACACCAGTCCGACCAATACGGTCTCGGATCCGGTAACCCTTCTCAACCAAGACGTCATACTCCCCCTCCGTGATCGGCTGGGTGTAGCCGAGAGCATGGGCCGCCAGGCTTCCGTGGGGGTAGTAACGAAGGATCTCAACATCCACCTGAGCCCCCTTCAAACCCAATGCCTGCTCGCGAAACCTGAGCACTTGCTCAGGATTGAGTTCACGCACCAGGGTGGTGCGATAACCGCCCGGGTCAGGACCACGCTCACGACGCTGATCCAACAAAGCCGGATCAAGGGTCAACAGACGGGCCAGACGACCGCGCAGATCAGGCCAGTCCGTATCGAGGACCAAACGAGGTTCAAGAAAGAGGGAATACGACAGTCGGCTTGATGCCAACACCCGACCCTTCCTGTCCAGCAGACGACCGCGCATCGGTGAGCGTGGCACCAAGCGAATTCGGTTCTCATCGGCGAGTTCACGGAAGCGAGGACCCTCCAGCAACTGCATCCAGGCCAGGCGAGCCGTCATGGCGCCACTGAACATCAGCACCACACACAGCAGCACCAGGGGTTGTTGACGCAGCCCCGCCTGTCGCTGCTGCGCAGTCCGGGCCATGAATTCAGGCGTCCTGAAGGTGTCCCTTCAGAACATCCAACCGCTGTTCGAGCCGTTGCAGGGTCTCGATCAGATCATCACGTTCATCGGAGGGATCTTCCACCGAAACCGCTACGGGCATCACGGGATTTCCCAGCCCCGGACTGACGGCATCCAACTGATCACGCACATTGCGTGCCGCCGGCTCCCCCTCCTGACGCAGGGTTTGGACTGGATCATCGGTGCCGGTGGTGAAGGCCTCAGCCACCTTGCCCGGACCTCCCTGTCGCGCGCGTTCCAATACCGCGAGACCAATCGGCAGGACGTCCTGCATCACGGACAACCTCAACTGATCCAGGGGATTGTCGGGAACGGAGTCAGCAGGCATCAGATCCGTTCAAAGACGTTCAGTCTGTCCTGAAGGCAGCGAAAGTGTCGGGCAGGCACTCTGACCAGCCCCCAGCGACCAGCCCCCCACAGCACTGAGCACCATCAGCATCACGATCGGCACCATGGCTTTGTGGGTGGTTTCCATGGACAACCATTCACGCCAGGCACTGAGAAAACGCGTGCGTTCAAAGCGGCGCTGGTCACGTTGCTCCTCCCGGCTGCGGCGGCGCAGAGCCTTATCCACCCAGCGCTCAAAGGCCTTCTTCTTCGTGATGGTCATCTTGCGCTCCACCTCAAGCATGTGGCCGGAACCGAGCTCGGGATGGAACGTGCTGATCAGCTCCAGGCTCTTGAGGAACATCTCCACCGCACCGTCGTGAACAGCGGTGGCATGGTCATCCAACTGATCCCAGGCCAGTTCGGGATAAAAGCGAACACGGTTGGAAGCGATCTGATCTTCCGTGAGCTGACCTGGCTCCCGCAGCCAGCGGTCTGTGTTGCTGTCAAACCTCCGCCAGTAGAGGAAAGGGTTGAGGTAGATCGTGCGGCCACCCAACTGAATGCTGTCCTGCTGCA
>CAJWZN010000028.1 GCA_913050105.1 uncultured Synechococcus sp.
GTAATGGGAAGAGCCTTGAGCGCCAGCTTGATCTGATTGGGCCAATGCGCTGCATCGGGTTCAGCGCCCTGGATCTGGAGCTGGTTCGCGGCGAGCCGTCTCTGCGTCGATCCTGGCTCGATCGCGTGGTGCTGCAGCTCGAGCCGGTTTATGCCGACCTGATCAGTCGTTTCAACCGACTGTTGCGCCAGCGTGGCCAGCTCTGGCGGCAGAGCGCACGCAGTTCCACCGGCGAACGAGATGCCCTGCTGGATGCCTTTGACGTGCAGATGGCTCTGGTCAGCACGCGAATCCACCGACGACGTCAACGGGCCCTGCAACGGCTGCAACCGATTGCTCAACGCTGGCAGGCCCATCTGAGCGGCGGCACCGAGGAACTTGAGCTGCGCTACCAGCCGGGGAGTCGATTGGACAACGAAGAGGCTGAAGAACCCTGGCGACTTTCCATCGAAGAGCAACTGCGCACGCAACGCAGCGAAGAGGAACGCCTCGGGAGCTGTCGTGTCGGCCCCCATCGAGATGAGATAGGGCTCCTCCTTGGGGGGATCCCGGCTCGACGCTTTGGATCCGCAGGCCAGCAACGATCCCTGGTGCTGGGCCTGAAGCTGGCCGAACTGGAACTGGTGACCCAGCTGTTCGGAGAACCACCGCTGTTACTGCTGGACGACGTGCTGGCGGAGCTGGACCCAACGCGTCAGCGCCTGCTGCTTGACGCCGTTGGCAATGATCACCAGTGCCTTGTGAGTGCGACGCATCTCGACGGCTTCGATGGCGGATGGCGAGCGGAATCTCAGATTTTCAGCCCAGAAGACCTGAGGCCTGGGACGAACATCCGATAACCTGACGGACCATTTTTGGACTCCTGATGGAGCAGAGCCTGTCTGAACTGCATCCCAACCCGGGATGGGGAGGCATCACACCGCAACCCTCCGACATGGTCGGTAAACATTGCATTCTCGAGCTCTACGAATGCGACCCCAGTCGACTCGACGATGAGGCATTTCTGAGAACCAGCATCACGACGGCAGCAAAAAGCGCCGGTGCGACCCTTCTCAACCTGATCACCCACCACTTCGAGCCTCAGGGCGTTACCGGACTCGCCTTGTTGGCCGAATCCCACATCTCAATTCATACCTGGCCCGAAAGTGGTTACGCCGCCGTGGATGTATTCACCTGCGGCGACCACACGATGCCGGAACAGGCCTGTGCATTCCTGAGCGAATCGCTGCAGTCAAAACGGCAGGTCCTGCGAAGTTTCCTGAGGGAAACACCCGCCGCTGTTGGGACGGATCTCCGACGCCCAACAGGCCAAACCTGCTGAACCGAGCAGATCTCACCTGTTAAAGCTCTCGGTTGAGTTTGCCGCTGATGAGTCCTTCGAGATCCAGGCTCACCGAAGTGAATCCCAGGTCGAGAAAAAACTGCACCATGGCTTCCGACTGGCTCTGCAACAAAAGATCCGAGAGACGCTCCTGCGGCACTTCGATCCGAGCGGACAGTCCCTGGCAGCGAACGCGCACCCTTGGGAAGCCACGAGCGATGAGCCAGGCTTCCGCTCGACCCACGCGCTGAAGACGCTCAGCACTGATGTTCTCTCCATAAGGGAAGCGAGAGGCCAGACAAGGTTGTGCCGGCTTGTCCCACCAGGGGAAACCCAGAGCCTGCGACAGGCGACGGATCATGGTTTTATCAATCCCTAGCTCAGCGAGAGGAGATCGGACGCCGGCCTGCCGGGCAGCATCGATTCCAGGGCGGTGATCGCCTAGATCATCGCGATTCACCCCATCGATCACCAAAGCATCACCTGCCGCTGCTGCGATGGGCCGCAGATGCAGATGCAACTCACGTTTGCAGGCAAAGCAGCGATCCGTGGGGTTATTGCTGTACGCGGGATCCTGCAGTTCGGTCGTGGCACATTCGCGATGCCTAACCCCGATCCAACGGGCCTGGCCCCGCGCCTCCTCAAGTAGATGCGGGGCAAGGGCTGGTGAAACACCTGTGACAGCCAGTGCTGCTTCACCCAGCTGCTCATGGGCAATCGCCGCCACCAGGGTGCTGTCGACCCCACCGGAATAGGCCACACAAACAGTGGAGTACTGGCGGATCCAGTCCCGCAAGCCCTGAAGAAATTCAGCCTCACGAGAGGAAATGGTTTCCTGCGGCCGGAACATGGGGGAACAACCCGATCGGTCTCGGTAGGCTCCAACGGTAAAAGCCCGGCCCATGCCGCGAAATATTGGCATCGTCACCGCGGCGGATAGTCGTGAACGAAGCCTCGGACAACTGCATATTTATGACGGGGAAGGCAAAGGCAAAAGCCAGGCAGCCCTGGGAGTTGTTCTGCGCACAATCGGCCTGGGCATCTGCGAACAGCGTCGAACCAGGGTGCTGTTGCTTCGATTTCTGAAGGGGCCCGGCCGGGCCTATGACGAAGACGCTGCCATCGAAGCTTTACAGCAGGGTTTCCCTCATCTGATCGATCACCTGCGCACCGGACGTGCCGATCACTTCACAGCGGAGGAAGCCACCCGTTTCGACCGGGACGAGGCTCAACGCGGCTGGGTTATCGCCAAAGGGGCGATTGCCAGTGCCTTGTACTCAGTGGTGGTGCTTGATGAGTTGAATCCTGTGCTGGATCTGGGACTGCTGGACGTGGAGGACGTGGTCAAAACTCTGAACAACCGTCCGGAGGGGATGGAAATCATCGTGACCGGACGTGCCGCTCCAGCTCCCCTCGTGCGCGTTGCAGACCTTCACTCCGAGATGCGGGCTCATCGTCGCCCTGGCCTCAATGACGATCGCCCGGTGCCCCTCAACATGAGCAACGGAATCGAGATCTACACCGGTGAAGGCAAGGGAAAGTCCACGAGTGCGCTTGGCAAGGGGCTGCAGGCGATCGGCAGGGGAATCAGCCAGGACAAGAGCCATCGGGTGCTGATACTTCAGTGGCTCAAGGGTGGTACCGGCTACACCGAGGATGCAGCCATTGCCGCTCTGCGTGAGAGTTACCCCCATCTGGTCGACCACCTCCGCTCAGGGCGAGATGCAATCGTCTGGCGTGGCCAGCAGGAACCAATCGACTACGTGGAAGCTGAAAGAGCCTGGGAAATAGCCCGAGCTGCCATCTCCAGTGGCCTCTACAAAACAGTGATCCTCGATGAGCTGAACCCGACGGTGGATCTGGAACTACTGCCGGAGGAACCGATCGTGCAAACGCTGCTGCGCAAACCAGCCGAAACTGAAGTGATCATCACAGGCCGCTGCAAAAATCAACCTGCCTATTTCGATCTGGCCAGCATCCACTCGGAGATGGTCTGCCACAAGCATTACGCCGAGCAGGGTGTGAATCTCAAACGCGGCGTGGACTACTGAGTCAGTAGCGAGGCACGGAGGGATCCACCTGCTGAGACCAGGCGTCGATGCCCCCCGTCACATTGGTGGCAATGATCCCCTGCTGAGCCAGGAGTTCAACGGCCCGAGCCGAGCGGCCACCCATCTTGCAGTGCACAAACAAACGCTGATCAGCGGCCAGACCGCGGATCTGATCGATCGCTCCCCCATCTTCGATCTGGGCCAAAGGGATCAGCTTCCCGCCGGGGATTGTCGCCACGTCCGCTTCAGGAGGATTCCGCACGTCCACCAGCACAACGTCTTCGGCACCGCTGTCCAGCAGAGCCTTCAGGTCAATCACGCTGATGCTGTTCATGGCAGGGGCTTCGGGCCGGCAGAGCTGGCGGTAGTCAATCAGGTGCTCAATAGGAGGCCTGGAGGGATCGGGTCGCAGAGTCAGTTCCCGGAAACGCATCCTGAGGGCATCCACCACCAGCAAGCGACCATCAAGACACTCACCGATCCCGGTGATCAGCTTGATCGCTTCCGTGGCCTGCAACAGTCCGATCAGCCCAGGCATCACCCCCATCACACCTGCTTCCGAACAGGACGGAACGGCACCTGCAGGAGGTGGCTCAGGCAGGAGATCGCGATAGTTGGGACTATCTGGATTGCGATTGAACACCGACACCTGACCGTCGAAGCGCTGAACTGACCCATAGATCAGTGGGCGACCCTTCAGAACACAGGCGTCGTTCACCAGAAAACGGGTAGGGAAGTTATCGGATCCGTCGCAAACCAGGTCGTAGGAGCCGATCAGGTCCAGCGCGTTATGGCTGTCGAGCATGTATTCATGCACCTCCACCTGACAGAGAGGATTCAGATCGGCGATTCGGTTTGCGGCTGATCTGGCCTTGGAAGAACCAATACTTGCGGTGCCATGGATCACCTGGCGTTGCAGATTTGAAACCTCAACAAGGTCTCCATCGACAATGCCGAGCCTGCCAACGCCTGCCGCGGCCAGATAAAGCAAAAGGGAAGACCCCAGACCACCGGCCCCAACACAGAGCACGGAGGCCTTTTTTAAATGCTCCTGCCCTTCAACACCCAGCTCGGGAAGCATCAAATGACGGGCGTAGCGGCCACGCTCTTCAGAAGACAGACCTTCAAGAGACATCAATCAGCACCGGCCGCACCTGCCGATCCTCCCCCAACCACCAGGCCTGCATCTCGCCTTCAGCGGCCAAAATCAGCATCAGCTGATGAGGTACCCCCCGTTGCCGATCAGCAGCGGAAGGTTGGGCATCACACGAAGGATGGCTGTGGGCCACACCTATCAGCTGCTGGCTTCTGGAGCGGCACCAGCGCTGAGCCGAAAGCTGTTCACGCGGATCCAGTACAAAATTCCGGTCACGGGCATCGTTCTGGGCTGATGTCCAAGGCAAATCGAAATCAGCCGCTCCCCAGCGATTGCAGGCGGGCCAGACCGTTGTCAGACACAAAATGCCCTCTCCCACGGCCGATCCCAGAAGAAGTGCACAGCCTTCCTGAGGCCATACCGCCAGCACCGTGCGCTGCAGAACAGTGAGGCATCGGCGATCCATCCGAATCATGGATGGCGGATTGAGGCTACGACCGATACGCTCAGCGCACTGCATGAACATTTTCGTCGGTTCCATGAGCGACGCCTCTACTGAAGTAAAAGCCACTGAGGCATCTGCGAGCCCGGCGGCGTCCTCTGCCTCTGAGGACAGCGCATCCTTCACCGAGCGCTACAGCGAGGTGCTGGGCAAGGTGAATGAGACCCTCGATCAGGTCGACTGGAACCAGATGGGTCGAATCGGAAAGATCGTCGGCATCTTCGCGGCAGTGATCGTCGCCCAGATTCTGATCAAGGGAATCCTCGACACAATCAACCTGCTTCCAGTCGTGCCCGGTCTCCTGGAGCTTCTGGGGGTTGTGGTCGTGGGGCAGTGGAGCTGGAAAAATCTCACCACCAGTGAGAAACGCAATGCTCTGGTCCAGAAAGTTCAGACCCTTCGTCAGGAATATCTGGGCTGATCCAAGGACTGTCTCAGCGGTTGTCTTCGCTAAATCAGCTGTTGGGCCAGTCGCTTGAGGCTTGCCCTGCTTTGTTGCAAATATCCACCGCCAAAAAGATTGGCATGGTTAAGCAAGTGGTAGAGGTTATAGATCTCCACTCTTTCGTCTGAGTTGTTAGCCATCGGATATTCGTTCTCATAACTGTTGTAGAAGTCAGCGCCGAATCCACCGAACATCCGGGTCATCGCCAGATCCACCTCCCTGTCTGCCCACCAACAGGCTGGATCAAACAGACACCCGCTGTTGTTTTCAAGAGAACCGGCGTTTCCTGCCCATAAATCTCCATGCACAAGTGATGGAGCCGGATCATGCCTGTTGAGGTAGTCCTTCAGACGCTCAAGCAGCACAGAAAGTGACTGAGACTCATCGCGCAGACTGCCGAGAAGGTTCAGCTGTGGGACCAGTCGCAACTCCACGAAACAGTCACCCCAGCGCTCACGCCACCCGCCTGGCTGCGGTCCGGCCCCGATGAAACCATCCCGCTGCCAACCAAAGCGTCCTGGTGAAGCTTCCGCTGACGCTCGGTGCAGACGCGCCAGACCCCGACCGAGCGCATGCTGATCGCGCCCCCCAAGCTCCAGCCAGGGCAGCAAAAGGACCGCACCATGTGAAAGCTGTGCCGTGGCCAGAGGCCGCGGCACCACGAGCAACTCCGGGTCGGCATGCGCATGCAGAGCCGCAAGGCCTTCCACCTCGACGCTGAACAGAGCCATCGCATCGGAGCCACCGGTCTTGGCGAACACGCGTTGACCATCATCGAGAGTCAGGCTCCAGGCCTGATGGATGCATCCACCGGCAACAGGCTCCAGCGACCGCAGTGTTCGCCCCGCCAAGGGACCATCGAAAGCCACAAGATCGTTCCGCAAGCCTGAATTCATCGCCGAACAGTGCGGTTCTGTTGCCAGCATGACCAACCCTTTCAAGCAAGCCTTGAATAAAAGCGGCGTCATTGTGATCGGCGGTGGCATCGCCGGACTCACCGCGGCAGCCCTGCTGTCCCGTGAAGGCTTGGACGTGACCTTGCTTGAGGCCCACCATCAGCCAGGGGGGTGCGCAGGAACCTTTCGCCGCGGTCCATGGACCTTTGATGTGGGAGCAACACAGGTCGCGGGCCTCGAACCGGGTGGAAGCCACGAACGGCTGCTGCGCCACTTCGGCTTGCCGTTGCCAAAAGCGGAAATTCTCGATCCTGGCTGCGTTGTGGATTTAGGCGACGGAACGGAACCGATCCCCTTGTGGCACGATCCCGAACGCTGGGCGGCGGAACGGAAACGCCAGTTCCCAGGCAGTGATCGTTTCTGGCAACTTTGTGATGCGATTCACCGCAGCAACTGGGCCTTCGCAGGGAAGGATCCAATCGTCACTCCACGCTCCCTCTGGGATCTGCGCCAACTGATCGGCGCCCTCCAACTTCCAACCCTGGCGTCGGGTCTGCTCACCGGGCTGTCCATGCTTGACCTGGTGCAGCTGTGCGGTTGTGCCGACGATTCCAGACTGAAGCGATTTCTCGATCTGCAGCTGAAGCTGTATTCACAGGAACCCGCCGATCGCACCGCGGCCCTCTACGGCGCAACCGTTCTGAACATGGCCCAGGCCCCTCTCGGCCTCTGGCACCTGCAGGGATCAATGCAGGTGCTGAGCGATCAACTGGTGGAGGTCATCGAAAGCACAGGTGGAAAAATCCTGCGACGTCACAGAGCTACGGCGATACGCCCCTCATCTCATGGCTGGGACGTCGAGGTGCAGACACGAAACGGACGACCCAAAACGCTCGAGGCCGATGACGTGGTGAGCAGCCTTCCGCCTCAGTGCCTGCCGGATCTGATCGATGACCATCTGCTTCCAGCGCGTTACTGCCGCCGATTGAAATCCCTACCGGAGCCCAGCGGTGCACTGGTGCTTTATGGAGCTGTACAGCGACATGCCCTGCCCGATCACTGTCCAGGTCATCTGCAACGGGGAGCTGATCATCCGGGCTCGCTGTTCGTATCGATCAGCCGCGAGGGGGATGGGCGTGCTCCTGCCGGGCAGGCCACTTTGATCGCCAGCCTGTTCACCCCGACAGCTGACTGGTGCAGCCTGGACGAGGAGACTTACCAGTGCCGCAAGCAGGAACGGCTAGAAGCCATGCAGGCAGCCCTCTCAGACTGGTTAAGCCTGCAACCCCAGGACTGGTTGCACGTGGAAATGGCCACACCGCGCGGATTTGCTGGATGGACCGGTCGCCCGCGCGGCATGGTCGGCGGCCTCGGACAACATCCGAGCCGTTTCGGTCCCTTTGGACTGGCTGGCCGCACACCGCTGCCGAGACTCTGGCTGTGCGGCGACAGCATCCACCCCGGTGAAGGGACAGCAGGTGTGACTCTGTCCGCCCTGAATGTCTGCCGTCAACTGCTGGCCAACCGCGGCACTGATCTGCAGCTACGAGGTTGACCCTTCAGGGCGCATCAGAAGAGGAGGTTTGCTGATAGTCAGGCCGCAGACTCTGAGTGCGCTGCAGTTCCCGATGCAGTTGCTGCCAGTTGTTGCGCAGCACTGCATCCTCCAACTGCTCCAAGCTCCAGCGATAAGCGGCAAGAGCTTTGAGAACAGCGGCACTGTTGCTGGACGCCATGGCGACCCCCAGATCGGGATTCCCCCCACCAATTCGGGTCGAATCCGAAAATCCACTGGAAGCCAGAGACTGAGCCAGCTGACGAATCTCCGGGTCGCGTTCGTCACCAGCCGTTCGGAGCAGGGCTGCGCTCACCAGCACGGGCATATGTGAAATCAACGCCACGGCTTGATCATGCTGTTCAGCCGAAGCCGTATGCCACCGGCTCCCCAGACATTGGGCAAGAGACCGCACGACGTCCAGCGCCGCTGGGTCGGTTCCTGCCTCCGGCGTAGCGATCCAGGGGCGACCACGAAACAATCCAGCCTGACCGGCTTCAACTCCGGCTGATGCCGTGCCGGCCATTGGATGACTGGCGACAAAACGGGGATGCAACGACCGCCAAACCTCCAGCACCGGTTGCTTCACCGAACCCACATCGGTGACAACCGCTGACCCTGGGATGGCCTCCAGCAGAGTGGATTCGGGTGCCAGAAGAGCCGGAATCGGCAGGGACAGAATCACAAGATCACAGGAGCTGAGGCAGGCCGGATCCGTACTGACAGCATCCACCAATCCCCTCTCCAGGGCCCGTTCAGCCGTGGCCGTGCGATGCACCAGCCCCTGGACTGACCAGCCCAAGGCACGGAGATCAAGACCCAGCGATCCTCCGATCAGTCCGAGACCGACGATCCCGACCGAACCCTTGCTCTCACACATCCCGCAGTTCGGAGTTATTACCCATGTTGGTCGATGGATTGCGACGAACGTCCCGGCGACACAACCCTGTTTAGGGTTCTCCAATGCTTGAAGCCCAGGCCCACAGCCACCTCAAGACACTGCTCCGGCACGACGACTCGAACTGGCCTCACCACCTCACCCTCAGCCGACTGGTGGGCAGAAGTCTTCGACGAGGAGACAGAACACTGCTGCGACTCCCACCCAGTCCGGGGGAGCGCTGGTGGCTCGGGCTTCTGATGCCGCTTTGCCTGCAACCAAGTTCAGCGGTTCTCGTGTTGACGGAACGCCAGAAGCGAAGGCTGCTTCAGGTGGAACTGCCAAGGCTGAAGAGCCAGGGCTATCGACTGGCTTGCTGGAGCGGTCCCAGCCCTCCGGCCTCAGGACAACTTTGGCTTCTGGACCACAAGGACCTGATCCGTGCGTACCGCAATCAGCAGCTGAAACAACGGCCGTTGCTGATTCCAGACATCGACCAGTTGAGCTCCCGCCTGCGCCTGCATATGGCGATCAGGATTGATGCGAGCCACTGGGAGGAGCTCCGCCAGGCTCTTCCACAAGCCGATCAAGTCCTGTTGGACCTGTATGAACGGATGACGCGTCAGCTGTTTCAGGACGCCACCCGGCCCGATGCAAGGGTCCGCCTGGATGGAAGTGCTGTTCAAAAGCTTCGTGATCTTCTGGGAGTGATGGGCTCCCTTCCATCACCCTGGGCGGATTTCCTGGCCACAAGCATCAATCAATGGGCCAGTTGGGCCGAGTTGGATCACCAGCTTCTGCAATGGAGCTGGTGCCTGGAACCGTTAGAGCCGCTGGAACTGCTGCCGGGGCTGCTTCGAGAAAACCCCACCTTGATGCTCAGCCAAACCGGTGAGACATCACGACTGGACAAGGAATTATTGGATGCCGAGTCAGCACCGGACGTCACAGCATCCCTGCGCGAGGCAGAACTGGAAGAGCCTCTTCCCCTCTTCGCTCCGCGCCGTCAGCCCCTGCCTAACACAGAGATTTACGCCCAGCATTTGTTGGAACAGTGTCGGAGGTTGGTTCTTGGACGGACAGGTCTCACGATCGTTCTTCTGGATGATCCGGCCCTGCGGCGAACACTCACGGCCGGGCTGGCCGCTGAATTCGGGATGCGGGTGCAGGAGCAGAGCACCACACCAGAAGCCAATGGAGTCATCAGCTCCAGCTGGAGCTGGTGGCTGCAGCATCAGGAACACTTGCCGGAACCTGACCAGTTGATCGTGGGGCTGCTTCCTATCGCGAGCCTGAGCGATCCGTTGACTGCGGCTCGGGTGGAACGCCTCAAACGACTTGGCAACGACTGGTTTCGCTCATTGCTTCTGCCGGAAGCCTTGCGCTTGATTCCAGCCGCGCTCGCGCCCCTCAGACGCTCAGGCGGACGCCTGGCCGTTCTCGATGGCCGGCTGCGAGGTCGCAGCTGGGGGGACCAGGTCCTGCAACGACTCGAGCCATGGCAGCCCCTGCAACGCCTTTTACCCGACTGAGAAAGCGAAGCACTGCAAGCTGTTTAGGGTGATCTTGAAACGATGCACCAGATGGGAGAAGCCCGACGACGCGCTGCCCAGGGCCTACCCCCCCGCCAGCCCAAAACGGATCCGAAACCCGTGGATGACTCGCCCAGAATTGTGTCCTGGATTCCGCTAACGAAGAACCAGACCCAAAGGTTCGTGACGTTGACCACCAATGGGGCCTGGGTTGGCATCGGCGCAATGGTCCTGTTGTGGGTCACGGTGCGCTTCATCGGTCCAACAGCCGGCTGGTGGACTCTGGCGGACACTCCCTGACACCAGTTGATTCGCGATCCCTAACAACGAATGAGAAGCAACGAAATCAAAAGAAAAGCTTTAAATTAGGCCTCATTCTGGACTCAGGCATGTTTTCCCGTCTCGCCGAGCATTACAAGTCCGTGGTGCACGACCTGGTTATAAGTCTCCAGGCTCTGGCAGAAGGGTTGAAGGGAGCGGGAGTCACGGCGAGTTGTTATAGCTGCGGCGACGGCAGTGAGGCTCACGGAGCCTCATTTGTTGCTGACATGGGAGACGGACACATCGTGCGCTTTCTCGTCTCTGATTTCGGAATCAGCTGGGTTGAATCCCGCAACGGTCGCGAGCTCGTGAAGCTCGAGGGTGCCGAAGCAATCCAGGAGCTCCAACGGATGGCCCAGATGATTCAAAGTCCAAATCATCTCCGCACGGCGACAGGACAGCTCAACCAGATTCCTGTCGCCACGGCCTGACTCAGGCTGCTTCACCTCCTTTGCCAACAGCCGAGGAAGCCTGGGCGGAAGGTGCTTGGGCGGCAGCTCGCGCTGCTGCTGCCAAAGGGCGCATTGAATTGGCCTTCACTTCGGACCCTTCGGTGAGCTTCTGTCGCACCAGCTCCTCGATCTTGACTGCAATCTCAGGGTTTTCTTCCATCCAGATGATCGTGTTGTCACGCCCCTGGCCGATGTTGTCACCCTCGTAGCTGTACCAGGCCCCTTTGCGAATCACGACCCCGGTCTCCTCCGCCAGGTCGAGCAGACAACCCACGGTGCTGATGCCACGACCGAACAAGATGTCGAACTCAGCGATCCGGAACGGTGGAGCCACCTTGTTCTTGGCCACTTTGACCTTCGCGCGGATCCCGAATTCCTCAGTGCCTTTTTTCAGGGTCTGAATGCGGCGGATGTCCAGCCGCACAGAGGCATAGAACTTGAGAGCGTTTCCACCGGTAGTTGTTTCCGGGTTGCCGTAGGTCACGCCGATTTTCAGACGCAGCTGGTTGAGGAAAATCACCGTGCATCCGGACTTGCCGATGTTGCCCGTGATCTTGCGCATGGCCTGACTCATCAGGCGGGCCTGACTGCCGACCGCCAGATCACCCATTTCCCCCTCGATCTCGGCACGGGGCGTCAACGCGGCCACGGAGTCAATCACCACGATGTCGACCGCACCGGACCGCACCAGCTGATCCACGATTTCCAGGGCCATCTCACCGGTGTCCGGCTGTGACACCAGCAGATTCTCCACATCCACCCCGAGCGATGCGGCATACACCGGGTCTAGGGCGTGCTCAGCATCCACGAAAGCCGCTACGCCACCTCGCTTCTGCACCTCGGAGATGGCATGAAGGGTGAGGGTGGTTTTACCCGAGCTCTCAGGTCCGTAAATCTCCACAACGCGACCCTTTGGATAACCACCACCCAAGGCGAGATCCAGGGTCAGCGCTCCGGTGGAGATCGTCTCAACCCTCATGCGGGACGCATCGCCCAGGCGCATGATCGAACCTTTGCCAAAGTTGCGCTCGATCTGACCAAGCACCAGATTCAGCGCTTTATCCCGCTCACCGGAGGAACGGGGATCGGAACCGGTGGGGGCAGATTTCATCTCAACAGGCATGGAAACACTCTGAAGCTAAGGAACGAGAGATCCAATGCCACGAAGGCGGCCGATCGTCCCATGTAGTACAGACGTACGCTAACGGATCAGGACCATTGCGCCAGGGGCTTGGCCAGTCGATCCAGGTCGATGAGCTGAATGCCAGGCGGCAGCTGCTGTCGGTCTGCAGGCTTGAGATATCCCCAGTCCACCAGATAGCAGGGGAGCTCCTGAAGCCCCTCCGTGGAGAGCACTGCCTCCAGGGTGGAGCGGCGATCCTCCACAAATCCGCGCAGGGGACGTTCCTGCCCAAGCCGCAGCAGCACCTCCGGCTTGGGACCAGCCTCACGGCCATCAAGCCTTGCAGGCCGCAGCTCGAAAGCGTTGAGCAACTCTGCCGTGAAAACCTCAGTCTTGGTGGTCAGCACAGCCCAGTCGAAGCCCTCCTCATCCAACGATCGAAGACGTCGTGCCAAGCCTGGGAAGGGTCGGTGCAGCTGCAGCCAGGCGCCGCGATCCTGTTGCACGGCCTGCAGCCGGGCTCGATCAAGCGCTCCCTGGAGCAGGTCAACCGCCCAGCCCCTCCTCAAGAGAGCCGCATGCTGCTGCACTTCATAGCCCTCAACCCAGGAGGCCTCATCAAGACCCGGCAATTCCGCGGCAAGGAGCACCATTTCCCAGCCGTGATGAATCCAGGGCCTCAGGCGCCGAAACAGCTCAGGGACTTGCTCCGGGGACAGTTCGTGGGGCTCGGCGGCAAGCGACTTGGCGGCATGCCAGGAGCTCCACCAATACTCGGCCATACCATCGACGATGACCCCGTCGAAATCAAAAACGAGGAGTGGGCGCTCCTGCATATCAAAAAAACTGGGCCGCTAGGATTCGAACCTAGGAATGGCGAGACCAAAACCCGCTG
>CAJWZN010000029.1 GCA_913050105.1 uncultured Synechococcus sp.
GAGGCCTACGGCTGGCATGTTCAGCATGTAGCTGATGGCAACACCGATGTCGACGCAATCGCCAAGGCGATCGAAGCCGCCAAGGCCGTCACGGACAAGCCTTCGATCATCAAGGTGACCACCACCATCGGCTATGGCTCACCCAACAAAGGTGATACCGCAGGTGTGCACGGCGCACCCCTTGGTGATGATGAAACCGCTCTGACCCGACAGCAGCTGGGTTGGGACTACGGAACCTTCGAAGTGCCCCAGGAGGCCTATGACCAGTTCCGTCAGGCCATTGATCGTGGCGCCAGCCTCGAGGCCGAGTGGAACAAGACTTTGGCCGCTTACCGCACCCAGTTCCCCGGCGAAGCCGCCGAATTCGAGCGGATGCTTCGGGGTGAACTGCCCGAGGGTTGGGACAAGGATCTACCCACCGCTGGCCCAGATGACAAAGGACTTGCGACCAGGAAGCACTCCCAGATCTGTCTGGGTGCCCTCGGCCCCAACCTGCCGGAACTGATCGGTGGGTCCGCCGACCTCACCCACTCCAACTACACAGACATCAAGGGCGAAACAGGGTCGTACCAACCGGAAACACCAGAGAAGCGTTATCTGCACTTCGGTGTGCGTGAGCACGCCATGGCGGCGATCCTCAACGGCATCGCTTACCACAGCAGCGGCCTGATTCCTTACGGCGGAACCTTCCTTGTCTTCGCCGACTACATGCGCGGCTCCATGCGTCTGTCTGCCTTGAGTGAGCTTGGTGTGATCTATGTGCTCACCCACGATTCCATCGGTGTGGGTGAGGACGGCCCCACCCACCAGCCGATCGAGACCATTCCATCTCTGCGCGCAATTCCCGGGATGCTGGTGTTCCGACCCGGCGACGCCAACGAAACCAGCGGTGCCTACAAGCTGGCGATTGAGAACCGCAAGCGCCCAAGCGCTCTGTGCCTCAGCCGCCAGGGCATGGCCAACCAGGCCAACTCTTCAATCGAGAAGGTGGCCAAGGGGGGCTACATCCTTGTGGATTGTGATGGCACACCTGAATTGATCCTGATCGGCACCGGCACCGAACTCGATCTTTGTGTGCAGGCCGCCAAGCAACTCACCGACTCCGGCAAGAAAGTTCGCGTGGTGTCCATGCCCTGCGTGGAACTGTTCGACGAGCAAAGCGATGCCTACAAAGAGGAGGTCCTCCCCAACGCTGTGCGCAAGCGCATCATTGTTGAAGCTGCCGAGTCATTTGGCTGGCACCGCTTCATTGGTCTCGACGGCGACAGTGTGACCATGAACCGCTTCGGCGCCTCAGCACCTGGCGGCACCTGCCTCAAGGAATTCGGATTCACAGTGGAGAATGTGGTGGCCAAGTCCAAGGCGCTGCTCGGCTGAACCAGGTTTTGAAATTCTGAATTTTGACCCTCTGCAGCAGCAGGGGGTTTTTTATGTCAACAAAAAGCCGGCCCTTACAACAAGAGCCGGCATGTCGGTTCACGTTTTGCCGTAAAGCCTCAGTCAGCCTTGTCGAGCTTCACCGGGGTCAATTCAGCTGCACCACCCTTGGATGCAAGGGCCTGTTCCAGCCCTTCAAGGTCTTCATCAGTGATCTTGGTCTGCATCGGACAGTGCTTGGGCCCGCACATCGAACAGAACTCAGCCTGCTTGTAGATATCAGCAGGGAGTGTCTCATCGTGATATTGCTTGGCCCGCTCTGGATCCAACGACAGCTCGAACTGACGGTTCCAATCGAAGGCGTAGCGTGCGCGGCTCAATTCATCATCGCGATCGCGGGCTCCAGGCCGATGACGGGCAATATCAGCTGCATGGGCAGCGATCTTGTAGGCAATCAAGCCTTCACGCACATCCTCCGCATTCGGAAGACCCAGATGCTCCTTGGGAGTCACGTAGCAGAGCATCGCCGTGCCATGCCATCCCGCCATGGCCGCGCCAATGGCTGAGGTGATGTGGTCGTAGCCGGGAGCGATGTCGGTGACCAGAGGACCGAGAACGTAGAAGGGCGCTTCGTTGCACTCCTCCATCTGCTTCTTCACGTTGAACTCGATCTGATCCAGGGGCACATGTCCAGGGCCCTCCACCATCACCTGCACATCGTGCTTCCAGGCGCGACGGGTGAGCTCGCCAAGAGTTTTGAGTTCAGCCAACTGAGCCGCATCGGAAGCATCGTGCGTACAGCCAGGACGCAGCGAATCCCCCAGCGAGAAGGTGCAGTCGTAACGCTTGAAGATCTCGCAAATGTCGTCGAATCGGGTGAACAGGGGATTCTGACGGTGGTGATAAAGCATCCACTGGGCCAGGATCCCACCACCACGACTGACGATGCCGGTGATGCGTCCCTTCACCTTGGGCAGGTGCTCAATCAGCAGCCCGGCGTGGATGGTCTGGTAATCAACGCCTTGCTGGCAGTGCTTCTCGATGATGTGGAGGAAGTCGTCCTCGTCCAGCTTTTCAATCGAACCGTGGACGCTCTCCAGCGCCTGGTACACGGGCACCGTCCCAATGGGCACCGGAGAAGCATTGATGATGGCCGTGCGCACCTCATCGAGATTGACCCCTCCGGTGGAGAGATCCATCACCGTGTCGGCGCCGTACTTCACCGCCAGCTTCAGCTTGTTCACCTCCTCCGCCATGTCGGAGGCATTGGGTGAGGCTCCGATATTGGCGTTCACCTTGCACGTGCTGGCAATGCCGATCGCCATCGCCTCCAGGTTGGTGTGATTGATGTTGGCCGGGATCACCATCCGTCCACGGGCCACCTCCTCCATCACCAGCGACTCGGGCAGTTTCTCCCTCCTGGCGACGTAGACCATCTCCTCAGTCACCAGGCCCTGCCGGGCGTAGTGCATCTGAGAGACATTGGCCTGCCCCTTGCGGGATGAAACCCAGGAAGCGCGCATGATCGAAAGTGCGACGGAACGTCCAGGGGGCGGCCGAACGGCCAGGGATCACATTGCTTCACTTCCCTGGCGCCGGCATGACCCGGATCAGGTTCAGAGGGTGTGATCTCAGCCCTTGCTGACGGACGTCAGCAAGGGCACCCCTAGTGGTGCTGAATAACTAGCAACGGTTGGAGGAAAAAACCTTTCAGCTGGCCTGCAACCCGTTCAGTGCTGCAGCCACCACTCGGTGATCGCTGTCCTGCTGCAAGGGCTGCAGCAATGTTCTGGATTGCTCACCGATCGTCTGGCCGTCGCCTTCTCGCACCAAACGCCCAAGGATTTCGGCGCCACTCACCCGCACGGTGCCATCAGCATCAGCGATCGCCATCGTTGCGAGCTCCAGCAACCAACTGAAGGCAATCTCTGGCTGCTCGGCAAGGGCAGAAAGAATGCTGCAACGCACAAGCCAGGCTTCGTCAGCAGCAAAAGCATCCCGAAGCAGGGGCCAGGACCGTTCCACTCCGTAACTGGCCAAAGCATTGGCAGCCTCCGCCCGCACATTGGGATCGTCATCGGCACTCAGCAGGCGGCTCAACACAGCCCAGCCCTGTTCATTGCGTTTGTAACCCAGGCCACTGCAACTGAGCGATCGCACCAAAAACGGCTTCTGCTCCGTACCCAGAACCAACAGCGGTACGGCTGCATCGTCGTCGAGGAAACGAAGCTCAGTCAGAGCTGGCATGGCCCTCACAGGATCACCACTGACGATGGCCTGACGTAACTGTTCAGGATCAGGACGATCAGACACAGGCACAGCTATCGGGCTTACCAGGATCAACCATCTGATGACCAACCGTGATCAGAGCTGCTTCTGCCGGCTGGCCTGCAGAGCCTCGAGCAACCGGCCCCGATGACGTCGCCGGCCCACTGCAGCACTGATGATCAAACCGGAGCCAACCAACAGGGGCGGCAGAGCCTGCGATCGATCTCGTCCCTCACGATGCTGCGCAGCCACAACGGCCAGAGCGATCAGCAACGGCGCGCCGAACGAGGCCAGCAATGGAAGCCATTGCTTCATTGCGCTTTCCGGTCATCCATCCAGGCCAGCACGGTCGCCGCGAGCACCTTCACTCCCACCTCCAGGGCCCGCTCATCGGGTTGAAAACGACAGTGATGAAGCGGTGCACAGCCCTCCTCCCCGGCCACCCCAAGGCGGAGCATGGTGCCGGGCACGTCACGGAGCAGCTCAGCGAAATCCTCGGCACCCATCGAAGGCTGTTCCACCGGCACAACGAAATCCGATCCGAGACACTCCACTGCACAGCGTTCCATCAGATCGGTCAACGCGAGGTTGTTGTTCACCGGGGGAGCGATGCAGCGATAGTGAACCTGGGCGGACCCACCACCGCTGCTGCAGATGGCTTGAACCGTCTCGTCGATCCAGCCCGGCAACGTTTCATGCAACTGAACGTCCAGGCAGCGCACGGTCCCCAGCAGACGCACCCGATCAGCAATGACGTTGAAGGCCCGTCCACCGTCCACCTTGCCGAAACTGATCACCACAGGCTGCAACGCATCCAGACGGCGAGCGATGGACTGCTGCAGTTCGGTGATCACCCGCGCCGCAAGCCAGATGGCATCCACCGCCTGATGGGGCCGGGCCCCGTGCCCCCCCTCTCCCTGCACCTGGATCTCGAGCTCACCAGCAGCGGCGGTGAGGCAGCCTCGACGGATGCCCACGGTGCCCGCCGAAAGATTTGGCACCACATGCACTCCGAACAGGGAATGGAGACCATCGGTCGCCCCGGCATCCCGCATCCATACAGCTCCCTTCGCCAGCTCTTCTGCGGGCTGGAACAGCAGCCTCACGCGACAGGGCAGCTCCGCAGCAGCGCCCAACAGCCTGGCCACACCGAGACCGATGCAGGTGTGCAGATCATGGCCACAGGCATGCATCACCCCCTGACGGGTGGAGGCATAGGGCAATCCGGTGCGCTCTTCAACGGGCAAAGCATCCATATCCACCCGTAATCCAACTGTGGGTCCCTGCTCCGGACCCAGTTCAGCCACCACACCTGTCCGGCCGACAGCCTCCTGCACCCGCCAGCCAGCAGCCCTCAGTTCCCCGGCCACGAGGGCCGCAGTCTGATGTTCCTCACCGCTGAGTTCAGGATGCGCGTGTAAATGACGCCGCAGCTCAATTAACTCAGGCAGCTCTTGATCCAGGCGATCGAGAAGACTCATCCATCCTCCAAAGCCAAAAACGCCATCAACTGCCGCGTCGGCTTCGGCGGCCAGCGACGAACCTCCAACAGCCAGTCCCTCTGGCGGTAGCGGGGATCCAGACCAGCCGCCGCGGCCCAATGACTTTCAGCCTCGCCCGAGGCGCCCCGCTGCCAGAGAAGACCGCTCAAAGCAGCACGAGCATCGGCAAACAATGGGTAGCGGCGGATCAACTTGCGCAGCTCCGCCTCTGCGCCGCTGAGATCCTCCTCCTGCCAAGCAGCAAGTGCAGCACTGGATCGGGCCATGGCAAATCCGGGCTGAGCATCAGCGGCACGGCTGTACAACTCCAGAGCCTGACTCCAGTCCCCCAGAGAGCCACGAACGTTGCCCAGGTTGTACAGAGCCGAGGCATCGTCAGGATTGCGTTCGAGAATCCAGAGATAGTCGGCAGCGGCAGCGGCCCAATCCTGGAGGGCTTCTTCAGCGGTACCACGATTGAGACGCGGATCCGCCTCTTCAGGAGCCAGTTCGATCGATCGTGTCTGATCTGCGATCGCACCCTGCAGATCTCCAAGACCGAGACGCACATTGCCGCGGTTGCTCAGGGCCGCCGCATCGTTCGGCGCCTGATCCAGAACCAGGTCCCAGAGCGGCAGAGCCTGAACAAAATCACCGCTCTGGCTGGTCTTCAATGCTCTGCCGTACAGGCCAGCAAGATCCTCCGCTGCCACAGCCGAAGGCCAGAACAACAGCAGAGCCAAGCAGGCAGCCAGCCAACGTTGGATCATGCAGCCTCCATCAGGTGGGCCCGCGCCGCATCGGTGAGCATGCGACCCCTTGGTGTACGAACCAGCAGACCTTGCTGCAGCAAAAAGGGCTCGACCACTGCTTCCAGCGTGGTGGGGTCCTCGCCAAGAGCAGCGGCCAATGTCTCTAATCCCACCGGACCACCACCGTGCTGTTCCATCAGCAAAGTCAGCAAACGACGGTCAGCCGCATCCAAGCCACGGTGATCGACGCGATGCAGGCTGAGAGCCTTGGTCACCAGATCGGCATCAATTCGTTCGGGTTGGCCTTGAACAGATGCCACGTCGCGCACCCGTCGCAGCAGACGGTTCGCAATGCGTGGTGTTCCACGACAAGAACCTGCAATACCTGAACAGGCCTCCGGGGTGAGGCTCACCTTCAGCAGATCCGCCGTGCGCGCCACGATCGCCTCCAAATCCTCCTGGCTGTAAAACTCAAGCCGCTGAATCAACCCGAAACGATCGCGTAACGGTGAGCTGAGAGATCCCGCTCTGGTCGTCGCACCGACCAGGGTGAACGGCGGAAGATCAAGGGTCCGGCTCCGCGCGGTACTCCCCTTTCCAACGGTGAGATCCAACCGACGATCCTCCATTGCGGGATAGAGAAGCTCCTCCGCGACTCTGTTCAGGCGATGAATCTCATCGATGAACAGCAGTTCACGAGGCTGAAGATTCACCAGCAGCCCAACGATGTCGCGTGGCCGCTCCAGGGCCGGGGCACTGGTGATCCGACATTGAACCCCAAGTTCTTCGGCCAACACGAGGGCCATCGTGGTTTTGCCCAGACCCGGCGGGCCATAAAGCAACACATGATCCAGAGCTTCACCGCGGCCCTGAGCCGCCTGCACCGCAATGCCAAGCACCTGCTTCAGCTCGGGCTGACCGATGTAATCCGCCAGCCGGCGCGGGCGAAGACCTTCGTCGGCACGGACCGACACCTCTTCCTGCGAAGGCTGAGTATCCAGCACCCGCTCGCGGCGGGGCTGGGAAGAGCCGGCGTTGGAGGACACGATCGCCATGCGGGCAGGGTACCCAGCTCTGGATAGGGTCGGGAGACGTCTGAGCTGCCATGGCCAAAGGAGGAGCGAAAAAGGCCGCCGCCGCCGCGGCACGAGCCGCCGCGAATCGGATGCTGGCTGACAACCGCCAGGCCCGATTTCAATACGAGATTCTCGAAACCCTCGAAACGGGTATCGAACTGGTGGGCACGGAAGTGAAGTCCATCCGCCACGGCAAAGCCAACCTGCGGGATGGGTTCTGCCTGATCCGAAACGGTGAACTGCAACTTCACAACGTGCACATCTCCCCGCACACCCATGCCGGGAGCTACTTCAATCACGACCCGCTGCGCACCCGCCGTCTGCTGGCTCACCGTCGCGAAATCGACAAACTGCGCGGCCAGCTGGACCAGAAGGGCCTGGCGCTGATTCCCCTCAACATCCACCTGAAGGGGTCCTGGATCAAGATCACCATCGGTGTGGGCAAGGGCCGCAAACTGCACGACAAGCGGGCTGCCGAAAAGGAAAAGCAGTCGAAACGGGAGGTCAAAGCAGCGATCGCTCGCTTCTGATCACACGTCGCTCTGCGGTGTCGAATCCGCGCGACAGGACAGCGTGATCTGAGCAGATGCGACACCGTCATTGGTGATCAGAAGCTGCAACGGCGAGCCGACACCGGATTCGAGGCTGATCACCCGCAGCGGGCCGCGCTTCTCAAGCAGGGTTCCGTCCGGGCGAAACAACGTCATCTGCATCAACGGAGTGCCATTGACGCCAAGCACCAATTTGTGGTCCTGAGGTACGGAAAGAGCCAGCAATTGCGCACCTTTGGCAGGGATCAGCAAGGAACGATTCACCACCTCACCGGGTCGCGCCTCAACGGTTGCGACCCGGAGGTCATCGAGGGTGCGCATGGCAGCGGCGATCCAAAGCTGACGGAACGGTTCGGCAGGAGCTGCGCCCTGAGGCTCTCCCGGTAATAAATCCCGGGCTGCTGCGCCCACCAACCGTTCGAGCACCAAGGGGTGAATGCCCTGATCTGTCAGACGCCGAGAAGATCCCCGCCAATCACCATCACCCAACGAACCGAGGCGTGCCCGCAAGGACGGAGGCAGCCGCTCCACGCGTGACAGCCAGTCCTGAGCCAGGTCATCCCAGATCTGACGCAAGGCCCCATCCTCAGGCGCATCGGACGGGAGCCTCCCCAGGCGATCGGGATGCCGTTGCAACAGGGAGCTGTCCACCAGCTTGAGAAACCATGAGCGATCCACCTGCAACGCACGCAATCGACTCAACAGCTGCTGACGCTGCTGATTGCTGCTGGGTTGGGGGGCACTGGCACGCTCAGATCGCTCCTGAGGCGAAGCTGGAGGACTCTGTTCACTCCCGTCGCGTGACAGCAGCAGCCAGCCGAGCACAGTGCCAAGAACCGCCGAGAGCGCCAGGGCCAGCACCACGGGAGCGAGACCTCCTTCAGCGCCCTGTTCACGCTGCTCAGCCCGTGTCAGCTGGCGCTGCTCAGCCGGCATTCATCCCCCCTGCTCATTGAGCTCTTCGTTGGCTATTCAAGACACCGTCGTCCACTCCCGCCAGACGATCCACTCCCATTGGACCAACAGATCCACAAACCCACATGGACCTTTAACGTCCGCGCAACAACAGCTTGTTGGGACGTTGTGCTGCTGACGAAGCTGCAAGAGGTGCGCCATCACAGTGAGGCGCTGATCCATCCGTTGGAGCCCGAAGATCTGAGCCTGCAGGGCATGGCAGACGCCAGCCCGCCGAAATGGCACCTCGCCCACACCACCTGGTTCTTCGAAACCTTTCTGCTGCAACCCCACCTGGAAGGCCACGAGGCCTGCGATCCACGCTGGAGTTATCAGTTCAACTCGTATTACGACGCTGTAGGTGACCGGCATCCCCGGCCCGAACGCGGCCTGCTGAGCCGGCCGGGGATTGCAGCCATCCTCGACTGGCGCCACCGCGTTGACGAGGGCCTGAACCGCTTGCTGGAACGTCCCTCTCACCAGCTGATCCAACTGGCGGAGCTGGGCCTTCAGCATGAGCAGCAACACCAGGAACTGTTGCTGATGGATCTCCTCGACGGGTTCAGCAGGCAACCCCTCGAACCCTGCTACGACAGCAACGCTGATTGCACCATGACGGTTGAAGACCGCCGATGGCTCAGCTGCAATGAGGGGCTGGTGGAGATCGGGCACCAGGGCGAGGGCTTCCACTTCGACAACGAATCGCCGCGCCACCGGGTGTGGCTGGATCGCTTTGAACTGCAAAGTGATCTGGTCACCAACGGCGACTACGAACAATTCATTGCCGATGGGGGTTACCGACGTCCGGAACTTTGGATGAGCGAAGGCTGGAGCTGTTGTCAGCGGAACGGATGGCAAGCGCCACGCCACTGGCGCGGAGTTGGAGAGGAATTCACCCTGGCGGGGCGACGTCCCAGAGACTTACGCAGTCCGGTGCGCCACGTGAGTTGGTTCGAAGCCGATGCCTTTGCCCGCTGGAGCGACGCACGCCTGCCGACCGAAGCGGAATGGGAACAGGCCCGAAGAATCCACCATGAGGCCCTGCGAAATGCCCACGGTGCCCTGTGGCAGTGGACCTCCTCCCCCTATCGGCCCTATCCGGGTTTCTCACCTGCCCCCGGCGCCATTGGCGAATACAACGGCAAATTCATGAGCTCACAATTCGTGCTTCGGGGGAGCTGTTGGCTGACACCGGCAGGCCATGAACGGGACACCTACCGAAACTTCTTTCCCCCGGCGAGCCGCTGGATGGGAAGCGGCATCCGACTGGCCCGATGAACGTCGAGTTAATTGACCTTCATCCAGCCACAGCCGACCTGGAGCAGGTGGTGCGGGAAGGGCTGACCGCCATGCCACGACAGCTGCCAGCCTGGCTCCTTTATGACAGCGAAGGTTCACGGCTCTTCGCTTCCATCTGCGAGCAACCGGAATACAGCCTGACGCGAACCGAAATCGCTCTGCTGAATCACCAGGCAGATGCCATTTCTGCCGCCTTGGGACCAGGGGTCATGGTGGAGTTCGGTATCGGCAACGCGCACAAGGTTTCGCCGTTGCTGAAAGCTCTCAAAAGCGATTTATTCGTGGGGCTCGACATCAGCCGCACTGCGTTGCGCGATGCCCTCGAAGGTCTTGGCCGGGAGCATCCGCAGACCACGATGTTGGGCATCTGCTGCGACCACAGCCAATTGGCGGATCTCCCGCCTCATCCGCTGCTGGACGGCCGACGCCGCATCGGCTTTTTTCCCGGAAGTTCGCTTGGAAACTTCAGCTGGGACAACGCTGTGGCATTGCTGCAACGCTTCAGACGACTGCTCAACAATGGGCCCCTGCTGTTGGGACTGGATCAACCGCGGAGCCCTGCACTGCTAGAGGCCGCCTACGACGATGCCGCGGGTGTTTCCGCTGCCTTCGCACAAAATCTGCTGACGAGGCTGAACCGCGAACTGCAGGGTGACATTGACGTGGACCGCTTCCATTACCGCGCCCGCTGGCAAAGCTCCCAAAGCCGTATCGAGATGGCTCTCGTGAGTGACTCCCCTCAGACCATCACCCTGGCTGGGCAGCTCTGGCAGTTCGAGCCTGATGAGGCCTGGATCACGGAACACAGCGTGAAATACAGCCCCGCCGCAGCTGAAGAGCTGGCGAAGCAGGCCGGCTGGAGGATTCAACAGCGCTGGCACGATGACAATGACCAGGTCTCTCTCCATCTGCTTCTGCCGGCAGACTGAATCTTGACCACCCCTGAATCGGGATCATGACCTGGCTGGACCAGCTGGAACAGGAACTGGACCAAAGGCTGTCCTCGTTTCTTCGCAGTAATCCCGTGCAGGTGAGGTTGTTCGAAGAACAACATCAACGCGACCGTGTGCTCGCTCTGCAACGTCAACGGCAACAACTGACCGAGGAAGCCAGCGAACAACGGCGCCAGCTTCTGGCTTTGGCTGAGAACATCAAAGCCTGGACTGACAGAAGCGACAGAGCAAAAGCAGCAGGCGCATCAGACCTGGCAAGAAGGGCCGAGCTGCATCGTGCCGAACTGATGAATCAGGGGCATGAACTGTGGCGTGATCTGGCCTCCCTGGGGCGGCGCTTCGACGAAGTGGACGCGCAGCTCTTGGAGCTCAAACAACAACGCAGCAACGGCAGCAACCTGGATCAGGACTGGGCACTGTTTGAAGCGGAGCAAGAACTCGAGGAACTGCGCCATCAGGCTGGACTGAGCTGAACTCAGGCCTTCGGAGCGGGGGGCTCAAGGCTGACACCCTCGGGCGGAGGAGTGGGGTCCGGATCAGCGATCAGCATGTGCTGGAGCACAATCTCGGGGCGCTCACTGTCGCGCCAGCGAATTCGATAGGCCGGCATCTTGGTGCCTCGGCTGGTGGTCTGCTCCACAGGCTCCATCACCCATCCCCTGCGGGAACGGCCCTGGGGATTGCGCTTGACCACAGCATCAGCGTGCTTGAAGCGGAACCCGACGCGTTCACCACTCATGGGGATTGGACTGTGCCACTGTCACCATTATTCCACTGCGAGGGAATCCGACCCACGGGACTCCGGCCGAAGCAGCGGAAAGGCGATCACATCCCGGATCGAAGGACTGTCGGTCAGCAGCATGACCAACCGATCAATGCCGATCCCAAGGCCGCCGGTGGGCGGCATACCCAACTCAAGAGCATTGACAAAATCCTCATCAAGCCCCTGAGCCTCCAGGTCACCAGCCGCCTTGCGAGCCTGCTGCGCCTCGAGCCGTTGACGTTGATCCACCGGATCGGTGAGCTCACTGAAGGCATTGCCATGCTCACGACCCACGATGAACAGTTCAAAGCGTTCCACCAGACCGGGCTTGCTGCGATGGGGCCGCGCCAGGGGTGAAATCTCCACCGGATAGTCGGTCACAAAGGTGGGTTGGATCAGGGTGGATTCCACCGCTTGCTCAAAGGCTTCATTCAGAAGGCGCCCGACGGAATCTGCCAGTGCAGGAGCATGCAGACCCTTGGCTTCCATCGCTGCGACGGCCTCCTCACGGCTGGCAAAACGGGTGAAGTCCAACCCGGTCGCATCTTCAACAAGCTCATGCATGGTGGCCCGCCGCCAGGGCGGACTGAGATCGATCTCCGTGCCCTGATAAGTGATCCGGGTGCTGCCACAAACCTCCTGGCAGACGGAACTCAACATCTGCTCGGTGAGCTCCATCATCCCGATGTAATCGGTGTAAGCCTGATAGATCTCAACCGAGGTGAACTCAGGGTTGTGGCGGGTGCTGACTCCCTCATTGCGGAAAATCCGTCCGAGCTCATAAACGCGCTCAAACCCACCCACCACAAGACGCTTCAGGTGCAATTCAGTGGCAATGCGCAGCGTGAGCGGCAGGTCCAGTGCGTTGTGGTGTGTTTCAAACGGTCTGGCATCAGCACCTCCAGGTTGACTCTGCAGAACCGGGGTTTCGATCTCGAGGAAGTCACGGTCGTCCAACCAGCGACGGATACCACTCACCAGCCGGGCCCGACGCCGGAAGGTGTCCCTGGTGTCGGGTGAGACAACCAGATCGAGATAGCGCTGTCGGTAACGCTTCTCCACGTCGGCAAGACCATGCCATTTGTCCGGCAATGGCTGCAGGCTCTTGGTGAGCATGCACCAGTCGGTCACCTTCACCGACAGTTCACCGCGGTCTGTACGGCGCAGGGTCCCCCGGACGCCCAACCAGTCTCCGCTGTCCACCAAGGACGTGATCTGTTTGAACCAACCCTCCTGTTGAGACTCAAGACCTGCCTTCTCAAGAAACAGCTGGATGGTTCCAGTTTCATCAGCCAGGGTGAAGAAGGCCAGCTTGCCCATCACGCGTCGCGTCATCACGCGCCCGGCCACAGCCACGCCCACCTGGCGCTCCTCCCC